>CAYMRB010000399.1:0-9457 GCA_964392615.1 uncultured Planctomycetia bacterium | reverse complement strand
CAGTGCGACTGGCCCTCCGCCTTGTCCTCTTCCTCCGACACCGAGCCCGACCCCGAGTCCGACTCCGAGTCCGACTCCGACACCGCCACCGACTCCGCCTCCGCCTCCGCCACCGTCCACCCCGCCGACGCCGAGCTCGCCGCGATCCTGGCTGGCATGGGCGTCGCGTACCTGCCGCAGAAGCGCCGCCTCGAGATCGCCGGCCACGTCAACCAGCAGCGCGGGGCGATCGAGGTGTTCGCATGCGCGCCGGAGGGCAAGACGCACGAGGCGGTGGTCGTCATGGATTGCGTACCGAGCGGCGTTCATGCGGGCCTGCTCGCGCTCGGGCTCGAGCCGGGCGAGCCGGCAAAGCTCGAGGGGGGCGAGTTCGTGCCGCCGCATGGCGCGGCCGTGATCGTCGAGGTGCGCTGGAAGGACGAGGGCGGCGTCGACCGGAGCGCGCGGGCGGAGGACTGGGTGCTCGATGGGAAGGCGAAGCGGTCGATGCCACGCGTCGAGTGGGTCTTCACGGGCTCGACGATGCAGGCGGGCTCGGCGGATCCCGAGGACGTCGCGTACGCTGCGAACTTCATTCAGAGCATCGTGACGACGTATCACGATGCGACCGCCATCCTCGAGAACCCGCTGCGCGCCGGCAGCGACGACACGATCTATCAAGCCAACGAGGCGGCCGTGCCACCGGAGCGGACTCCGATCACGGTGGTGCTGCGCCCGGCGCGGTAGAGGCCGCCTGCTCGAAGTCATGTTGACAGTCCGTTGAAAAGGGAAGACGCGATGTCGTCGCGGCCGCTGGCCACGCTCTTCGGCTTTCTGCTCGTGTGTGTCGCGGCTGCCGTCCGCGCGGACGAGCCCGGAACATCGGCTGTCGTGCGCATCGACAAGAGCCGTGTGGAGATCGACGAGCCGGGAGAGGGCTTGCGTGCGCGTGCGAACGAGCGCGGTGATGTCATCGCGCGGGCGCTCGGATCACAGCGAGCGCGCATCTGGCGGCCGCAGCTCCTGCCGGGTCACGAGGAGTTCGTGTTCACGCTCTACGGTACGCCGGGGGAGCCGGAGCGCCTGCGTCAACTCATCGGCGTCTTGCGCCGGGAGCGGCTCGCGAACGGCTTCGATCCTGGCCCCGCGGCGCGCGCCGGGTCGCGGGCGCTGTTCGAGGTCATCGCCGACAACGGCTGGCCGGTGATCTGCTATCCCGGCTACGGCGACATGCAGGTGAAGGACGGGCGCGCTCGCATGAGCGACGACGACGAGGCCGCGCTCGAGCCTCTGAGGCGCGCCGGGGTGTTTCACGCGATCCAGCTCGGCGAGTGGGGCTACTACTTCCACAACCTGTCGTCGGCCGAGGGCTGGTGGCGCGCTGTCTACGGCGACGAGTTCGAAACTCGACGTGCGCAGATGAAGCCGCCGGGTCTCGCCGGATTCGACAGCATGCCGCAGAGCCGCCGCGAGGCGTACGAGATCGTCCGGGACTACTATCTGACGCGCGACCGACACATGCGCGGGAACAACTTCAGCGTCACCGGGCACTCGCACTACGAGGCGTACGTGGCCGAGTGGGGATCGCCGCTGATCGGGCTCGAGCTCGGCGAGAACATCGGCTATACGCAGTCGAAGATCGCGTTCGCGCGCGGCGCGTCGCGGCGTTGGCGGCGGCCGTGGTCCGGACAGGTGAGCCCGTGGTTCCACGGTTCTTGCACGACGCGTGGCCCCCTGCGCATGGAAGGGAAGTACGCCCGCGGCCTCGACGCGGGGCACTCGCTGAGCCTCTACGAGCGCATGTGGCTTCACCTCTGGTTCGCCGGCGCGGCGATGGTGACGCCGGAGAACAGCATCAGCATCTTCTTCGAGAACGACACCGACTGGCGTCTGACGGCGCACGGCGAGAAGGCGCGTGAGGTCTTCGCGTTCCAGCGCGCTCACGATCGCGGCGTGCCGTTCACGCCGATCGCGGTCGTGCTCGATCGCTACAGCGGATACAACGGCTACAAGGCGCGGCCGTGGGGCATCTTCGAGCCGACCGCCGGCGACCTCGAGGTGCGCGACTTGTTCCAGGAGCAGCTCTTCCCGGGCAGCGACCTCATTCACGGGCCGCCCGTGCGGGGTGATCCCGAGGCGCGCTATCTGCGGCCGACTCCGTTCGGCGAGTGTTGCGACGTGCTCTTGTCGAACGCGGGCGCAGGCGTCCTGTCGGCGTATCCCGTCGTGCTGCTCGTCGGCGACATCGAGTTCGGCGTCGAGCTCGTCCGCGATCTCCACCGCGTGCTGCGCGCGGGCTCGCGGTTGCTCGTCTCCGAGCGTCACGCGAAAGCTCTCGGATCACATCTCCAGGCGCTGCGCGGGACGGGAGCGGTCGAGGTGGTCGATGCGTGGACGAACCCGGCAACGGGGCGCTCCGCGGCCATCTCGAACGCGCGTCTGGCCGAGCTCGTGCGGAGCGCGATACCGGTCGCCGTGCGCGGTGACAATGTGCACTGGCAAGTGAACCGCAACGACGTCGGCTGGGTCGTCGAGCTGATTCACAACGCCGGCGTCGTCAAGGAGCCGACGAAGCCGGCGGTGGTCGACCCTGCGGTGCGAACGACCGTGACCATCACGTGTCGCGAACCGTGGACGACCGTGCGGCGTTGGCGTGGGGCGAAGCCGCTCGAGGTCAAGAAAGACAGAACGGTGCGGCTCGAGCTCGGCCCGGGAGAGGTGGAGTACGTCGAGTACGTCGTCGAGCCATCTGCAGCTATCGCCGCGGATGGAGAAGCGCGATCGTAGCGGAGTTGAGCTGCCGCGAGAAGTGGGCGCGGCTCGCGGGGTCAGGCGGCCACCGAGCGGTCAGCCCATGCCCTACTTCCAGTGCCCCTTGATAAACGCCTCCGTCTCCGGCAGGCCGCCCTGGAGGATCAGGTAGCCGTTGTGCGGCTCGCGAGGGGTGATCTCGTGGTTGACCACTTCCCGCATCATCCGCATGACCTCGCCGTGGTCGTCGGTGTGCCCCAGCACCCAGCCCAGCTTCATCAGCGCGGTTTCGGGCAGCATGTTGTCGAGGGGCACGACGCCGATGTCGAGGAGGTCGCGGCCCGTGTCGTAGACGTACATCTGGGCGTAGCCCCACAGGGTCTGCACGGTCATCACGACGTGCACGCCCTGCTCGACGGCCTTCTTCAGCGCCGGGAAGAGGGGCCGGTTGACGTGTCCCAATCCCGTGCCGGCGATGACGATGCCCCGATACCCCTTCTCGACCACGGCCTCCACCACGTCCGGCCTCATGCCGGGATAGTAGTAGAGGATGGTGACGCGATCGTCGTGGGCGGTATCGATCTTGACCTGTCGCTCGGGGTCCCGGCGCACGTAGTCATCGGTGAGTGTCTCGAAGGAATCCTCGCTGACCCGGCATAGCGGCGTGTCGCCGACGGTCCGGAAGGTGCTGCGGTAGGAGGAGTGCATCTTGCGGCAGCGGGTGCCCCGATGCAGCAAGCCGTAGCGGTCCGAGGTGGGGCCGAACATGCAGATTTGCACCTCGGCGATGGGGCCCCGGGCGGCGGCCTTCACCGCATGGATGAGGTTCAAGGCCGCGTCGCTGGAAGGGCGGTCGGAGCTGCGCTGGCTGCCCACCAGGACGATGGGCACCGGGCTGTCCTGGATCATGAAGCTGAGGACGGCCGCGGTGTGGCCCATGGTGTCGGTGCCGTGGCCGATGACGATCCCGGCGGCACCGGCCTCGATCTCTCGACCCACGGCCTCGGCCAGGGTCACATACTCCTGCCAGCCCATGTTCTCCGAGAAGACGCCGAAGATCTTGCGGGTGGTGAGGTTCGCAATGGAGGCCAGCTCGGGAACGGCGCCGTACAGCTCTCCCGGCGTGAAGGCGGGGATCACCGCGCCGGTGCGATAGTCCAGGCGGGAGGCGATCGTGCCGCCGGTCCCCAGCAGCGTGACGTTCTGCAAGTCCGGGGAGGTGGGGAACTCCTTCTCGGGGATCTTGTAGACCGCCTTCTTGTAGCCCAGGTTCTCGATCGAGGCGACGCGATCGACGTGGATGCCGACGTTGTACCCCGTCTTCATCTTGACCACGAAGTGCAGGTCGTCGAAGTTTTCGCTACGGGGCAGGATGACGCCCTCGAAGACGCTGCCGGCAGCGTTGACGACGCGCACGTCGCTCCAGACCTGGACGCCCCATTCTTCCAGACGGCTGCGGGCCAGGCCGCGATAACCTTTGAGCCCGTCCGACTTCTCACTCATTCCAGAGCCTCCATCCGGTCGCGCAGAACCTCGGCCACCGCGGCAACCGGGACCCGGCCCCGCAGATCGTGTAGCGCCCGTCCCATCAGGAAGCGCAGCTCCTGGTCGGGGTCGCGAAGGGCGTTCTCGGACAGGGCCTCACCGGCGGCCCGTTGCACCATCTCCCGCCACTGCGGCGGCGGCTTCCCGAGCTCGTCAGCACGGGCGATCTCCCGCACGCTGTGATCGGGCTGGCGCGCCATCGCCTCGACCAGCGGCTTCCAGGCCTCGCGCAGCACGTCGTATTCGGAGAACAGCCCGAACAGCTCGCACCAGCGCTCGTCGGCGATGGCGTCCACATCGACACCTCGACGGCGCAGGCTCTTGATCTTCTCGCCGAAGAAGAAGCCGGCGCTGCACACGTCGGCGACACCGCGGTCGACGACGAGGTCGACCAGGCGAGCACCACCGCGGCGGATGAGGAAGTGGATCACGGGCAGCGGAAGGCCGGCCTCGGCGTAGCGCTGCTCGCGGATCCACGGTGGCTCGGGAAGTGCCGCGTGGAGCTTCTCCACCCGCTCTCGCAGGATGCGATGGGGCGGGCTGTCGGTGTCGGGATACATCCGGTCCGGGCCGGGCAGGATCCTCTCGAAGTCCGTGGAGCCATCGGCGAAGGGCTGACGGGTCTCGTTGGGAACGCCGATGGTAGCATCGGCATAGCGCAGGCGGATCTCCTCGGCCGCGCAGACGGTGTCCTGCTCCGGACCCCAGACGACGACCAGCGCGTCCTCCGGTCCGCAGCCGGTCTTCTTGCGGACGCGTTCCAGCTCTTGTTGCGCACCGAGGTAGTCCGGCCACTTCTCGCTGTGAAGCAGGATGGGTTGCTGGTCGAGGCAAGCGACGACCCGGACTCGTCCCGCCAGCTCGTGGGCGAACGTGAAGCCCGGCTGCCCGGGCCAGGAAAGCGTGCCGCGCAGTCCCGGCAGGCGGACGGCTCGGACGCAGAACTCGCCCTCCCCCAGCTCGAACTCCGGGCGCAGGCGCTGCTCCTCGACGAAGCGCTTGAAGCCCTCTTGGCGCAGACAGTCCATGGGGGAGGAGTTGAAGAGCCACGTGACGTCGAAGTGCTCGACCGCGATCTTCTCGGGCTGATCGAAACCCCGACGGTGCAGCTCCTCGCGCAACTTCAGCAGGTTGACCTGCCGGACCGCCTCGCTGTGCACGAGTGCCGGAGCCCAGCCGGCCTTCGGCACCCCCTTGATCTCGACCCGGCTGCCGCCGCGAACGGAGACGTTGATGTCCTGCCGGCTCGCACCCATGCCGGTGCGCACGTGTAGCGTGCTGCGGCACACCCGGCCGATCAGCAGGATCGCCTCCTTCACCTCTTCGGGCGTGCGCAGCTCCGGGCCGGTCACCGTCTCGATGAGGGGCGTGCCCAGCCGGTCGGCCCGCCAGACGATGAGGTGCCCCTTGTCGAACACCTCGCGGCAGCTGTCTTCCTCCACGCTGACCTGGGTGATCGAGAGCTCGCGGCCGCGGAAGGGCAGTCTGCCGTTGACGCCGACGATGGCCGTGCGCTGGAACCCGGTGGGGATGGAGCCGTCCAGGTACTGCTTCCGGGCGATGTGCACCTCGTCCACGATGTCGCAGGTCAACATGAGACACTGCTCGATCGCCACGTCCAGCGCCTTGGTGTTGATCAGGAAGGGCGGCGTGTCGTCCAGCTCGTACGTGCACACGTTGCTCTCGTGCAGGAGATAGACGATGTTCTTCTTGGTCTTGAACTCCATCAGCGCGGTGCCGTCGTACTCGCCCAGCTCCGAGAGAGTCGGTCGCATGTGGCGGAGGACGGTGCCGTCGTAGTCCCCGGTGTAGAGGCCGGCCGGGCAGCGGCAGAAGAGCTTGCGGTCGGTGAGGAGCTGCTGGTGGACCTCGAGCCCACAGATGAGACCGACGGCAGCGTAGTCGAGTGAGTCGTCCATGCGGTGGCTCTCCAGCTCGAATCGCGTACGGTACTGAGCCGGGGGGGGGCGGCACAAGCCCTCTCCGCGGGAGCCGCGGAGCGAGCGCGCTCACTTCGTCTCGGTCACGGTCCGACCGGCCGGGATCGTCGGCGCGGCGTACCACGCATCGAGGTCGGCCACGACGACCAGCGTGCCGACCATTCGCGTCCAGCGCCCTCGGATCGTGCAGATGTATGCGTATTGTCCGGGCTTCTGCGGCGCGGTGAAGCGGACCTCGGCTCGCCCGCGCGGCGGGACGGGATCGGTCGCGCCGATCACCTGCGGGGCGTTCGGGACGAACGGACGGCGTGAGTCGCCCAGCTGCAGCAACTGCGCCGCGCGACCGATCGACTCGACCGCGTCCGATGCAACGACGACGAGGTTGTGCGTCAGGATGTCGGCGTTGTCGAGGACGAGTCGGACCGGCGCGCCGGCCTCGACGGCGACGACGTCTCGGTCGTATCGTTCGCGGTGGGGCACCGTCCGCACCAGCGCGACGCGCGCGTCGGCCGGGATCAGCGCGTCGAGGGCGCGGCGGATCTCGCGACCGCGCTCCGCGTTGCCTCGGGCGCCGAGCTGCGCGGCGAGGTCGTACCCTAGCTGCACGGCGTCGAGCAGGGCCGGCTCCGCGCTCAGCGGGAAGGACTGCGCGCTGCGGCGCCGCGCGGGGGACTTCTCGACGAACTCGACGACGGATCGCGCCAGCGGCAGCATCTCGCCGTCGCGCCAATACCGCGGCGGGATGCGGTGCAGCGAGCGGATCGCGGCGTCGCCGTCGCGCCCGGCGCGAATGGACGCCGCGAGCAGATCGAACGCCTCTTCCTCGCGGCCTGGAAGCCAGCTCAGCGCATCGACGGAGAGGCGTCGCGAGGTCGCGTCGGAGCCCTCGGCGTCGAGCGTCTCGACCAAGTGCGGGAGCAGCTCGGCGCTCAGAGTGCGCAGCGACACGTCGTCGAGCATCGGCAGGCACGCGAGGACGTCGCCGTGACCGTGCTCGCTGTCGAGCGCGAGGCGCCGGACGTCGGCGAAGGAGCGGTTCGCGCGCAGGAGGCCGAACCAGCCGATCCGCCGCGTCATCGCGCGCTGGGCGTGCCGCGCGAGGCTCGTGAGGCGGGTGCGGCGAGCGCGCAGCTCGTCGCGCGAGCACGCCGACAGGAGTCCGGCGAGATCGTGGAAGACGTCGCCGTCGGCGCTGCCGTCCTCCTCGTCGAGCCGTTCGAGCGCGGTCGAGATGACGGTCACCGCGTCCGTCGAGCGCAGCGTCGCGAGGGCGTCCACGGCCGCGGCCCGATAGCTGCGCTCGAGCCCCGGGCGCAGGAGCCACGCCTCGTATCCAGGCGCAAACCGACGATCGTCGGCGGACAGCGCGCTCTCGAGGGACCGGAGCTCCGCGTCGGTCAGCCCGCGCAACTGGTGGGAAACGACACGAGCTTCGGCGTTCCACGCCACGAGCGTACGCCCCGTCGACTCCCCGGTAGTCTCCGGAGAGGAGGACAGGAGGACGGCAACCGCGGTCACAAGCCCCGAGAAAGCCCCGAGGAGCAGAAGACGCAGGACGATTCTCTTCATGACAGGCGAGTTCGAAGTGCCCACTCTACCAGATCACGGCGGCGAGGCCAGCGTCGTGCAGCGGCAGAATTCCCTCCTCGACAACGACGGCGACTACCGCTTCTTCGGTACCGGCCGCGATCGCACGCGCAGGCTCCTGTCCTCCTTCGCGGCGTAGACGACGAACGTCGTTTCCTCGCCGAAGTGGAGGTCGTGGAGCTTGGGACGCCCGCGCGGATCGACACGGCCCAGCGAGCGGAGCTTCCGCGTGCGCACGTCCAGATATCCCGTATGCGTCGGGCCGTCCGCTGAGGTCGTGGGCCAGAAGGCGAAACGGTGCGGGTCGTTGCAGCCGTAGCCCTCCGCCAGCTCGCAGCCCGCGGGGAGCTTGCCCTTCCAGCCATCGCTCTCCCCCAGCGGGACGATCTCGAAGCGCCGGCCCTTCGTGCAGATGACGTAGTGACGCCCGAGCGTGACGTCGTAGTCGCTCGCCACCTCGAGCACGGTCTTTCCGGTCACCACGTCGAAGACCTTCCTCTGTCCGACGACGAGAGCGTAGCCCTCGCCGACGATCATGACGCCCTCGTACCGCGCGACCTCCTTGCAGCGGTCGAGATCCAGCACGACGATCCCGCTCGCGCCCGAACCGAGCGACACCACCCGGTAGCGCCGCTTGTCGCGACGGAACAGGCCGTCGAAGGGGCCGCAGCCGACCACGTCGCCGGTGACCAATCGCCAATTCGCTCCCGGCACCGCAAACGTCCGCGCGCGTCCTTTCGAGAACACGCAGAACGTTCTTGATCTCGGGGCTCCTGCCGACGTGAAAGTGCACGTCAGAAGCTCGTCGCGGTCCCTTCCGCTGACGCGCCAAATCCCGGAGATGAAGGCGTGGGGCGGCAGGCCGGGCTTGGTTCGCCATGCGGTCTGACCCTTGGCCGTGATCCTCGCGACCGAACCTTGGCCGGTCAGGACGATGCCCGTCGATGCAGGGATCAGCGCGGTTTGTGCGTCGAACTTGAGCTTGCGAAAGCTGATCGCGCGGACGATCTTGCCGTCGCCGCGGTAGATCTCGAGGCGCCTCTTCTGCGGGTCGTGCACGAAGATCTGCTCACCGGCAGCGACGACCCGACCGGAGGGGAATCCGGCGACCCGATCGCCCAAGCGGGCATCGAAGAGCATGTCATGGACGAGCACTCGATCGCCGAAGAGGCGCACGTTCCAGGTCTGCTGCCTCGGCGGCGTGGAGATCGTCAAGCGGGCGAGCTCCTCACCGGTGGCTCGGTCGAGCGTGACGATGTAGCGGCCCGTCGCATCGTGGACTTCTATCCCGAGGTGGGTGTCGGATACCTGGAGCTCGCTGGCGGCGACGTCGTCGACATCCAGGCCGACGTCGAATTCCTGAGCGCCGACGGGAAGAGCCGAGAGCCAGGGGACGAGCCCCAAGAAGAGGACGGCGTCGCGAGTGGGTTTCACGGTGGTCTGTCTCCGTGCGAGCACGACGAGAAGCGAGCCTCGATCCGCGTGCAACTGCCGCTAGCGCCAAGCCAGCGTCGCAGCCATCGCTGCCCGAAGACCATCAGCATGCCGATCGGCGGTAGCGGGATCAAGGGGCGGCCGGAGTCGGCGTCGGCGTCGGAGTCGGAGTCGGAGTCGGAGTCGGAGTCGGTGTCGGAGTCGGAGTCGGAGTCGGAGTC
>CAYMRB010000398.1:0-9562 GCA_964392615.1 uncultured Planctomycetia bacterium | reverse complement strand
GTCTCCGACCCTTCCCAAGGCTTCACGCTCAGCCGATTCACGACGGGGTGATCCTCACCGCCCACCGTCACGTTGTAGGTGAAGGGCACG
Organism: uncultured Planctomycetia bacterium; assembly: GCA_964392615.1. Classification (GTDB taxonomy): domain Bacteria; phylum Planctomycetota; class UBA8108; order UBA8108; family UBA8108; genus CAYMRB01. The sequence goes on along the minus strand of CAYMRB010000398.1, from coordinate 9,472 downwards.
CTCCTCACGATCTGCGTATGGCGGCGCGGAACGAGCGTGTAGTCCGCCTCGACTTCACTCCAGTGAAACGTCACTTCCAGCGGCTCGAACTCCGTGGGTGGAGGTCGGTAGCTCGCCTCCATGCGGATGCTGTAGAGACTGCAAGCCGCTCGGCCCGCTTCGGGACCGATGAGGCGATACTTGCGGAGTACCGACCGGGTGCGTGGAGGGATCGACCGGACCTCCTCGAAGTGGATGTCGTCCCAGGGCGCAGACGTGTCGCTGAACGTGTGGCTCGTCGTCCATGTCTTCCCCGCGTCGAAGGAATGGAGGAGTTCGATTCGCGAACCCGGCGCGCGATTGTACAGCCGGCCGCCGTACGTCAGTCGCGTCACCGGTCGCGGTGTGTCGATCCGGAACACGACGTAGGCTTCTTCGCGAGGACGGTCGGCGTAGAGGACGCCCTGATAACCGGTGTGCTCGGGATCCGCGACGATGTTTCTCTGCTCCACGACGAGATCTTCGTACCGCCCCTTGCGGAGATCCGGCCATACGACGGTCGATTCCGTCCGCTCGCCGGCTCCCACGTAGACCGTGTTTTCTCCCCAGTTCAGCCGCGGCAGCGTCTTGCTGTTGAGCATCGTCAGCGTTCGCGCCCGGAGCCGCTCGAGCCGCGCATCCTCGGCTGCCGTCCGTGCCGACAGGGTGACCTTGAGGAGGACCTCGTAGCAGCCGTTCACCTCGCGAGGCAGGTCCAACTCGATTTCCTCGCGTCCGACCGCGGTGGACTTCCAGACCGGCTTCCACGTCCGGCCGTGTGTCGTGCTCGCCGAGATCTCGATACTGTCTCCGGCTCCCTTGCGAACGACGGTCGCCTCGAGCGAGATCGCGGTGATGATATTCGCGCCTTCGATCTTGAACACCACCTCACCGGGTCGGCCGGCTCGGGACGGCTGCACCCCCTGCGGCGTCACGGCGGCGACGCCCGACATCGAGTGCGCCGCTTCCTCGAGACGCTCGGGGCTCAACGGAGGGGCGAAGGTCCGGACGCCGTTACCGCGCAGGCGGTAGCGGGGGTTGAGCGACTCCGGGTCCTTGCCGTTGTTGGCCACGTAGTGCTCGGGGCTGTCCCCAAGCTTCCTGTAGTGCCGAGTGTAGGCCTCGCCGGGGCGAAGGTTGAGCCGGAACCGGTGCCCTCGGTCCTGGTTCAGGTAGTACCACCTGTGCTTGAGCGAGTTCGGGTGGAAGCAACGAGCCTCCTCCTCGAGCGAGCGCGGGCAGTCCGCACCCGTCAGAAACGAGAGAGGTGCGTTGGCACAGAGGCAGTGGTACTTGGCGATGTGGCCGATCTCGACCTCGCCTCGGGAGGCAGCGCAGCTGCCCGCCTTACCGATGTCCTCCACGCCTGCGATCGTCACTCCGTCACAGAGCGAGTAGATCGCGGACATGCTGTCGTCGTACATATGCCAGCGACCGTCGTAGAACACCTCGGAGACCGTGTGGGCGTGGATGTCCCAGAATCTCACGTCGTATCCCATCGCTTGCCAGAGCGAGCAGTTCATCCCGGCGACCGTGCTGCACATGGCGTAGCCGTAGTCGTTGAACTGCCGGATGGGGTCGGTGCACTCCACGCCGTGGACGATCATCGGATTCGTCTGACGCCTCGCGAGGTGCGTCCAGTAGAACAGCGCCCAGCACTTCTCGGCCGGCGTGTCCCAGCCGGAGGTCGCGCTATGGATCAAGCTGGGCAGGTCGCTGTAGTCCGGTGATCCGTCGGTCACGATCTTGATGTCGTACACACCAGCCGGCAGAGGAGCAGCCGACAGCAGGATCACGGTGCACAGCAGGCTCGGGATCGATAGTGAGAGTCGGTGCATGGTCACTCCTCCGCGAGGTGTCCGCTCGACGTATGCGGCTCGACGGTTACGTGTGATCCATAGAAGGGCTACGATACACGTTCGGCGCCCGGAAGGGATCCACCCGCAGCCGCCGCGTCAAGGATACAGCTCGTGCGATCAACCGTGTGCAACTGGGATTCGCGTGTCCTCGCCTGTGTGATTCTGCTGCTCGCCCCGGTCGTGCGCGGCGACGATTGGCCACAGTTTCGAGGGCCGACCGGACTCGGGATCACGCCGGAGAAGAACCTGCCGCTCCGGTGGGGCGGTCCCGAGCGCGAGAACGTGCTGTGGGAGTCTCCCCTGGTCGGTGAAGGGCACGCCAGCCCGGTGATCCAGGGAGGTCGACTGTTCGTCACGACAGCGCGATGGGCAGAGTCGGTGAAGGATCGAACCAAGGTGATCCCGGAGCATCACGTACTCTGCTATCGCACGGCGGATGGCGAGCGACTGTGGGATGTGACGATTCGACCCGGCCCGTGGCTGCGAAGCGATTTCCGTAGCGGCCCGGGAGGTGGATACGCGGCTCCGACACCGGCTGCAGACGACCGACGAGTGTACGTCGTCTTCGGCTCGTCGGTGATCGCGGCACTCGATCGGGACGGGAGCGTCTCGCAACGTGTACTGTGTCGGGAAGAAGTGATCCCGTGAGACACAGCAGGGTTCGCGGACAACCTCGAGAGTTTACCAATAGGCAGCGTACGACGATGAACGGACATTCACCTCTGATCTTTATGGCGAGCGCCGTCGCCGCGCTCGTCGCGACTGTGGCCTCGGCCGCCTCGGAGGGCACGTCTCCCCCCGACCCTCCGGGATTGGTACGCCAGATCAAGGTGCTTCCGGATCACGCGCCGGATTGCACCTCGCTCGAGAGCATCGCCCAGACGGTCACGCGCGGCTGCTCGAACAACGACGCCCGGGCCATCGCGATCTACAACTTCATGCAACTGACCCACTACCACCGGGCATATCCCACGGAGCCGGGCGGCGTGCCTGCGCTCAAGGAGATCAACTGCTACGGCTGGAGCTTGTGCGGGGGCCTGCATGCCATCCAGTCCGCCATCTGGCGTGAGCTCGGTTGGGACTGGCGCTTCGTGGGCTGGCGCGGCCATACCACCGTCGAGGCGCGCTACGACGATCGCTGGCACTATCTGGATGTGTTTCTGAAGTTCTACGGCTGGATGCCAGACGGCCAAGGCGGACGCACCATTGCGGGTGAAGACGACCTGAATGGCGACGCATCCACCTTGATTCAAGACATCTACATCTTCGACGAGGGTCGCCGTTGCGTGTACCGAAAGGACAACCCGTTCGTCCTGAACGACGACCAGGTCAACTGGCGCGCTCCCGAGTTCTTGGCCTGCGGTGACACGCTCTCCGGGGTCATCGAGGGCCTGAAGACCCATCGCGGGCGGAACCGTGCCGAGGGTTGGGGAGGCCTCAAGCACGCCGATGACGGCTACACAGCCGACGTCCACCTCGCCCCCGGCTTCAGTCTGGAAAACACGTGGGATGCTATTCCCGGTGCCTGGTACTGGGCCGGCCACAAGGAAGCTCCGCGGCACACGTGTGGGGGGCACAAGGATACCCGCAACAACCCCGGTTTCGGACTGGTGCTCGAGCCGTACGTGGACAGCAAGCCGGCGCGTTCCTACGGCAACGGGATCTTGAGCTTCGATGCGGACTTCTCCAACCCGGCCTTTCTGAAGGCGCTCGCGCGATCGGATAACGTCAAGCACGCCGGGGACGCGCTGGTCCCGGCCGAGGCCGGCAAGCCCGCAAGCCTCGTGCTCCACCTGGCCTCGCCTTACCTGCTCACCAGAGCGCAGGGCGAAGCCGTCGGCGCCGACTCGGTAGAGGTGTCGGTGGATGGCGGCAAGACCTATCAGGCCGCGGATCTCGGAGACTTCTCGGCCAAGGTGAGAGGCCAGACAGCGGCCTTCATCAAGGTGACTTTCAGAGAAGCGCTGAAGGCTCTGAAGATCCGAGCCATCGTCCAGAACAACCCCGGATCTCTCCCCTACCTCTCTCCGGGCAGGAACGCCATCACCGTCGCGGTCGCCGATCCCGGCGCGCTGGGAGACAATCGACTGGTGGTGACCTACGCCTATCGTCTGGGGTCGCGTTCCAAGTCGTTTGCGCAGCTCTGCGACGAAGGCAAGGAGATCGCCAAACAGCACAATGCCCGCTGGTCCGATACGGTGACGTGCGTGCAGAAGACCTTCTCGGCCGCCGATCTTCCGGCCACGTTCGAGATCGACTGTCCCACGCCCAAGGGGCGATTCCCCGTCTACCCGCGTATGGTATTCCTGCGTCGCGAAGTGGTGGCTCCGGGGGCCGCGCCCCAGCCCCTGCCGGTCGGCGCGGTCCGCGCAACCGTCGGCCGGGAGGACGAGCTGGTGAGCCTGCCCAATCCGTTCCTGGTCGGCACTGAACCTCCACCGGTCTTGAAGACCCGGCCGACGGAGACGACTCGAATACGGCTTCGCTACGTGCAATACTCCGACGAGAAAGGAGGAGTCAGTGCCAAGGGCACGCTGCGCTGGCCGAAGAACCGGGCTGAGGACGGGAAGGTCATCGCGGGTGTCGTGGTCGTGTCCGGGGCGCTCAGGGAGCTAGAAAGCCTGACAGGCCGCGACGTGGCGGCCGCCCGCTTGATCGTGCCGGTTCGTCAAGGCCACACCAAGGCACCCGGCAAGCTCGGCGTGGTATTCCTGGACCGACGGATCGCGCCCGGCCAGGCGGCCGACGTGAAGAAGCTGACCGGAATCGCCGCCACGGCTCTCATCCCCCGGCAACCGGCGGACACGCCTGAGTACCGTCCGGCCAAACGAATCATCATGGACGTGACCCGGCCGCTCAAGGCCATCGCCTCGGGCGAGCGGGAGTTTCGGGGCCTGGCATTGCGCATCGTCCCGGATCGCGGCACGGACGATGGCTGGACCGTGCGCTGCGATATCCCACCCGCCGAGCCGATCCTTATCGAACTCGACCGCTACGCGGATCGACGAAAGAACGGCGGCGAGCCGAGGTAAGGCGGCGGCCCGCACGAGGGCTCGCCGTCACCGCCACATGTCGGCAAGCGCCTTCACTGACTCGCGGACGAGCACGTCGCCGCCGTCCGGTCCGACGATACCGTCGACGATCCGAGCGCTGTAACCGCCGCCGGCGACAGCGCGCTTCGTCGGCAAGTAGGCGGCGCAGTCGGCGGTCAGCTGGACGACGAGGGTCTGCGCCGCGGGGCTGGCGGACTTGATCCGCACGCCGTAGTCGACGAAGAGCTCGAAGGGGTTCGTCGCCACGGCGACGTCACCGAGGCGCAGAAAGTGAAGCTCCGCGCGGTAGTACGGGGCGCGGTCCTGATGCGCGTGGCGGGCGATGAGAGTGCGGCTGACGCGCCAGTCGATGTAGTCCGGACTGCTCAGCGTCTCCGTATGATCCTTGCCCGCCTCGTAGGTATCGCGCGCCTCTGCGAGCCGCGCGTCGGTCACTTTCCACACCGGCAGCGGTGTCATCGCGACGCGATGCTCGAATCGCGTGTCGCCGCTCGAGCTGCGCCGCGCGACCATGTGAGCGCGAACGACCGCATCGGCGATACGACGCGCGATGTTCTGCCGCGAGCTGGTTCCCGACTGCTCCAGTGCGCGGCGCTCCGCCTTCTTGTTCCACATCACGTGAGGCGATTGGTCGCCGCTGGCGCCGCACAGGGGCAGGATGCGGAGCTCGCGATGGTAGCGGTCGCGCAGCAGCTTCCTGGTGTCGTACCAGAAGTCGGCAGACAGGTAGCTCTCGCCTTCGACTTCCTGCGACGGGCAGTAGACGTTCACTGCCAAGCCCACCAGCCGATCGACGCGCCAGAAGAAGAGCACGTCGACAGAGTGGTCCGAGGTGCCCTCGATGTGGGCGAACGACGGGTCGCTGGTGTCTCCGTACATGCGGGCCGTGCCGTCCGAGAAGACGGCGCGGCGGTTGTGCGCCACGACGGCGTGCCCGAGGGCCGAGCCGAAGCTGCCCGGCGCGCGGGCTTGCCACGCGTTGACGACGACATCGGCGAGTCGCTCGACCAGGAAGTCGACATACGCGCGCGGCCTCATCACGTCGGACCGGTCGGCGGGGATTCGGTACGCCCAGCTGCCGAGAAAGTCGTGGGGGTGCAGGTCGGTCTCCTCGGTGTCGGTGAGCGCTGGCGCGGTGTGGGTGTGCGTCGTGGACACGACGATCTTGCGCACGTCCAGGTCTTTGGCGCGCGACGCCACCTGACGGCGCACCCGTTCGACGATCAGCCTGCGCACGGCGACGAGGTCGCACGAGACGAGTACGGCCTGGTCGAGCACCTCGCCGTCCGTGTCGCGACGAGTCTCGAGCGCGAGGGCCGTCGCTCTGATCGGATCATGGACACGGCCGCTGATCCGTGTGCCGTATTGGCCACAGATCGCCACAGGCTTCGGGGGAGTGATCTCCGTCTCGGCCCAGCCGAAGGAGAGGGTTCCGGCTCGTGGCGACGCCTGCGCCGCGTGCGGAGAACAGAGGAGCAGGACGGCGAGGCAGACGGTCGACGACATCGAGTCAGCACACGGCATGGCAGAACGGTCCACTTGAAGATTTCCCCCCTGACGATTGTCCCGGCACCGACTCCGGTTTCGCGTGCCGAATCCGGTATCCTGAGTGGATACTCTGGCTCTGAATCGAGGAGCTCGACCTCCATGCCCAGATCCCTCTCGACCCGTCTCGCCGCGTTGTCGGTCATTTCGATGATCGGCCCGAGCCTCGCCCTGGCCGTCGATTCACCACCGTTCTCCGTCGCTATGCGCGTCGACGCCACGCGTTCGCGCGGCGAGTGGAGGCCGATCTGGCGCTTCTTCGGGGCGGACGAGCCGAACTACGCGACGATGCCCCATGGCAGGAAGCTCGTCGCCGAACTCGGCGCCTTGCGCCCCAAGCACGTGTACTTCCGCGCGCACAACCTGCTCACTTCCGGGGACGGGACACCAGGGCTCAAGTGGGGATCGACGGGTGTGCGGGAGGTTCGCATCCGGGACGCGCAGACGGCGTTGCGCTTTCGACTGCCGCGGCAGGCCGTTTCGCTGCTCGTGCTCGAGTGGGGGGCCGACGTCGGCACGCCGGAGAAGCCCGGCGATTCCGACACGGCTGACCCGATCGGGAATGTCCTCGTCGGATCGGCCGATCCGGCCATCATCGCAGCGCCGGAAGGTGACGACGGGTACTACGTCTTCGCGACCGGACGCGGCTTCCTCGTCGAGGAGAACATCGCGTACGGGAGGGGACCGTTTCTGATCGGAGGCAGCCGGCCGAGCAGGAACATCCGCGCCCGTGGCAACATCCTTCACGGTGTCGGCATGCGCCCGTGGACGAGGGCGTCTGCCACGGGAAGGCCTTCGGCGTTCCCATCCAGAGCGAGTTCAGCGTGTTCGTCGTGATCAAGGAGACAGACGGTTGAGTCAGTGGTGCGAGCGAACCCTCTTCGGCGCCGCGATACTCCTGGCGATCGGCTCGGCGTCTGTCGCTCCGGCTCAGCGAGGGTCGCCCTATCGCTTGAGCGCCGTCGACTTGAAGCAGCGGGTGATCTGGAGGGCGGAGTGTCGTCCGTCGGGCGATCTCGGGCTCGCGTTCGGTGGACAGGACCAGGACGCAGACGATGGGCGACCGCATACCCGGTTGCTCATCGACGGCGAGTGGAAGGCGATTCACGAGGAGCTTCGCGCCAGGAGCTCCTTGCGTTCGCACTACGAGCGAGCCTGGGCTCTTCGCGCGGAGGCGAAGAGGACGCTCGCCGCCGCGCGCGCTATCTACTTCAAGGGCCTGGGCGAGGCCGACGAGGCCCGGCGGCTGGGTCGTGACGTGATCCCGCGCCTGTCGCGGCTCGCCCGCGAATTCCTCGCCCTCGAAACGGTCTTGCCGACGGTTTCGGGCGACGAGTACGAGCGAGGGCAAGCGCTCGTCGCGGCTCGACACTTGAAGATAGGGCGGGAGCAGCTGCCAGCGTTTCGTGAAGGAACGGACGCGAGCGAGCTGCAGAGCTTCCATCGCGCGCAGATCCAGGTCGAGCTTGCCGCCGAGGCCCTGGACGCCGAACCCCCGCCACGCGCGATGAACTGCGGCGTTGCCCGTCTGCCCGGCGGAGCGACGGGACCGCCGGGCGAGACTCTCGTCCACGACGAGCGCACGAAGCTCTTCGTGCTCTTCGGAGGCGATCACCTCGACTACTTGACGAACGACACGTGGGTCTTCGATCCGGCGAGACGGCGCTGGATGCAGCGTCACCCCGACAGCGCTCCTCGTCCTCGCGCCAACCATCGGCTGGAAGCGGTGGGGGACGGGACGATCCGCATGACGGGCGGCTACACGTATTCATCGAACACCGATTACGTCGGCGGGCAGTACGTCGACATCGATGACGGACCGTGGATCTACGACCTGCGGAAAAACCAGTGGAGGACGACACGGGGAGAGGCGGTCCCAGCGGACTCGCGTGTCTACCGGACGGGGCCGTTTCATCCCGACTTCTACCTCGCCGGTCCGAAACCCGACGAGACGAAGTTCGAGGCGTGGCTCGCAGCCCTTCCGGTGAACGAATGGGTGCGCACCGATCCACCACACCGTCCCCGGCTCAATCGCGACTGGGGAACGGCGCGCATCGATCCGTCTCGCGACATGATTCTCCGGTGGAGCGGGGGGCACTCGGCGCACGGGGGAACCGACGTACCCCACTTCCACTTCTCGACGAATCGATGGGAGCTTCCCTTTCCTGTCGAGTTCCCGCTCGGTCAGCTCTACAGCAACACGAGCTATCCGAACGGGCTCAACTTCAACCGAAGACCCTGGATGACCGGCCACACCTACCAGAACTACGCCTACGATCCGCCGAGCCGGATGATGATCAAGGCCGGACGGCCGCGTCACTACTACGTCTACGATCCGGACGAGGGCGACTGGGTCGGTCGGGGCCGGAAGCCGGTCGCCATGCAATACGGTAGCTGCTTCTACACGCTGACCCTGGCGGCGACTCCGGACGGCGCGGTGTGTTGGGACAAGAACGGTCGCGTCCACCGGTTCGACCATGTCCGCGGGGGGTGGGTGGAGCTCGAGGTGACTGGCGACAAGCTACCCGGGGCGTACGTTGACAACTCGTCGATCGCTTACGACTCGAAGCGCCACCGCGTCCTCATCGTCAACACGCAGGGTTACGGAAAGCCCTACGACGGGCGAGTCTGGTCGCTGGACCTGAAGACGAGCGTCGCGACGGAGCTCTTGCCGGAGGGTCGACAGCACGCAAGCCGCCTGGCGACGGTCGACAAGTCCTGCTACCACCCCGGGAGCGATCTGCTATTGATGGGCACCTATCTGAGGAACGCGGGCGATCATACTCCGACACCGGCCTACGACTGCGCGCGCAATCGTTGGGTGACGCTCGACATCGGCTATCCCGCCGGCAAGCGATCGGGCCGCACGACGCGGGAGTTCCCGCACCGCCGATCGGACGCGCTGATGTTCGACGCCCGACGCGATTTGATCTGGGGAACCGATACCGATAGCCAGGTCTATGTTCTGCGATTGAACGTCGATCGATCCAGCCTGCA
>CAYMRB010000397.1:0-9614 GCA_964392615.1 uncultured Planctomycetia bacterium | reverse complement strand
CTGACCGTCGCGGGCAGCTTCGTCGAGGTGTTTCTCGCGAAGGAGGGGCACGGCGGACTCGTCGGCATCAACCTGCTCGAGAAGATCCAGCTGCCGACGCTTCCCGCGCTGTACGGCGCGATGCTGGCGGGCGTCGACGTCGTGCTCATGGGCGCGGGGATTCCTCGCGAGATTCCCGGCGCGCTCGACAACCTGGCCGCGCACCGCGAGGCGAGCCTCAAGCTCGCGATCGACCCTTCCGCAACGACACTCGCTGACGCGCGACTGCGCTTCGATCCGCGTGCGACGTTCGGTGACCATCTGCCGTCGCTCACCAGGCCGCGTTTCTTCGCGATCATCGCGTCGGTGACGCTGGCTCAGATGCTCATGAAGCGATCGACGGGATCGATCGAAGGATTCGTCGTCGAGGGGCCGACCGCGGGCGGCCACAACGCTCCCCCGCGGGGCAAGCTCGAGCTCGACGCCGCCGGCGAACCGATCTACGGTCCTCGTGACGAGGTCAACCTCGCCAGGATCGGGGCCCTCGGCCTGCCGTTCTGGCTCGCTGGTTCCCGCGCGCGGGCGAGCGGCTTGCGCGAGGCCAAGGAGCTCGGCGCGGCCGGCATCCAGGTCGGTACGGTCTTCGCGTTCTGTCGCGAGTCCGGACTTGAGGGCGCGATCAAGCAGGAGATCCTCGACCGCGTTCGCGCGGGCACGGCCGGCGTCTATACCGACCCGATCGCGTCGCCGACGGGGTTTCCGTTCAAGGTCGTTCAGGGGCTGGAGGACAGCCTCGCCGAGGATGAGACCTACCAGGAGCGCCGACGCGTCTGCGACCTCGGCTATCTGCGGACCGCGTACGAAACGGACTCCGGCGCGGTCGGCTTCCGCTGCCCGGCCGAGCCGATCGAGATCTGGCAGAAGAAGGGCGGCGACGCGGAAGAGACGGCGGGACGCAAGTGCCTGTGCAACTCGCTGCTGGCAAACGTCGGTCTGCCTCAGGTGCGCCGATTCGGCGCCCTGGAGAAGCCGCTGATCACGGCGGGCGACGATCTGCTGCACGGCGTCAAGCGACTGCTCGACATCTTCGGCGAGTCCTACGGCGCCGCCGATGTCATCGGCGACCTGCGCGGCCGGGCGCTCCCGATGGGGCCCGGGGCCGCGCCTGCACCGTCGGCGGGTTAGCGGCCCGTTTTCAACGGACAGCTAACCGTTGTCGCCGTTGAGCAGATTCCCGAGCCCGCCGAGGATCGATCCCTCGCCGCGCGATCCGCCGCGTTGCGGCGCGGCCGCGAACACACGGCCCGCGAGACGCGAGAACGGCAGCGACTGCAGCCACACATCGCCCGGGCCGGTCAGCTTGACGAAGAACAGGCCTTCACCGCCGAACAGGGTGTTCTTCAGCCCGCCGACGAACTCGATGTCGTAGTCGACGTGCGGTTCGAGCGCCACCAAGCACCCGGTGTCGAGGCGTAGCACCTCGCCCGGCTCGAGCGTTCGTTTCGCGAGCGTGCCCCCAGCGTGCACGAGCGCCATGCCGTCGCCCGTCAGGCGCTGCATGATGAAGCCCTCGCCGCCGAAGAAGCCGACCCCGAGGCGCTTCTGGAACGCGATGCCGATCTCGACGCCGCGCGCCGCGCACAGGAACGAGTCCTTCTGGCAGATCAGCTCCCCGCCGATCCGCGCGAGGTCCATCGGCAGGATTTTGCCCGGGTACGGCGCTGCGAACGCGACCTGCTCGCGCTCGTTACCGCGGTTCTGAAACGTCGTCATGAACAGCGACTCGCCGGTCAGGACGCGCTGACCGGCCGCTTTGAGCTTGCCGAGGAAGCCGCTCGTAGCCTGCTTCGACGGGTCGCCGAAGACCGTCTCCATGTGGATGCCCGGCGTCATGTACATCATCGCGCCAGCCTCGGCGACGGCCATCTCGCCGGGATCGAGCGTGATCTCGACGTACTGCATCTCCTCGCCGAAGATCTCGTAGTCGATCTCGTCGGCAACCATGCCCGCCGGCGGTGGGGGAGGCGCGGTCCCGCCGCTTCCCCCTCGACCCAACTCGCGCGCCACCTCGGGAACCTGGCGCGCCTCCGTCCACTCGCTGACGCCGGGGCCGTAGACGAGCGTCCGCGGGCCGTCGACGCGGGGGAGCGCCTCCGCGAGGCCCTGCAGCGTCAAAGGGCCGACGATCTCTCCGTCCCGCGCGTAGTGCCAAACCGCGTCGCTACCCATGCTTTCATCTCCGGTGTTCAGGGCCGGCTCCAGCTCGCCGCGCTGCGACGAAGAGGTTGTCGAGGTTCAAACGACCGAGTGTGGCTGCGTGGAGCGCACGCGCTCCGTGATACCAGCCGTTCTTCAGAAGTCGCAAGGTTCGGCTGCGGCTTCCGGCGACGCTCTGGATCGGACGCAGGTGGAAGAACTCGATCGCGTCGAAGCCGGCTGCCGTCAGCACTCGCCGCAGGGTCGCCGGCGAGTAGTTGTTCATGTGGTCCTTCGCTTCGAGATAGTGGACGCCCTCGCGCATTCCGCGCAGGGCGTGCTTGACGCGCGCTCTCGGCATCGTGACGCGGACGTTCGGCGTGTGCAGGAAGAGCAGACCGTTGTCCGCGAGCAGGCCCGCGAGCGTCTCGAGGAACGGCGCCGGATCGGGGATGTGCTCGATCACGTCCCACAGCGTGATGACGTCGAACGAACCCGGCGCGTATCCGGCCTCCTCGACGCGGCCGGTGTGCACCGCGTCCAGCCCGAGGGTCTCGCGGGCGTACCGCGAGGCGTTGGGCGACATCTCGCAGCCCGCAGCGGACCAACCGGTCAGGCGCGAGACGAACCGTACGAAGAAACCGAGGCCGCAGCCGACGTCGAGAAGGCGGCCCGAACGCTCGTAGAGGAAGCGCGCGGCGAAGTCGCGGTACATGCCGTCGTGCGCTTCGTCCCACCAGGGCTGGTCGCCGGTGATCTCCTCGGCGCCGAAATACCCGTCGTAGTCCTGTGGTACGCGGTACGACGAGTACACATGCCCACAGCCGACGCAGCGCAGGATATCGATGCCGTGTTCCACGAAGACGACGCGTGCCTCGCGGCTGCCGCAGACGACGCACGAGAGATCCGGAGCGGAGTCGGCGGACCGCGCGCTCAAGCGTCCGCCTCCGGCGATGGACGGCAGGATCTGGCCAGTGCCAGGAACGCGATGGCTGTCACGACGAGCGCTCCGGGAAGAACGATCGCCACCTTGACGCCGAAGCCGACCGCGACGTAGGCGATGGCGGCGACGGTAGCGCCGAGGAGGGCGTATGGCATCTGCGTGCGCACGTGATCGATGTGGTCCGAGCCGGCCGCCATCGAGCTCAGCACCGTCGTGTCCGAGATCGGTGAGCAGTGATCGCCGAACACCGAGCCGCCGAGGATCGCGGCAAGCACCGCGAGCGCGATCGGTTGCGCCTGCGCCGCGTCGACCTCAGCGTCTCCCAGCAGCTTGGCGGCCAGCGGTAGCAGGATCGGCACGAGGATCGCCATCGTGCCGTACGACGTTCCCGTCGAGAACGCGATGACGCCGGCGGTGACGAACGCGATCGCCGGCAGGAAGCTCGGCGTCAGCAGTCCCTCGGTCAGCGACGCGATGTACTCGCCGGTGTGTACCTGCTTGCACACGGTGCTGATCGACCAGGCGAGCAGGAGGATCATCACCGCGAGGACGAGCGACCGTGCGCCCTGCACCCACGCGTCGATCACGGTCGCGACCTTCTGGCCGGAACGGACGCCCAGCGCCATCGCGACGAGCGACGCGCCGAGCGCGCCCCACAGGAGCGAGCTGTACGCATCCGCGTTGCCGATCACGTCGTGAAGGGGGGCGCCGTCACCGGCCGCGGAGCGCCCCGTCGCCCAGAGGCCGAGCATCGTGAAGAGTACGACGCAGACAATCGGCAGCGCGGCGTTGTACCAGCGCGGTCGAACGCCCTCGACCTCGCCCATGCGATCGAGACTCGCGTCGACGAGGGGCACCGCGCCGTCGCGCAGCACGGCTCCGGTTGCGCGGCAGCGCGCCTCGGCGCGGCGCATCGCGCCGATGTCGCGCAGCGTCAGCGCGGACAGGAACACGAGCAGCAGCGCAGCGAAGCTGTAGAGGCTGTAGGGGATCGAGCGCAAGAAGAACCAATATGGCTGTCCGATGAGCTCCCGCGTCGGCCCCCCCAGATCGCCGAGCAGGCCGAGCTGATACGCGGTCCAGGTCGAGATGACGCCGATCGTCGCGACGGGAGCGGCGGTCGCGTCGACGATGAACGCCAGCTTCTCGCGGCTGATGCGCACCTTGTCGGTGAACGGTCGCATCGTGTTGCCGACGATGAGCGAGTTTGCGTAGTCGTCGAAGAATACCACGCAGCCGAGAAGCCACGTCGCGAGCTGACCGCTGCGCGGGCCCCGCGCGAAGCGTGCGACGACGTCGACGATGCCGCGCACGCCGCCGATGCGCGTGATGACGCCGACCATGCCGGCAAGCGACAGGCTGAACAGGATGATGAACGCGTGATCGCCGTCGCCGAGCGCGCCGACCAGGTAGGTGTCCGCCGCGCGCAGCAACGCCGTCAGCGGGTTGAACCCGTGGACGATCGCCGCGCCGAGCCAGACGCCGCAGAAGAGCGAGATCAGGACCTGGCGCGTCAGAAGCGCGAGGACGATCGCCAGGAGGGGCGGCAGAATCGTCAGAAGCCCGTGGACTTGGCGCAACGCGATCGTCTGGCGGCCACCCGTGTCGCGCGCGGCGGGAAGCTCCACCGCGATCTCGCCGGATGGGATGACGACTCCGTCGAGCTCGCACCGCCCGTCTCGGAATGCGGCGTCGAGCGCCGGCGCCTCGTCCGCGTCCGGGGTGGACGCGTCGCCGACCCGAGCGCCGTGAACACGAATCGTGCCCTCGAAGGTCTCGAGCCGCTTGCCAGCGACGTCGAGCGCGTCGATCGTCAGGTCGACTTCGACGTCGAGGCCGCGGATGAGAGGCGTCGACGTCGTCGCGGTGAACGAGGTCGGCACAGCGTCGCGCTGCGTCGCTGGATCCTGCGCCGCGAGTCGAGACGCGGCCGCAGTCGCGAGGAGCGTCGACGCGGCGAAGAGTGCGGCTGTGAACCGGCTGGTGGGCGGTGACGTCATTGTCCTCTTCCTCGTCTTCTTCCTCTTCCTCGTCCTCTCCGGTTCTGTCGCTATCGATCTCGCGTGCTCGACCGTCGGGCTTCGTCCGCTTCTGGACTGTCCGCTTCTGGACTGTCCGCGTCAGCCGTGTCCGTGACGCGACTCGCGGCGATGGCCTCGAGGATGTCCTCCTGCGCGTCGAACAGATCGTCGACGCCCTTGGCGCGCGATGGCGTCACGGTGTTCGCGATCAGGATGGCGAAGCAGAGGATCTCGCCGCTGTTGCGTCCCTTGCGCAGGTCGACATAGCCGGCGAGCGACTTCGAGAGGTAGATCCAGCTGTCGTTGAACGAGCCCTGGTAGACGAGCGTGCCGGTCTTTGCGCGGACCCGGCCGCGCAACGGCGAGCCGGCGAAGCGCTCCGAGAGGGTGCCGTCGATGCCAGCGATCGGCAGGCTGCGCCACAGGACGGAGAAGTCGCCGTTGGCGGTCGAGAAGCGCAGCAGGTCGACCAGGAAACGAGGGGAGAGGCGGTCGGAGCGGCCGCCGCCGGCGCCGGTGTGGACGAGCACGGACTGGACGTCGAGGCCGCCCTGGCGAAAGAAGCCGCGGATCGCCTCGAAGCCCGCGACTCGGTCGCCGCGTTTGCCCTTCAGCGCACCGACGAGGACGGGGTACATCGTCGCGTGCAGGTTGTGGCTGACCTTCAGAGTGACGAGGACGGACTCGGAGAGGGGCGGAGAGACATGGCGCGCGACGACGTCGAAGTGCGAGTAGAGCGACGGGCCGAAGCGGCCACGGCGTCGCTGTCCGCGGACGGCGATGCCCTGTTCTGCGAGCACGTCCGCGAAGATATTGGCGGCGGCAAGCGCGGCGTCCTTCAGGCGCCCGACGCGCAACACGGGACGAGAGCCGAGTGGCAGTGTTCCGCGGACGACGAACGACGCGATGCCGTCATGCCGGTCGACCCAGAGATCGAGGGCCGAGCCGGGCGCCGAGGTTTTCGCGAGGACGCGAACATCGACGGAGGGGACGCGTGGCTGATAGGAGACGCGCACCGGGTCTCCGATGCGGGAGCCGGGCGCGACGGTGATGTCGACGACGTTGTCGTTGACGCAGATCGCGCTGAAGTCGCCTACGAACGGATCGTACGTCTCCTTGAAGAGGCCGTCGTCGACGATGATATCGCCGCGCACCTCGCGAACCCCGGCGGCCGCGACGTCGCGGGCCAACCGGCGCAGGACGAGGAGGGGGTCGCCGGGCACGAGGTCCGCGTCGGTATAGCCGGCGTAGGTGTGATCGCGATCGACGAAGCGCAGGCGGTTGAACGGACGAGCGGCCGCCGTGCGATCGGTGGGGGACGCGGCACTGCCGGGAGCCGGGCGCTGGGACAGGTTCGGATCGCCGCTCGCGACGAGCACGAGATCTCCGGAGACGACGCCGTCGACGAGCGGCCCGGTTCGGACGACCGGTGTCTCGAAGCGAAAGTCCGCTCCGAGGACGCCGAGCGCGCCGGCCGCGCTGACCAGCTTGGCGGTCGACGCGGGGGCGAGCAGGGCGCGGGGGCGGTGTGAGTAGACGACCTCACCGCTGTCGAGCTCGACGACGAGGATGCCGAACGAGCTGCCGGTGAAAGCGGGCCGGGCGCGAATCGCGGCGATTCGTGCCTCGAGGTCGTTCGCGCGGGCGGCAGCCGCGATCGCGGCGAGAGAGAGGCACGTGAGCCAGACCGCGACGAAGCGCGCGGGGCGCAGAGGGGCGCGAGACCTCAGGAGACAGGGGGCGGGGCCCGGCGGCGGCGGCGGCAGCGATCGCATGGCGCTTCAGGATAGCAGACCGCGGCGAGAATTGAACCGGGCGGGCCGATCGGCTATAAGAAGGGACTTTTCGCCGGACCCCGTCCGGGAACATCGGGATCCGTCACGTCAGGCCGCGACAGGCCACGTCAGGCATCAGGAGAGCGCAGTCCCATGAAGACGCTTCGCATCGGTGGAGTCCTCGAGAAGATCATCGAGCGCTCCGATATGCCCGCCGCCAAGCTGAAGAAGACTCTCGGCAGGGAGACCGTGGCGGTCATCGGGTATGGCGTCCAGGGGCGAGGGCAGTCGCTCAACATGAAGGACAACGGCGTCAAGGTCATCATCGGCGTTCGGAAGGGCGGCGCGAGCTGGAAGCTGGCGCGCAAGGACGGCTGGAAGCCGGGTGAGACGCTGTTCGACATCCCGGAGGCCGTGCGCCGCGGCACGTGCGTGCAGTACCTGCTCAGCGATGCCGGGCAGAAGGACCAGTGGCCGATCGTTCGCGACAACCTGCAGGATGGTGCGGCGCTGTACTTCTCGCACGGCTTCAGCGTCACGTACTCGAAGATCACCGGCGTCAAGCCTCCGCCGCACGTCGATGTGATCCTCGTCGCGCCGAAGGGCTCGGGAACGACGGTGCGCCGTCTGTTCCTGGAGGGGCGTGGCATCAACGCGAGCTTCGCGGTCCATCAGGACGCGACCGGTCGTGCGCGCGACCGCTGCGTCGCGCTCGGCATCGCGATCGGCAGCGGCTATCTCTTCGAGACGACGTTCGAGAAGGAGGTCTACAGCGACCTCACCGGCGAGCGTGGTGTCTTGATGGGGGCGATTTACGGCATCTGGCTCGCGCAGTACGAGGTGCTGCGGAAGAAGGGGCATTCGCCGTCCGAGGCGTTCAACGAGACGGTCGAGGAGGCGACGCAGAGCCTCTACCCGTTGATCGGCGAGAACGGCATGGACTGGATGTACGCGAACTGCTCGACGACCGCGCAGCGCGGTGCGCTCGACTGGTACAAGAAGTTCCGTGACGCATCGAAGCCGGTCTTCGAGGAGCTCTACGAGAGCGTCGCGAACGGCACCGAGACGAAGCGGACGCTCCGCCTGAACTCGCGGCCGGATTACCGCGAACGCCTCGAGCGCGAGCTGAAGAAGGTGCGCGAGTCCGAGATGTGGCGCATCGGCGCCGAGGTGCGCGCGCTGCGTCCGGAGAACCAGTCGGACAAGAAGAACGCGAAGAAGAAGAAGGCGGCGACGAAGAAAACCGCCAAGAAGAAGGCCGTCGCGAAAAAGAAGGTGGCCAAGAAGAGCGGTGCGAAGAAGACCGCGCGGAAGAAGACGTCCAAGCGCTGAGCGCTCGGACCGTCGTGACGGGCCGGCCGGCCGGGAAAACCCGCTGGCGGGTCCCGGAACGATCCCGTATACTCCGCACGTTCCGGCGAGAAGCCGGGCAACCGACCGCTGAATCGCCGTCGGGGTGTAGCTCAGCCTGGCAGAGCGTCTGACTGGGGGTCAGAAGGTCGTAGGTTCGAATCCTGTCACCCCGACCACACAGAACAAGCCGGCCGAAGCACTTGCAACGCTTCGGCCGGCTCTCTTTTTGACCCATCGAGGGCCGCGTCCCCCAAGACGCCCCCCCATCGGGCGGGATCTGGTCCACTTCTGAGTGAGCTCGCCCCTTGACCCGCCGATCCCCGCGACGCCCCGTCTACCTTGTTCGGGTTCTTCTTCTTCATCTTCGTCGGCGTGATCCTCGGCTGCTTTGATAAGGTGCTCGCCAGCCTGCCGCTCGTGGGCCTCGGCTGGCTCCTCTGGCTCCGCGGCAAGGACGAACGGCGGAGCCCCTGAGCGGTCCGACGAGGAGAGGGAGAGCTGCCCGACGCGGCGGCGATGCTACCGATCTCGGCGACTGGTAGAATGACCTCGTCATGCGCAAGCGCAGAGGAATGAAGCTCACTCTTTTCTCCGGCGCGGCGGTTTTCGTGATCGTCGTCGTTGCCCTCTCCCTGAACTGGTCCCGACTCGTCGCGTGGTACGAGTTCCGTCAGCAGTTCGAGCGACTACCGAACAACGAGCAGCGCTACCCAGAGTATCGCCACCGGCAGACGGGGATCGTCATGGTGCAGGTGCCAGGCGGAACGTTTTGGATGGGAGCGCAGAAGGATGATCCCAACGGGCGGAACTACGATCCGGAAGCGGAGGAGTGGGAAGGTCCCGTCCACGAAGTCACGTTGAGTCCGTTCCTCATCGGAAAGTACGAGGTGACGCAGGAGCAGTGGACCCGGGTGATGGGAGCCCCTCCACGAGGTCGCCAGGGTGAAGGCCGCCAGCCGGTCGAGTATGTCCTCTGGGACGAGAGTCGGCGATTCTGTCGGAGGGTGGGCATGGAACTGCCCTCCGAAGCGCAGTGGGAGTTCGCCTGCCGGGCGGGGTCTCGGCAATCGTATGCTGGAACGGGCAACCTCGACGAGATGGGCTGGTTCCAGAAGAACTGCCGTGGATCGGTACAGCCTGTTGGCCAGAAGGAAGCGAACGCTTTCGGTCTTCACGATATGCACGGGAATGCCGCGGAGTGGTGCAGGGACCTTTTTGACGCGACCTTCTACGCCGATCCGGAGGCTATCGGGCTCGATCCCCTCTGCTCGTCGGGCTCAGAGTATGGAGTCAGCCGCGGAGGCTTCCGGTACAGTCGGGCCGAAGATTGTCGCGCCTCGGCCAGGC
>CAYMRB010000396.1:0-9649 GCA_964392615.1 uncultured Planctomycetia bacterium | reverse complement strand
GTCACAAGCGCCATCCAGGAAGCGGGTTATGATGGCTTAGCCGATGCCCGATGCGCCCGGAGTGCACGATGCCACGATGGCCGAGATAGAACAGCGCTTCGCCACCAATGAGACGCGACGAAAGCTGTTTGAAGGACTCGAGCAGGGAGTCCAAGCACTTCGTCGCGCCCGCTGCAGAGTCGTGTACTTGGACGGCAGCTTTGTCACCGAAAAGGAGAGGCCCGGCGACTTCGACGCCTGCTGGGACCCCTCTGGCGTGGATCCTGCGAAGTTGGACCCCGTGCTTCTGGATTTCCGCGACGGGCGACGTCGGCAGAAACTGAAGTACGGGGGCGAGTTCTTTCCGTCGAGTGCCGGTGCCGACGGCACTCGGAACTTCGTCGAGTTCTTTCAGACTGACAGAGACACGGGGAACCCGAAGGGGATCATCCGAGTATGCCTCGCATGACCAGTCGAAAGGCACGCAGATTTTGATCACGAACGAACGTCAGTATCGCATTTCGAAGACGCAGCTGGCCCGATTGAGGAAGGCGCTCGAACGATTCGACTTGGGCGAGACGGCGTCTCGCGTAGGGTCCGACGTGCTCGCGAGGGCCGAATACGAGGCGCTACAAAGCGAAGAGCGAGTAATCGCCGAACAACTTCAGGAATACGCGGAGCTAAAGTCAGGAGCCGTCACGGTCCTAAGGGCGGCCACCCTGGAAGAACTGCCGAGCCTGCTCATTCGTGCGCGAATCGCCCAGGGTCTCTCGCAGCGCGAACTCGGAGAGATCTTGGGCGGAGTCAAGCCACAGCAGATCCAGCGTTATGAGGCGGAAAGATACGCGTCCGCGAGTTTGCGGCGCTTGACAGAGGTTGCCGAAGCGCTGCGCCTGAACATAAGCGAGGTAGCCGAACTCAAACCGCAGGCCAAGACTCGCTCCAAACCACGCGGAAAACGGGAGATCGAGTGGGAACTCTTCCCGGTGAAAGAAATGTACCGGCGGGGCTGGCTCGGTGAGGCCGGGTTTGTCGGGTCGATGGCCGCGGCCATGGCCGAGCGCGCGAGTCTGGCCAGGGAGTATGTTCGAAAGGCGATTCCTCGTGGACAGCCAGCATTCCTGAAACACCGGGCGAGAATCGGGGCCAAAGTGGACGAATACGCGCTCTGGGCCTGGAAGTGCCGCATCTTCCTGTTGGCGATGAAGGATCTGCCTTCGCGCTCCTATTCGAGGAAAGCTCTGACACATGATTGGTTGAGGAGCTTGGCTCGAGAGAGCCGGCATGACGATGGGCCACTCCGCGCAAGGAAGATGCTACGAACGGCGGGGATCTCATTGGTGATAGAGGCTCATCTTCCGCAAACCTACTTGGATGGAGCAGCGTTTCTTCTTCCAGATGGCCGTCCGGTGATCGGCATGACACTCCGCTATGACCGACTCGACAACTTTTGGTACGTGCTGTTCCACGAACTGATGCACGTGATCAAGCACCTGCGGAAGGGAAAGCTCGAGAACATCTTCGACGACCTTGAAGCTGCTGCTGATGACGTGGAGCGGGAAGCAGACTCAGAGGCGTTGGCGGCCCTGATACCAGAAGACGACTGGGAGACGGCATTGGCGCGGTATGTAAGGACGGAAGAATCCGTGAGGTCCTTCGCAGAAACACACCGCGTTCACCCTGCAATTGTCGCGGGAAGAATCAGAAACGAGGCGGACAACTACGTGATTCTCACGGATCTCATTGGGAGCGGTCAGGTTCGAGCGCGCTTCCCGGAAGTGGAGTTCGCCCAGTAGGCGGCAGAAGAGGGCACCGACCAATGGACTTTGATCATGCTCACTACGTTCCTTGCCTTCGGTGGAAAATGGGCGAGTACCAAGCCGTGCTCGAACTGAGCACAGCTGCCCGCGACGCCATCACCCCCCTAATCGAAGTGCCAGAGATAGGGTTCGACTTCGAGAAACAGAAGGAGCTCAAGCCCATAGATGCGCACCTCAAGCCATTTGCGAAACGAGTACGAAAGAAGTGGGGAGACAGACCGTGCTTCGTGGACGTTCTTCGCCTCCCCAAGGACAAGCGCATGGTGGATGGTCGCCATCCGCTCGACTTCGTTTTCGACGAGCTCCGATCTGCGGGTTGCTCGGCCGTGCCGGTGACGGGGATCGCGCGAGACTCGCAGTATCAGCGAAGCGTGGGGAGAACTGTCTCGCGCGACGGCCGAGGACTGTGCCTGCGAGTCACGATCGAAGAATCCGCAAGCGCCGACTTGTTGAAGAAGTCAATCCCGTCGCTTCTGCGGACGCTCAAAGTCGAATTGACTGATTGTGATTTCGTGCTGGACCTTGGTGCACCAGAGAACTTCAAGCCGGTCGACGGGTTTGCGAAGCTCGTGGAGGCGCTGATCAGGTCAATCCCCAAGCTGGCCCTCTGGCGGACATTCACGCTCTTGGGGACCTCGTTTCCTTCCACGATGGCGGAAATCGAGAAGGGAACTACGACGATAGAGAGGTGGGAGTGGATCCTGTACAAGGAGCTGACAAGTAGCCTGCGGCAATCCGGGCTCCGACTGCCGACCTTCGGGGACTATGCGATCAACCATCCCGAGGTTCATTCGCTGGACATGCGCCTTGTGAAACCTGCAGCGACCATTCGGTACACCACCGACGACGGCTGGCTCATTGTCAAGGGACCCAACGTGCGCGATAACCAATTCGGCCAGTATCGCAAACACTGCCGGGCAGTGCTGAGATCGCCGGCCTACCAGGGCACGAGATCCTCGAAAGGCGACAGGTACATCTCAGATTGCGCTGCTGGACGGGCCTCCACGGGCAATCTGACTACTTGGCGCAAGGTTGGGACGAATCGTCATCTGGAGAAAGTGGTGCAAGACGTCTCCAGTCTGTTCGGAGCTTCAGCCGCTCT
Source organism: uncultured Planctomycetia bacterium (assembly GCA_964392615.1). Classification (GTDB taxonomy): domain Bacteria; phylum Planctomycetota; class UBA8108; order UBA8108; family UBA8108; genus CAYMRB01. The sequence goes on along the minus strand of CAYMRB010000396.1, from coordinate 6,748 downwards.
CTGATCACGCTTCGGAGTTCCTGCCTACGTACAATCCGTATCAGCTCGCGGTATAGGACTGAGCGCCTCTGCGAGAGGATTTGCCCCGTGACACCTCGCTTGAGGAGCTCCTCTTGAGCTTCACTTCGCCAGAGAAGCTGAGCTACGGCGAAGTCGTCCGTTGACGGATTCCAGGCCACTTGCCGAACAGTCTCAAAGTGGATCGCTCGCCGCCGGCCCTCCACCGCAACCATGATGCCCCACCACGAGGGAACGATCTTCGATACGTTCGTCAGATGCCGCGAGCCTGCGATCACAGTCGCGCGATCGAACACAGCGTTGTACGCCCCTACCTGCTCTTCAAGTCGGCACAGAGAATCCTGCTCGCTCTTTATCTCGAAACCGCTCAGGTGACCGTTGACTACCGCGATGTCGGCGCGGCGTCTTCCGTGCTTCAGCCCCAACTCATCGACCACGAGCGTGTCCGGAGCCGCATGGTGTCTGCGCAGCTTCTTGCGGTGGAAACTCGCGCGAATCCTGGCATCATTCATGACGGCAATGTAAAGCGGTCTTGACTCTCTTTCAATCTCCAAGGGATCAGGGCTCAGGGCAAGCGAGTGCCAGCCGCATTCGAGTCGGGCGCCGCCGACTGGCCGACAGAAACCAGAAACGGCCGTTCCGTCGAGCGGTGGGCCGCACACAGCCTCGCGACGCCCGGGCAGGGAACGCGCAGCGCGTGGTCAACGTCGAAGTAGCCCGCTGCCGCTCGTCGTACCGCCCCTCGGCTCCTTCGTCGCGGCGTCGCGGCTACATAGGCTTTCGCGCCGCCAAGCAATTGCCTTGACGCGCGATCGCCGTCAGAATGCCCTTCTTCGGAGCAATCAAAGCGCAGAGATTGCAGTATGAACCCGGCGGTCACGGTTGATCACGATTCTTCACAGAATCGCCCGTTGTCTACGCAGCGGCGAAATGCCATCGACCTACTCGTAACTGGCATGTCCATCACCGCGGCTGCGAAGCGCCTCGGGCTCGCTCGCGAGACCGTTTCTCGCTGGCGCTGCCACGATGCGCGCTTCATCGCGGAGCTGAATCAGCGCCGTGAGGCAACCTGGGCGAACGCTCAGAATCGGCTCCGCGGACTCGTGAACCGAGCGGTTGATGTCTTGGAAGCTCGACTCGCTGCTGGCTCGCGCACGGCAGCTGTGGACGTTCTGAAGGCCACCGGAATCTATGGCAAGGTCGGCGGCCCGGTCGGCCCGACGAGCCCGGAAGGCGTCGCGCTCGTCCAGGCTCGAGCAGAGGCCGAGAAGAGGATCAGGGACCGTCACGCACTCTCCGGCGACCTGATCGTCGATCCTCTCGTCGAGGAAGGCGAGATCACGACGATGGCGCAGACTCTGGCGGAGAAGATGCTCAGCGAGAGCCATGAGGGCTGAGCACGTCGCCACCGGCGCCGCTTGACAACATCGCCTGCATCGTGCCACCTTCCGGGCAGATCTCAGTTCGGCAATCCAGCAATCACGGGTAGCGGGGTAGCGCCCCGCGCACGGTCCCCCGGGCAGCGTCGACTTGCCTGTCCGACTCGTCCGGGCGACCGGCCCGTACGAGACAGGCGATCATGTCCGATCCGTTGCAGCGCTGCATCGACGAGCTTCGCAAGCTACGTCGCGACTACGGCGAACTCACGGGCTTTCTGTTCTGTGTGCCGATCGAGAACCCACTTCTCCCGTTGCCAGTTCGTACCGTTCCGGTACCGACGGCGCTCGGCAACGCTCAATTGACCCAGCGCGCTCGCTATCTGGGCTGTGGAGTCCGGATTCCTCAGATCGTGTTCGACTACGAGGACGACCGCTCCCAGTACGTGGGAATTCTGGACGGAAGCTCCGTTGCGACATCGGCGTTCCCGGACCTGGCCGCGAACGCAGAGAGAGCCTACTCGCGTGAACCCTCGATGGGCGACGAGTGGAAGCGCTGGGTTGTTAGGTGCGCGTTGAACGCATTCAACGAGCTCCGAGCGACGCGTGAGCTCTGGGTATCCGGCGACTCCGCCGTGACCCTTGTCACCGCCCCGGCCACACCCGAAGCGTTGAAGCGTCTTGTGGACAGAAACCCCGACCGCCGTGCCGAAGTTGACCAGCTCCGAGAAGAGCTGGGCCAGGACGAGGCCCGTTTCTTGACTTCCCAACTCGAACGCCATTTTCTGCTCCGCGTGGACGACGTGCTCGCCGAGTCCGTCGCGCTGATCGAGGGGGCGACTGGCGATACGACGACCCTCGGCGAAGTCGACGGGGAGACCGTTGATCGTGATCCACTGCGCGAACCCGGTCAGGCTGTCGAGCCGAACTACTTCTGGTACGAGAACGGCGATTGGACCGTCACGTTCGAAGGCGAAAGTAGAACAGTTCACACTGGCAGCGGATACATGAAGGCCCTTCAGCATCTCCTTCTGCACCCTCGAGAGGACATCCACGTGTTGACGCTCCTTCGGGAAGTTCATCCTCACGACGTACAGCTCGAGTCTGCTGCCGAATTCCAAGCAAACTTGGATGAATTCAACGTCAGCGCCTTGAGGGCGTATCGAGAGAGGCTCGAGGACCAGAAGGCCGTGGCTGAGGAGAGCGGCAGTTCGGAAGGCGTAAAGGAAGTAGAAGGGACCGAGGCAATCATCAAAGAGGTCGATGCTGCGATCAACCGCAGCACGAGCCGAGGCGGGCTTCCGCGCGAGAAGGCAGACCCCTACAAGAAACAGCGCCAGCGCGTCGCAAACGGGTTGGATCGGTGCAAGGCCGCCATCAAGAAGGCCGTCCCTAGGCTCTACAGGCACCTTGACGCCAGCCTGGACTATGGCACCGTCTGCCGCTACGAACCCGAATCTCCGACCATCTGGAGCGCCTGAGTAGACTCGCCACTTCGGGGTAGAACTCACACCACGGGACTCCAAGCCGCGTCCTGGGCGACAACTCGTCGACGGTGCCCGAATTCGGACTCCGCCTCGTAGCCGCGCGACGTTCGTCTTTTCCTCGAGTTGCGACGCCCATCCGTCGCGATGCGATGCCTATCCATCGCGCAAGTAGGGGTGAAGGCCCTGTCAACCACTGGCGGGCCGGCACCACACAGTTCCCGCACGGAGGATCTACGGATGACAACAGCGACGCAGCCTGACGGTACCGAACTCATCGATGTCCGAGAGGTTGCTCGGCTGCTCGGCTGCTCAGCCCGTCACGCCCGGCGCATGGCGGATCGCGGCGCGATGCCACTGCCGCTTCGCCTGTCTCGACTCGTGAGATGGCGACGCAGGGATATCGAGCGCTGGATCGAGCAAGGCTGCCCCAGCTGCCGACGCCGCGCCTGACCCTGCCGCTACGACGACGCCCGGCGACCAGGCCGGGCGACGGTGGACATTCTTCCCGCTTCAGAGAGATGACTGATGAAACTAACGCTGCTCCTGCCGGCTATCAAGCCGGTCCTGGAGGATCTCCGGGAACCCAACGACGATCAGATCGAAGGCCTGCTGTGGGAAAGCCTACGCCGGATGCCCGCGCTGCATCCCGAGCGTCGAACGCTACTCGATATCCGTCGACGCCTGGCGCGTCGACGTCGTGCGAGGGCGGCCCGATGACCGGTGCCGACATCGCGCCGGGGATTCCTGGCACCCTTCGACCGAGCGCCGCCGGCTGGCGATACGAGCGTGACGGCCGCGAGTGGCTTCTCGCAGGCCCGCAATGGCCCGGCACCTTCGTCTATCACGTCCGGATCTTCGCCGACCGTGTCCGAATGCTCGCCGAGGGCGTCGTCAGCCTGCGCTGCGGCCCGAGTGTCGCAGAACTCGTACGCCAAGCGCCCGAAGACGTCCGCGCCGAGCTGCGCCGCGACGGCTGGTACGCGATTCTGCAGATCGAGGCGCACGTCCGCGACTGCTTGTTATCCGAGCCCGTTGAGCCAACCGCGGGCTTCGTACCGACTCCGTCCGTCCCGCCGTCGGGCGATGCCGAGCACGTCGTCCGCGCGGCCGGCCTGCACCTGCTGCCGGCGAATCCAACTCGCGAGGAACGTGACGTCTTTCTCGACGACTTGGAACTGTGCTGCGAGGGCGAGGACGACGCGGCCCGCACCGCCGTGCGGGGCTTGGTGGTCGCCCGTCTCGAAGGACTCGGCGTTGCGAGCGCGGCGGCGTTGGTCGACGCGGCGCTCAGCGCAGGACCGACTCAGTTCGGTGAGTCGATTTCCGGGCCGGCGAGACCTTCCCCAGAGAACTGGGGAAACGACTCCCATCTCGACGACGAGACCGACGCCGCAATCGCGCGGCTCATCGAGCGACGTGGCGGAAAGGCATTTCGGGGCGACGACGGGCAGATACATGCGGCCGGACTGTCGAGCCGCGCACGACGTGAAATCGCGGACTATGTGCGCCGTCGGCGCGGAAGGAGCGCATCGTGAACGACGAGAACGGCACCACGTTCGATTTTCTTCAAGCCGCCGGCATTCGGCAGTTGACGGCCGATGGCGACGTCGACGATCGGCTGCGCGACCTACGTGTCGAGCTTGGCGACGCGGACTCCGAGACGCGGCGAAGCGTCCGCGACGAAGCCACAGAGATCCTCGACAAGCTTGGCATCACGGATGCCGACGCGCGAGTTGACGCGGCTCTCGCGCCGGACTTCGATTCGGACCTCGGCAACGCGCGGCGATTCGTCGACCGATACGGCTCCGATTTCCGCTTCTGTTACGCGTGGAGGAAGTGGCTTCACTTCGGCGCCGGGCGTTGGCGTGCCGATGAGGCCGGCGCCGTCAATCGCGCCGCGAAGGACGTCGCCCGCCGCATGCTCCACGAAGCGGCAGACGTCCAGGATATCGAACGCCGAAAGCACGCCGTCAAGTGGGCGGTGGGCAGCCAATCCGACCGGCAGATAAACGCCATGCTCTCGCTCGCACGAAGCGAGCCAGGGATTCCGATCCTCGTCGATGAACTCGATACCAACGGGTGGCTTCTGAACTGCTCGAACGGAACGGTCGACCTGCGCACGGGTGCGCTTCACAAGCACAACCGCCGGCAGCTCATCACGAAGAGCACGGCGGCCGAGTATGCCCCCAACGCGAGCTGCCCGACGTGGAACAGATTCCTCGACGAGGTATTCGAAGGTGACGACGAACTCATTGGATTTGTGCGGCGCGCGGCCGGCTACTCGCTGACGGGCGAGACCAGCGAGCGGGTGCTGTTCGTGCTCCACGGGATGGGCGCGAACGGCAAGTCGACGCTGATAGAAAGCCTGCTCGACGTCGTGGGCGACTACGGCCTGAAGTCGCCGGCTGAGACGTTGATGGAGCAGCGGCCCGGCGGCGTTCCGAACGACGTTGCCCGACTTCGCGGCGCCCGGCTTGTCGTCGCGTCGGAGAGCGAAGACGGGCGCGCGTTCGCTTCGGCCAGAGTCAAGGAGCTGACTGGCGGCTCGGACACCATCACCGCGCGGCACATGAGAAGCGAGTGGTTCGAGTTCAAGCCGCAGTTCTCGCTTTGGTTCGCGACGAACCACCTTCCGGAAGCTCGCGGCGACGACGCGGCGTTCTTCGACCGCTTGCGGTTGATTCCGTTCAACCGACGATTCGGGGCCGACGAACGCGACAAAGACCTGCCGAAACGGTTACTCGAAGAAGCTCCCGGGATACTCGCCTGGTGCGTCTGTGGCGCGCTCGAATGGCAACGCGAGGGACTGAACGAGCCCGACGCCGTGCGGCTCGCCACGGGCGAGTATCGCAGCGACAGCGACGCTGTCGGGCGGTTCCTGGACGACCGAGCGCTTCTCTCAGCGGAGTATCGTGTTTCGGCAAGCGACCTGCGGGGCGCCTACGAGAAGTGGTGCACCGAGAACGGCGAGCCCGTGCTGTCCGCGCGTAAGGTCGCCGAGCTGCTTCGGCGACGCGGCTGCGAACCCTACCGGGACCACTCCGGGCGCATGTGGCTCGGAGTCGGTCTTCGAGCTTCCATGACGCTTTCATGACGCTATGACGTATTCCCCTATTATCCGCTCCAATACGCGTTCTAAGGGCGTCAATGCAAGAGTCCCGCCGAAGCGACGCCAAAGCGTCACGGCACGCCGATTCGCCCGGCTGACCGACTGGTTCGAGCAGCGGTGGTTCCGCCACGACTTCGACGACGACGCGTTGACGCCGGAGGGCCGTCGGCTCGCGGGGTTGCTCGCCGCGGTCGAGCGCGAACCGTGGGCGCCGGCGGCATGGCGACGCCGGCTTGAGGCGAAGGCAATTGAGTTTGCAGACGACACGTGGCGACGGTCTGGTTCCGGCGCGTTTTTCAACGACAACGGGGGCGGACTGAAAGGAAAGGAACAACGACGATGTCCGAGACCAACGAGACAGCCGACAATCGCATCGAAGAGCGGCTCCAGCAGACGGCACAGCTCGTGAACCGTGAATCGGGATGCGAGGGCGCTCCGACTATCGATCCGATGACGGCCATCGACAACGATACGACGGGCGCGGTCATAGGCGCATACGAACGGCTGCAGTTCGAGCAGGCGGCGGAGCTGATCGCCAACGAACGCGGCGTCGCCATGAGCGTAGAGGACATTCGCCGCGCGGTTGGCGCATGGCTGTACGTCGCAGGCCGCGACTTCTTCGACCGGCACGCGGCGAAGAAGATGTGGGAGTACGGCCCGTTCGCGTAGGCGCCGAAACACCCCACACCAGGCCCGCCGAGCTATCCCACCCGGCTCGGCGGGCCGGCGTTCTTCAACAACTACACGAAGGGAGCCAC
>CAYMRB010000395.1:0-9673 GCA_964392615.1 uncultured Planctomycetia bacterium | reverse complement strand
AATGAGCTCGTCGACCAGCTCCTAGCCCGTGCCGCTCTCGCCCGTGATCAAGACGGTCGCGTCGGACGGTGCGACGAGGTCGGCCTCGGTGACGACGCGGCGCATCGAGTCGCTCGCGACGACGAAATCATCCGGTAGCGGCGGCAATTGCGGATGCGGGGATCCGTCGGGGCTTCCGATGACCTCGCTGACGACGACGGCCAGCTCCTGCAGATCGATCGGCTTCTCGAGGTAGTCGGCCGCTCCCGCGCGCATCGCCCGGACCGCATCCTGGACGCCGGCGTACGCGGTCAGCAGGATCACGGTGACGGTCGGATGTCGATCGCGGAAGCACTCGAGCGCGCGCAGCCCGCCCATTCCCGGCATCCGCACGTCCATGAGGACGAGGTCGGCGAGCGCGGACTCGAGAAGCTCCAGCGCGGACTCTCCGTCCGCCGCCGTGCGGACGCGGTAGCCGCGATGGTCGAGGAACTCGGCCAACACATCGCGTTGACGCGAGTCGTCGTCGACGATCAGTACGCTCTTCTGAGGTGAGCTGTCCGTCACGTGGTCACGCGGCCTCGATTCCGTCAATCGTCACGATCGTACCGCAGTCGGGCTCGCTCTCGAGACGCAGGCTCCATCCGTGAGCTTCCGCGAGTCGCTTGACGATCGCGAGACCGAGCCCCGTGCCGCCTGCGGTGCGCGTCGTGTAGGGCTCGAACACGCTGTCGATGTCTTCTCGAGGTATCCCGCGACCGTTGTCTCGCACGCGAATCCGAACGGTCCCCCGATCGCGGCGTTCGGCAACGAGCTCGACGCGGCCATCACTTCCCAACGCTCGCGCGGCGTTGACCAGGAGGTTGAGCAGGATCTGCCGCAGCTGGTTCGCGTCCGCTCGGACCGTCTCGACGTCGGCTTGCGTATCGAGTCGCGCCGCGAGCGGGTCGAGGTCAGGCGCGACGAGTGCGGCGACCTCGTCGAACAGCGCCGGAAGGCCGACATCGGTGAGCGTCGGCTCGACGGGCTTCGAGTAGTGCAGGAACTCGTTCAGACGAGCGACGACCCGATCGACCTCGTCGACGATGTTTCGCGCCGTCGTCGCCGCGGGGTTTTCGTCTGCCAGACGCTGGGCCGCGGCTCGCACGTACGCGAGCGGGTTCTTCGTCTCGTGCGCGAGACCGGCGCCGAGAAGGGCCCACTCGCGATCGCTGTGCGCACGTTCCTCCGTGACGGCGAGCTCGGTTCGCAGGTGACGGGTTCGCGTGCGACCGCGTATGACGAGGTACGCCCCGAGCGCCGCCGCTGCCGACACGACGAGCACCGCGATGCGCAGGCGGCGGTCGGCGGCGATCTCGAGATCCGCCGGCGTGCGGTCGACGAGGAGGAACAGGAATACGGTCTGAGCATCGGATTCGTCGCGCACGAGCCCCCCGGCGCCGGGACCGCCGAGGCACGGCCCGATGTCGACGAGGTGTCCGGCGAGAAGCCCATCGTCGAGCAGAGCCGCACCTTCGAATGACCCGGGCGACGGCAGCTCGCGATCGTCGCCGGTCGACGCGAGCGGTTCGCCGTCCGGCTCGACGAGCCAGGCAGCGAGGATCTCCGGTACGGCGGCGACCTCGACGAGGACCGCGTCGAGAAATCCGGGCCTCTGGCGGCGACCGCGTCCGACGGAGCGCAGCGCGGCCTCGAGGACGCGGATGCTCGACTGCGTGTTCTGGGCGAGCGCAGCGCGATGCCGACGCGCTTCGGCGATCTGGTCAGCGATCTGCCAAACCGCGATGCCGCACCAGGCGAGCAAGAGGTAGAGGGCCGGCAGAGCGGATCGGAATCTGGAGGACACGCGAGACTCTCTCGGAATCGACATGTGCCGCCGCCGATGCGAATCCGGGACCGTCGCGTCGTGCAGCACGGCGAATCTATCGCGCCGGCGAGCGCGGAGCCAGAGTCCGCGTGGCAATCCGAGCAATCGATGCGCACGACGTCAGCGATGGGCGCGCAATAGTTGCGCAGTCGATCGAGCGGCGGCGCAACGGTCGGCCCTGGAACGGGCTTTGCGTCGAAACGCTGCCCGCGTCGGATCGCCAGCGCGATCCTCGGTCTCTGTCCTCTGCCTGCACCCTGCGAAAGGTCGCACACGATGAGTGATACCAAGCGTCCCCGCTTCGGCGCTCGCCGATTCGCGTCGCTCCTGGCGGCGTTCTCGTTTCTTGTCCTGCTGGCCTCGGGAATCGCACTGTTCGTCAAGCCGCCGGGCTGGTTCGCACACGACACGGGCTGGACGCTCTGGGGATTCACCAAGGCGCGTTGGGAAGCGCTCCACATCGTGTTCGCGGCCTGTTTCATTCTGGCGAGCGTCATCCACCTCTGGGTGAACTGGCGGCCGCTGATGAGCTACTTCCGCAACCGGGAGCGCGGGCCGGGACGCGAGTTCGTGCTGGCGCTTCTCGTCTGTGGCGGCCTGGCGTGGGCGACCTTGGGCGAGCTGAAGCCGGTGACCGCGCTGCTCGACTGGCAGGCCGAGATCAAGCACGGCTGGGCCGCGCAGCCGGGAGAAGCCGTCGCCAGCGACGTCGAACGTTGCGGCGGTCGATCTGGAAAAGCGGCTGTCGCGGGACGCGGGCGCGGTACCGGCAGAGGGCGCGGCGCGGGACGAGGCTGCGGCGATCGCGAGGTCGCCGCCGGCGGCGCCGGCTGCAACTTGACCGCAGCGCCCGGTAGAAGTCGAGGTGCCGGACGCGGCTGCGACAGTGCCAGCGCGGGACGTGGACGTGGCGGTTGCGACACTGCCGCCGCGGGACGTGGACGTGGCGGTTGCGACACTGCCGCAGCGGGACGCGGACGTGGCGGTTGCGACACTGCCGCAGCAGGCTGCGGTGGCGGCGATGCCGGACATGGCGGTTGCGATGCCGCTGGCGGCGGCGCAGGACGCGGCGGCGGCGGCACGGGCTGTGATCACGCACCGACACCGACCGCCGACGCGGTCGAGGACGATACCGACACGCCTGATCCGGAACCTCCGCCGTGCGACCATGAGGGCCCGTGTGTCGGCGCGGATTCCGAAGCCGACGCTGCGAGCCCCCCGGAACCCGCCGCCGAGAGCGCGCCGTCGACCGACAAACCGGCCGCTGGCAGTCCGGGCCGCGGCGGTCCAGGTCGCGGCGGCCAGGGTCGCGGCGGATTCGGCCGCCGCACCCTCGCCGAGCACTGCGACACCGAAGGGCTCGACCTCGACACGACGACCGCGATCTTGCGCGCCGCGGGAGTCGACGCTGACCCCGACGCGACCCTGCGCACGATCGCGGACGAGCTGTCGATCTATCCGCGCGACCTGCTCGACGTACTCGATCCGGCCGAGTAGCGACGCAGGGCGGCGACGCGATGCCGTAGCCGTCGAGACGCTATCATTCTCCCGTGAGCGTCGAATCCCCTCGTGTGACCGACATCACGAACTGGCCAGTTTCGGGGCAACCGCCCCCCTCTCATCGTGTCTACTGGAGTCGGTTCGCCCCCGCAGCGCCCCCGGGTCTGCGCTCGCACACGAACACCGCTTCACCGGAGATCTCCATGCTGCCTCTCCTTTCTCCCACGGCCGATCGGTCGCGCGGTCGCGCCATGCTCTACGTCTGCGGTGCGCTTCTCGCCTGCCTTTCCCTCTCCGCCGACGAGCGCGAGAAGCCGAAAGGCCTCGAGTTCCGCGTCGGCGCCGCCGATCCGAAGACGGCCAAGGACGATGCCGCGCCGCGTCCGGCCAACGCTGACGCGGCCGCGCTCGACGACGCCGACACGCGGCGTGTGCTGGACCGGCTGCCGAAGCTCGACGACGAGTCCGCCCGCCGCGCGCCGTTCGCGTTCCGCAAGCGATCGAAGCCGGCGCCGCGCACTGGCAAGACGATCGACGCGCCGTTCCCGCCGCCGAGCGATCGCGACGCTCCGAACAAGCCGCCGGTCGGCCCGCTCGAAGTCGTGCGCTTCTCGCCGGAGGGCGACATCGACCTCGCGCCGCATCTGAGCATCACGTTCTCGCAGCCGATGGTCGCGATCGACACGCACGCATCGCTCGCCGCGCAGATTCCGGTGCGGCTCGAGCCGACGCCGAACGGCGCCTGGCGCTGGGTCGGCACGCGCACGCTGCTCTTCGAGCCGCGTGGCGAGACGGTGCCCCATGGCTCGCCGGCGCGGACGCGCTTCCCGATGGCGACGACGTATCGCGTCTCGGTGCCCGCCGGCACGCGATCGGCGACGGGCGGCACGCTCGCGCAGGCGGCGACGTGGACGTTCACGACTCCTACGCCGCGCGTCACCACCGTGCTTCCGTCCGGCGACGCTGTCGCGCGCGACCCGCTGATGCTCCTCGTCTTCGACCAGCGCATCGATGCGAAGGCGATTCTCGAGTTCACCGCCGTTCGCGCCAGCGGACGCCGGTTGCCGGTGCGCATGGCGACGGCGGACGAGATCGCGGCCGACGAGAGAATCGCGAGGATCACCGGCGACCAGGAGGACGACCGCTGGGTCGCGTTCCGCCTGCGTAAGAAGCTGCCCGCCCAGACTCGCGTGACGATCGAGCTCGAAGCCGGCGCACCGTCCGCCGAGGGCCCGCGCACGACGGCGAAGGCCTGGACGCACGAGTTCACGACGCACGGTCCGTTCGTCGTCACGGCGCACTACTGCGGTTGGAACCGCAACAGCAAGAACTGCCCGCCGAACGCTCCGTTTCACGTCGAGTTCTCGAATCCGGTCGACACGGAGACGCTGAACGAATCGCTCTTCCGCTTCGACCCGGAGGTGCCGGCGCTGAGCGCCGCGGCGTGGGGCCAGCGCCTGCAATTGCGCGCGGCTGTCTCGGGCAGCACGAAGTATCGCGTCACGATCGACGGATCGCTGCGCGACCGCTTCGACCAGACGCTCGGCAAGGACGTCACGCTGACGTTCCGCGTCGGCGAGGCTCGCCCGATACTGCAGTCGACGGCCGGCGCGGTGACGGTGCTCGATCCGTGGGGGCCGCCGGGCCTGTCGGTCTTCTCGACGAATCACGAGCGTCTTCGGCTGCGCGCGTACAGCGTGTCACCGGATGACTTCCCGGCCTATCGCACCTACCGATACGAGGTCAACCGCTACAACGCCAAGGACCGCCCGGCGCCCGGTCGCGAGGTGCTCGACACGCTCGTCGCCACGAACGGCAAGAGAGACGAGCTCACCGAGACGCGCCTCGACCTGAGCGACGCGATCAAGAGCGGTGGTCGTCACCTCGTGATCGTCGTCGACCCTGAGAAGCAGCCGGACCCGCGCCGCAGGCAACGCATCATCACGTGGGCGCAGCACACCGACATCGCGCTCGATGCATTCGCCGACCACGAGGGCCTCTGGGTGTGGGCGAACGCGCTCGAAGACGGCAGCACGCTCGAGGGGGTCGAGGTGAGCGTCGTCCCGCAAGGGCTGAAGGGAAGGACCGACTCGAAGGGCGTCGTGCGTTTCGCGCTCGAGGGCACCGAGAATCGCGCATCGGGCATCATCCTCGCGCGCCGGGGCGACGACCTCGCACTCCTGCCCGAGTCCACCTACGGCCGTGTCCGGAGCGGCTCGTGGTGGAAGACGAAGCTGCACGATCGCCTGCGCTGGTTCATCTTCGACGATCGCAAGATGTACAAGCCCGGCGAGAAGGTGCACGTCAAGGGCTGGATCCGCCGCACGACCCCCGGCACGAAGGGCGATGTCGAGGGGCTCGGCGACGCGGTCCTGAACGTCGCCTACACGGTCACCGGTCCGCGACGCAACGAGCTCGCGAAGGGCCAGCTCGAGCTCAACGCGCTCGGCGGGTTCGACTTCTCGTTCGATCTTCCCGACGACGTCAACCTCGGCTCGGGTCGCATCTCGTTCAAGGCGATCGGCACGCGCTCCCTGAGCGGCGACTCGCGGACGCACTACTTCAAGATCCAAGAGTTCCGCCGCCCCGAATTCGAGGTCTCGGCGCAGGCGAGTGACGGACCGCACCTCGTCGGCGGCCACGCTGAAGTGTCGGTGCGCGCGAGCTACTACGCTGGCGGTGCGCTGCCGGGCGCGCCCGTCCAGTGGAGCGTCACTTCCACACCGGGCAGCTACACGCCGCCAAACCGCAGCGGCTTCGTGTTCGGCACGTGGCAGCCGTGGTTCCGCTGGGGACACGGTGGCCGACGCAGCGGCCCCGGAGTGACGCGCAAGACCTACTCGGGCAGCACGGATGCCAGCGGCGTCCATCGACTGCGCGTCGACTTCGACGCGGTCGATCCGCCGCTGCCGATGAGCGTCTCGGCGCAAGCGTCGGTCTCCGACGTCAACCGCCAGGCGTGGGCGGCGAGCGCGAACCTGCTCGTCCATCCGGCGAGCCTCTACGTCGGCCTGCGCGGCGAACGCTACTTCGTCGAAAAGGGCCAGCCGCTGCCGATCGAGTCGATCGTCACCGACATCGACGGCAAGGCAGCGCCGGACACGAAAGTGTCGATCGAGTGCGTGCGCGTCGACTGGCGACAACGCAAGGGCGAGTGGATCGAGGAGGAGACCGTCATCCACAAGCGTGAGATCGTGTCGACCGCTGATCCCATCGAGACGCTGTTCCCGGGATTGGAGGGCGGCACGTACCGCATTCGCGCGACGATCGCCGACGCGCAGGGGCGCCGCAATCGGAGCGAGCTGACGCGTTGGGTCGCGGGCGGCAAGCGACCCAAAGCGCGCCGCGTCGAGCAGGAGAAAGTCACGCTGATCCCGGATCGCGAGGAATACCGCGCCGGCGATGTCGCCAAGGTGCTCGTCGAGGCGCCGTTCGCTCCGGCGGAAGGCGTCGTCACCCTGCGCCGAACCGGCGTCGTCGAGACGCGACGCGTGCGGCTCGAGAAGGGCACGCACACCGTCGAGGTGAAGATCGAGGAGGGCCACGTCCCGAACCTTCAGGTCCAGGTCGACCTCGTCGGCGCTGCGACGCGCACCGAGGACGACGGCGTCGAGAACGAACGGCTGCCGAAGCGACCGGCGTACGCGTCGGGATCGATCCGCCTCTCCGTGCCGCCACACGCGCGCAAGCTCGCGGTGGCCGCGAAGCCGCGGCAGAAGGCGATCGAGCCGGGCGGCGAGACATTCGTCGACGTGCAGGTGCGCGACGCGGACGGCAAACCGCTGGCCGACGCGGAAGTCGCGGTCGTCGTCGTCGACGAGGCGATTCTCGCGCTGACGAGCTTCTCGCTCGCCGATCCGCTGAAGGTGTTCTACACCGATCGTTCCTCCGGCGTGCGCGACCTTCACCTGCGTCGGTACGTCCAGCTCGCGAAAGCCGAGGAACGCTTCGCCCAGGCCCCGCCCGCGGCCGGTCTCGACGCCGAGGACGGCGCGGTGGCCGAGACTGCCTCAGCGCTCGGCGCACGCGGCGCCGTCCCGGCGCGAGCCCGAAGGGCGAAGGGCGAGGCCAAGAAGCTGGGCGCCAGTCGGGGCTCCGGGGCCGCAGCGCCACAGCCGATCGATCTGCGCGAGAACTTCGACGCGCTCGCGGTGTTCGCACCGGCGACGCCGACGGACGCGGACGGCTACGCGCGTGTGAAGATCGAGCTGCCCGACAGCCTGACGCGCTACCGCGTCATCGCGTACGCGGTCGCAGGCGGCAAGCAGTGCGGCGCTGGTGAGAGCTCGCTCACCGTGCGGCTGCCGCTGATGGTGCGACCGTCCGCGCCGCGCTTCCTGAACTTCGGCGACCGTTTCGAGCTGCCCGTCGTCCTGCAGAATCAGACGGAAGAGCCGATGACGGTCGACGTCGCCCTGCGCACCGCGAACCTGCGGGTACTCGAGGGCAGCGGGCGTCGCGTGACCGTGCCGGCGTCGGATCGTGTCGAGGTCCGCTTCCCCGCGACGACCGAGCTCGCTGGTACGGCGCGCGTGCAGATCGGCGCCGCGTCGGGTCGTTGGGCCGACGCAGCCGCGGTGACGATCCCCGTCTGGACGCCCGCGACGACCGAGGCGTTCGCGACGTACGGCGAGATCGGCGGCACGCCAGGCGCGCCGGACGACCTGACGGTCGTGCAGCCGATCGCCCCGCCCGCGGACGTCGTCAAGGAGTACGGCGGACTCGAGATTACGACGTCGTCGACGGCGCTCCACGCGTTGACCGATGCGGTCATCTACATCCTCGACTACCCGTACGGCTGCGCCGAGCAGGTCTCGTCGCGCGTGCTGACCGTCGCCGCCCTGCGCGACGTGCTGCAGGCATTCGAGGCCGATGGCCTGCCGGAGCCCGAAGTGCTCATCGCGGCCGTCGGTCGCGACATCGAGAAGCTCGGCAGGCTGCAGCGCGACGACGGTGGCTTCGGCTTCTGGCGCCGCACCGGCAAGTCGTGGCCGTACATCGGCGTGCATGTCGCACACGCGCTCACGCGCGCACGTCAGAAGGGCTTCCGCGTTCCGGATCCGATGTTCGAGCGTTCGGCGAAGTACGTCGCGGAGATCGACAAGCACTTCCCGGACGACTACCCGGAGAGCTGCAAGTGGTCGATCCGCGCCTACGCGCTCTACGTCCGCAAGCTGATGGCCGGCGACAGCGGCACGCCGCTCGCAGCCCTGGTCGAAGCGCGGAACATGGTCGACCGCATCGGCCCGAAGAAGCTGGCGCTCGAGGCGAGCGGCTGGCTCCTCGCGACGCTCACCGGCGATGCCGGGTCGACGAAGCAGCGAGCGAAGATCCTGCGTCACGTCGGACAACGCGTGAGCGAGACCGCGTCGACCGCCGAGTTCGCGACGGCGTATTCCGACGGCACGCATCTGCTGCTCCACTCGAGACGCCGCACCGACGCGGTCCTCCTCGACGCGCTGATCGCGGCGAAGCCGCAGAGCGATCTGATCCCGAAGGTCGTCCGCGGACTCCTCGCACATCGCAAGCAGGGTCGCTGGCGCAACACGCAGGAGAACGCGTTCGTGCTCCTGGCTCTCGATCGCTACTTCGCCGTGTACGAGAAGGAGACGCCGTACTTCGTCGCGCGGGCGTGGCTCGGCGATGGATACGTCGGCGACCAGTCGTTCCGCGGCCGCACGACGGATCGCCACCACGTGTCGATCCCGATGGCAACGCTGACGAGCGCGAAGGGTGCGCAGGACCTGATCCTCGAGAAGGAGGGCAAGGGGCGGCTCTACTATCGACTCGGCCTGAAGTACGCGCCGACCGATCTGCAGCTGAAGGCGGCCGACCACGGCTTCACCGTCGAGCGGTCGTACGAAGCCATCGGCGATCCTGACGATGTGCGTCGCGACGACGACGGCACATGGCACATCCGACTCGGCGCCGAGGTCCGCGTGCGCCTGACGATGGTCGCGCCGACGCGACGCTACCACGTCGCGCTGGTCGATCCGCTGCCGGCCGGTCTCGAGGCGCTGAATCCAGCGCTGGCGGTCACGGGAGAGATTCCGCCCGAGAAGAAAGAGGTCCGTGGCGGACGCGGTCGCGGTAGGTCCAGCCGGCGCTATCGGGGCTGGTGGTGGCGCACATGGTACGAACACCAGAACCTCCGCGACGAGCGCTGCGAGGCGTTCGCGTCGTACCTGTGGGCCGGCGTCCACGAGTACTCGTACGTCGCCCGCGCGACGACGCCCGGCGTCTTCGTCGTCCCACCGACGAAGGCGGAGGAGATGTACGCCCCTGAGACCTTCGGCCGCAGCGCGAGCGGCAAGGTCGTCGTCAAGT
>CAYMRB010000394.1:0-9710 GCA_964392615.1 uncultured Planctomycetia bacterium | reverse complement strand
GTTCGGCCGTTCCTGATCCGCCGGCGTATGGATGTAGTTGCCGACGAAGAGGTCCTGGTGGCCGTCGTCGTCGAGATCGCCCCACGCGGAGCCGATCGTGTGTCCCCACGCGCCGAGGCCGCCGTCGCCGGCGGTGCCGAACGCGGCAGCGACGTCCGCGAAGTTCCCCTTGCCGTCGTTCTGCCACAGGAGGTTCGCGACGAGGCGGTAGTTCGACACGTACACGTCGAGGTCGCCGTCCTCGTCGAAGTCGGCCGCCGTGATGCCTCGCGCGGGCTTCGGGCCGCCCTTCGTGCGCCACGCCTCGACAAACGTGCCGTCGCCGCGGTTGCGGTAGATCACGTCGATGTAGTTCGCGACCTGCCAGGTCTCGTAGCCGCCGACGTAGATGTCGACCCAGCCGTCGCCGTCGAAGTCGCCCGTGCACGCGCCGAGGCTGACCGTCGTCGGCAGGGGGGGCATGTTCTCGGACACGTCGACGAGCTTGCGTCCGGATGCGTTGCGAAAGAGCGCGCCCTTTCCCGAGAACGAGAACAGGTCGAGGCGGCCGTCGTTGTCGAAGTCGGCCCAGATCGCGGCACCGCCCGGATGCGGGCCGTCGACGCGCTTGAACCGCTTGCCCTTGTCGTTGTGCCACAGCTGGCCGCTGACGAAGAGATCGGGCCAGCCGTCGCGGTCGAGATCGCCCCAGGAAGCGACTCCTCCAGACAGGCCGCTGAGCCCGACGGCGTCGGTGACGTCGACGAACGGCTCGACGGCGGGACAAGGAACGCAGACGGCGATGACGACGGCCAGCGAGGCGAGCGAAAGGTCGCGCTTGGGATGCGTCATGGCGGTCGGTGCCTCCGGGAACGGTGGGGTATCGGCTCCGTTATCGCTTCAGTATCATCGGAGCGAACGCGGATACACGGAGAGAGTTCATGGCGCGTGCGATCGAACGCGGGCAGGGTGTGGCGGCAGTCGCTCTGTGTCTGGTGTCGGCTTTCGCTGGCGGGCGCGTCGACGCGACAAGCTGGATTCCGCCCCGTAGCATCGCCGATCTGGCGCGTTCGAGTGACGCGGTCGTGCTCGCGCGCGCTGGCGAATCCGCCGCGGTCGAGCGCGGTCGGCTCGTGTGGACCGAAACGGAGCTCGAGGTCATCGCGACGATCAGCGGCGAGATCGAGTCGCGCATCGACGTGCTGGCGCCAGGTGGCAGGCTGGACGCGCGCGAGTGGATGGTCGCGGGCTCGCCGCGGTTCGAGGTCGATTCGGTGTACCTCGTCTGTCTGCATCGCCGTGGCGACGGCGGTTGGACGCCGACGATGCTCGCGTACGGGCTCTTGCGCGAGGAGGTCGACCGCGACGGCGAGTACGTGCTCGTACCTGTCGAAGAGTCGGACGAGGGACATTCGTTGCCGCGGCCGGATGGCGCGGTTGTGGAGCCGGTCGTGCCGTATCGCAGCGACGCGTTCCTGCCACACCTGGCCGCGGTCGTCGCCGAGCGCGAGCGCTGGGACGTCGATCTCGTGCGGGCGGATCCGGAGTCGATCGTCGCGCGTCCCGGGGACGGGGGCGCGGCCGGCGTGCCGGGCAGTTGCGTGTACTTCAACTCGAACGGCCGAAACTGGCGCTGGCCGACCGCGTTTCGCAATGGCGAGACGTTGACGATCTACGGCACCGAGCCCGGCGATCCGTCCGAGTCGTCTCGCGGCTTTCGTCGTGTGCAGGAGGGACTCGACTTCTGGATGAACGTGTCGGGAACGAGCCTCAACCTGCTATTCGGCGGCGCGCGCGAGATCGACCCGAACTGCGGCGGCACGGCGTTCTACATCATGTTCGACGACCCGTGCTCCGATATCGCCGACCTGAACGGTTGCAGCGGCGTGCTCGCGTTCGGGGGCGGCGCCAATGCGGGGACGCACTCGTTCGACGGCACGTCGTGGAACTCGATGGTCAACTGGTTCGTCGTGATGAATGACGGCGTCGGCTGCGTCGGCACGTTCGGCTATCGCAGCCTCGTCGCGCACGAGCTGGGGCACGGCCTCGGGTTCGGGCACTCGCCCGACTCCGGCGCGCTGATGTGGGGGACGTGCTGCAACGCGATCAACAACTCCGACCGCACATGCGCGCGCTACACGTATCCGGCCGCCGATCCGGACAATGCGCGACCGACGGTCGATGCCGGAGCGGACCGCACGCTCGAGCTCAGCGGCGACTCGACGACGATCACGGGCACCGCGTCGGACGACGGCCTGCCGACGCCGGCGAGGCTCTCGACGACCTGGGTGCATCTCGTCGGGCCGACAGGCGAGCCGGCGACGTTCGCGAATCCGCGCGCTCTCTCGACGCGCGTCTCGTTTCCGGAGTCGGGGAAGTACCTGCTCGGGCTGATCGCGCGCGATGGGCGGCTCGTTCGCATGGATCAGGTCGAGCTCGACGTGACGATCTCGAGGCTGGCGCCGGGGGCGGTCGCGTTCGAGCAGGGCGTCGGCGGCTACAACGGGACGGTCGATACCGTGCTGAGCGAGGCGGAGCCGGATCTCGACGGATCGCTTCTCGAAGAGCTCGCGGTCGACGGCGACGATCCGGGCGGCAGCGGGCTCGCGACGCAGGTCCTGCTGCGCTTCGACGATCTCTTCGGCACGGGCGCGGGGCGTGTTCCTTCCGGGGGGCCGATCCGATCGGCGCGACTCGAGCTCGTGACGACGAACCCAGGCAGCGGCGCGACGTTCCATCGCATGCTCGGCGCGTGGAGCGATGTCGACACGTGGGCCGCGTTCGGAGCCGACGGCGTCGTCGGGGGCGACGAGTGCGCGGCGACACCCGACACTGCGGTCGACGCGCCGGGAACCGGACCGCTCGTCGTCGATGTGACGGAGAGCCTTGACGCGTGGACGCGACAGCCGTGCGCGAATCGCGGCTGGGCGCTGTTGCCGCGCGGCGATGACGGTTGGGATTTTCGTTCGTCTGAGAGCCTCGCGCCTCCGCGACTCGTCGTCGAGCCGATCGACCTGGTTGCGGAGCGACTCATCGCGATCGGCGACGAGTGGAGCCTCTTCGCCGCGACGTCGGCGCCACCGGTGGATTGGCGCGAGCCGGATTTCGTCGCGGGAGCCGGGTGGACGCCGGCGGCGACCGGCATCGGATATGGCGACGGCGACGACACCACGGTGCTCGACGGCATGCAGGGCTCGTATCCGAGCGTGTTCTGCCGCCGAGGGTTCGCGCTGCGTGCGCCGGTCGTGCGGCTCGCGTTGCGCATCGACTACGACGACGGCTTCGTCGCGTACTTGAACGGCGAGGAGGTGGCGCGCTCGGCGAGCATGGGGACGCCGGGCACGGCCGTCGCATGGAACGCGCTCGCCGACGACCACGAGGCCGGCACGCCCGAAGAGTTCGTGATTCCGGTCGATCGACTCGTCGCAGGGCACAACGTCCTCGCGGTCGAGGTGCACAACGCGTCGCTCGACTCGAGCGATCTGTCGTTCCTTCCCGAGCTCGTCGCCTCGTCGACCTTCATCGACGCGGGCTCCGAGTGGCGCTTCCTGCGCGGGTCGGAGGCGCTGCCTGCCGCGTGGATCCAGCCCGGGTTCGACGACGGGGCGTGGGACAGCGGCGCGACCGGCATCGGCTACGGCGATGGGGACGACACCACGGTGCTCGACGACATGCGGGGCGGCTACGCGGCCGTATTCTGTCGCCGTACGTTCGATGTCGCCTCGGTCGACGGCATCGAAACGCTGCTCCTCGCGCTCGTCTACGACGATGGCGTGGTCGTCTGGCTCAACGGCGTCGAGGTCGCCCGCGCGAACATGCCGGCGGGGCCGGTGACGCGCACGACGACGGCGGCGGGAGCCATCGAGCCGACGCGCGAGATGATCCGTCTGCCGGCCGACGAGCTTCGCGTGGGGCGCAACGTGCTCGCGATCAGCGTGCACAACGCTTCGCTCGACAGCTCGGACCTGAGCTTCGATCCGGCGCTGACGGTCGGCCTGCCGGTCACCGATTGCGAGTCGACCTTCCGGCGCGGGGACGCGAACGACGACGCGCAGCTCGACGTGTCCGACGCGGTGCGGTTGCTCCGCTGGCTTTTCGGCGGTGAGGTCGAGCTCGTCTGCCCGGACGCGGCCGACGTCGACGACGACGGCACGCTCGCCGTCACCGACGCGATCGCGTGGCTCGACCACCTGTTCCGCGCCACGGCAGCGCCACCGCGGCCGGGCGGGCGGTGCGGCCCGGATCCGACGGCGGACGAACTCGGGGAGTGCGAGGCGAGGGCGTGCGGCGCGTGAGGCTCGGGGACCACGCCGCGCGGTTGCGCCCAGCCTCCGGCTCCGCCGACGCAGATGATCTTGGCGTTACGCGTGCTCTCGTGTTTCTCGGTGTCGATCGTGGCGTCTTGCCGTATCGTCTATCGTCAGAAACGCGGCGGCCGACGGACGACGTTGGCGTGCGCGTCGCTGGCGGCTCTTCGATGGCGTCTGTCGATGTCGCGTCTGCGCTTGGTGACGTACAACATCCACAAGGGCATCGGCGGCGTCGATCGACGCTACCGACCGCAGCGCGTCGTCGAGGTGCTGGCCGCGACCCGAGCGGACTTCTTGCTGCTGCAGGAGGTGGACGAAGGCGTGCCGCGGTCGCGCCAACACCGGCAAGTCGATCTGCTCGGAGAGGCGCTCGGGTTCGAGCACCGCGTGTACTATCCGAACGTGCGGCTGAAGAGGGGGCACTACGGCAATGCGCTCCTCAGTCGCTATCCGATCGATCACCACGAGAACATCGACCTGTCGATCCCGTTGAAGAAGAAGCGCGGTGCGCTGCACGCTCGGCTCTCGATCGACAAGCGAGGCGTGCACCGTCGCCTTTGGCTCTTCAACGTGCACCTCGGGCTCGCCGAGTTCGAGAGACGCCGGCAGCTGCGTCGGGTCCTGGCGTGGCAGCACGAGCACCGCATGCGCCATGACACGGCGGTCGTCGTTGCCGGCGACTTCAACGACGTATGGGGGCGGCTCGGGCCGGTCGTTCTCGAGCCGGAGGGCTATCACGGGAGCGGACGGCGGATTCGGACATTCCCCGCGTTGCGCCCGTTGCGGCCGCTCGACCGCGTGTTCGCCAGCGGCCCCGTGCACATCGCGTTCGCACATCGAGGGCGCATGCGATGCGCCCGCGTCGCGTCGGATCACCTGCCGCTCGTCGCCGAGTTGCAGCTGCGGTGACGTCGAACGGATGGTGCGCCGCACGTCTCCGAAGGTCACAATGCGATCATGTGCGAGTCACTCACTTCGCAGCGTTCGGCGAGCAGCAGGCGCCTCGTCGTCTGGGGGCTCGGGCTGGGCGCGACACTCGTTCTGCTAGGGGCCGTCGTTGCGTCTCGGCGGCCCGTTCTCGAATGGTACTACCTGGGGCGCTTGGAGGAGGGCACGGTCGACGACCGCAAGGCCGCTGCCCGCGAGCTCGCCGCGCTCGGCTCGCAGGAGGGATTCCGGCGTTTCCTCGTCCTTCCCTCCGTCGACGATCGGCACTGCGTCGGGCTCGACTTCTACACTGCGCTCCTGGTCGAGCACAGTGACGCCACGACTCCTCTCTTGCTCGAAGCGGTCCACCACGATTCGAGCGTCGCGCGGTACCGGGCATTTGCCGCTCTGCAGCGCCTTCGCCCTCCCGGGGCGACGCGAGCGTTGGTCGCGGCGCTCGGCGTCCAGGATGACCACGGTGCCGTGCTCAACGCGCTGGCTCACCAGCAGCCCGCTCCCGGCGAGGCGATCGGCGCGCTCGAGGCGGCGATGGGCAGCGATTCCGACGCGCGGCGCCTCGGCGCCGCCGGAGCTCTCGGTCGCAGAAACCTGGTAGCGGAGGATCTCGCCGCTGCACGCGAGATGTTGGAGCACGCGACCTCCGATCCCGTCGCTCTGGTAAGGATCCACAGCGCCTGGTCGCTCGCCGAGATCGGCCCGCGTCCCGAATCGGTCCCGTGCCTCGTCGCAGCTCTATCCGACGAGGTCGACAACGTCCGCCGCGCTGCGGCGCGCGCTCTCTCCGTACTGGGCGCGGCCGCCCGTCCTGCGCGCGCGGCTCTCGAGCGAGCCCTCGACGATCGCGGCTCGAGCGACGTGCGAAAGTACGCCGCGGAGGCGCTCGCGAAGATTCGCGCCGCGGGAGAGCACGAGGAGGATGCTGCACGCGGCTCGTGACGACCCTTGCTCCTCCAACGGACCGGAGGTACGGTCGGGTCGAGGTGCCGTTCGTACGGTTCCTGGGGCGAAAGGAGCGAGCTGTGACGTCAAGGAGCCGCTGGCCGCGTTCGGCAAGGCCCTTGGCCTGCAGGTGATCGAAGAAGCATAGGAGCAACCGAGCAACTCATGCAGAGCAACGACACGGATCTTTCCAGGCGCGCTTTCATCGGCAGTACCGCAGCGCTGACCGCATCGGCGTTGGTGGCCGGTCGCGTTTCCGCCGCCCCTGCCGACAAGCCGAGCTCGAACTTCAACGGCGTGCAGATCGGCACCATCACATACAGCTTCCGCTCGCTACCCGGTAGCACAGAGGATCTGCTCAAGTACGCCATCCAGTGCGGACTGAGCTCCGTCGAGCTGATGGGCGGTCCTGCCGAGAAGTTCGCGAAGGGGACGATGGAGGGGTTCAAGGCGCTGCGCAAGATGTACAACGACGCGGGCGTCAACATTCACGTCGTGAAGTTCGGCAGTATCGGCAACGGGAACATGCCGGACGAGAAGATCGAGTATTGCTTCGAGGTCGCCAAAGCGCTCGGCGCCAAGGGCATCACTCGCGAGATCTCCGAGTCGGCAGCCAAGAGGCTCGGGCCGATCGCCGACAAGCACGAGATCATGATCGGCTTCCACAACCACACGCAGCTGAAGCCGACCACCTACGACGGTGACATCCTGTCGTACGGCAAGTATCTCGGCATCAACCTCGACATCGGCCACTACGTCGCCGGCACGAATCGCTCCCCGATCCCGCTGATCGAGAAGTACCACGATCGGATCCTCAGCCTGCACGTGAAGGACCGCAAGGTGAACAACGGTCCGAACATGCCGCTCGGGCAGGGAGACACGCCCGTCGCGCTCATTCTCCAGTGCATGAAGAGGAACAAGTTCACGTTCCCCGCGGACGTCGAGTTGGAGTACCGGATTCCGAAGGGCTCCGACGCCGTGAAGGAAGTGGCGAAGTGCGTCCAGTTCTGCAAGGAGGCGCTGAAGTAGGCTGCGACCGCCCTGTCAGTCCGGCGCGTCTGTCCGGTCTTCGCCGTCTGTTGCGGCGTTGTTGAGCTCGGCGATCTCCTCGCGGGTGTCGAGGTCTTTCGCGAACGAGAGATGCGACGTCAGGACGATCCGCACAGCGTTGCCCGGACAGGCGCGTGCGGTGCGCCGGCGCACGCAGACGCCGGCGATCGCCTTCTCGAGTCCGGGAACGTCCAACTCGCCGCGCCGCCAGCGAAAGAACGCGCCGAGGCCGCGACGCAGGACGGTGTACGTCAGCAAGGGCCACTCGAGTCGTAGCAGGTTGCGGAGGTCGCGCCACAAGAGGGCCGACAGCACGCGCAGCACGATCGTTCGCTTGCGGTGGTCGAGGTCACGGTTGCGCTCCTGGTACGCGAGACGCAGCAGGCGATAGAAGAGGCCGGTGCGCAGACGAGCCGGCCACGCGATCGCCAGATGCCCCGGCAGGAACGGAATCGGCTCGGCACCCGCGGTGGGGCGGATGGAGTAACGCGGCTTCCAGACCGACGAGCCGAGCCGCCGGGCAACGGCTTCGTCGTCGTCGGTGGCCTCGCTCGATGCGTCGACCGAGCACAGCGAGATCGCCAGCGCCGGCGACGCCTTGGCATCTGGCGTCGGGGGGCGCATGACGATCTTCAGCTGCGCGGTGAGCTCGGCGATCTCCTCGACCGACGGCAGGATGTCGCACGCGATGAACGCGATGCGCGCGTCGGAGCCGCGCAGCGATCGCACGTGGCGCTCGGCCCGGCGCAGGTTCTCGCCGACCGTGCCGTCGGTGTCGACGATCGGCGCGTCGACGAGCCCCTCGTAGACGTTCTTCGGCCCGGCGACCCAGACCTCGGCGAACGCGCCGCTCGCGCGCAAGCGTTCGATGAGAACCGCGATCAACGGGCGGTCACCGACGCGAATCTCCGCGCCCTTGTATCCGACGACGAAGTGGAATCCCTCGCCACCGGCGGGAACCGGTCCGGGGCGTCGGTCGCTGCCCGCGAGGATGACGACCGGAACCTCATCGAGTGCATCGGTTTGACGCTCGTCGTCGGCCATCGGCAGTGCGCGAGGCTCCTATCGATCGTGGGCCGGGGAGGCCCGGGACTGGGCGGCGCGCGCCCTGCACCGCCGACATCGAGTGTAGCGGTAGCGCACTCAGTCGTCGAGAATCTCCCGCAGCGCGCCCAACCACGGCGTCGCGTCGATCGCGTCGAGAGAGAACCAGCGCTTCGAGCCCTCACCGAGAGAGCGCACTCCGAGCTCGAGCGGTTTCCCTGCGGCGACCCTGTCCAGAGGCACGGTGACGAAGAAGTAGCCGCCCGAGTCCTCCTCCGAGATCCAGGACGGGAAGTACAGAAGCTCGACGCCGCTGGCATCGCTCGTCCAGCGCGCCGGCCTCCGCACGACGTCGAAGCGCACGGCCTCGTCGCCCCCGACCGATAGCGTGAAGCCCGCGGTGGGAGGCATGCTCTGCCAGCCGACGCCGCCAAGAAAGGCGAAGGTCGTCGTCCCGGATCGGCCGGCGCTCTTCTCGTCGATGGCGGCTGCTTGCCACCGGAGGGCGGTGCCGCGTTTCGTCTGCCGGATGAAGGGCCGCCACCGCTGCGCGCCCGTGAAGTCGAACCACATCGCTTCCGAGCCGTCGTTCGCGGTCACGCGCGCGAAGCCGTTGCGAGCGGCCGCGAGCGCGGCGCGGAACGGTGCCAGGCCGAGCCGCCCCGGCGGCGCGTCGCGCAGCTTCGCGGCGACGTCGCGCATCGTTCGAGACATCGCCGCGCGCTGCCGGGGCGTCGGTCGTGGCGGCTCTCCGTAGCGCACGCCGTCGGCGAACGGATGGACGTGGTACGGCGCCGGCTCCTGGTTCGCCGCGGCGCCGAAGTCGGCGTCGAGCAATCCTCGGACCGCCCCGACGATCGTATCCTCGACCGCGGGCGCAAAACGCGCGGGGCGGTCGTAGTAGACCATCGAGAAGTCCGGCTCGTAGCCGCCCTCGGCGAGGACGCGGCGCGATGGGATGTAGCACGGCACGTCGTTCGCCCAGCCGACGACCCAGAGTCTGCGCCAGTCGAGCTCGCGTCCGAGTCGCACGGAGTAGTCGACGCAGACCTCGCCGGGAAGGAAGACGATGGCCAGCGCGTCGCCGAACGACCACGTCGCGATGGAATAGTCCAGGTGCGTCGGCAGGCTGCCGTTCCGATCGATCGTCGCGAGCATGCGGCGCGCGTGAACCTCGCGAAAGGCGCCCTTCTGCGCCTCCCACCACGCGCGCGGCTGCGGCGTTTCGAACGGCAGCTTCGCTTGGCGGCCACGGCTCGTCGGCGCGGCGGAGAGGGGGGACAGGGTCTGCGCCAGCACGCGCGACACTTCCCGCGCGATCGAGTGCCCATGCCGCTTCGCGTCGTCGACCGTGCCGGTGGGCTGTGGGCCCACATCGGCGCCGCAGCCGATGGTCGTCAACGCGATCGTCCCCTTATGCGCGGCCTCGATCGCCGCGGT
>CAYMRB010000393.1:0-9720 GCA_964392615.1 uncultured Planctomycetia bacterium | reverse complement strand
GCCGGCACAGCGACGGTCGAGCGCGCTGGCCCGCGCCGCGGGCTCGAGCTCGCGGACGGCATCGAAGAGCGCCGAGACTTTGCGGAAGAACTCCGGGTCCATCGACTCACTCGTCTTTCAGTCGACGCTTGAGCCAGGAGCGGGCGAAGGTCCAGTCACCCTCGACCTGACGCTCCGTCAATCCCAGCGCGACGCCGGTCTCGTCATACGTGAGCCCGCCGAAGAGGCGCGTCTCCGCGACGCGCGCCTTGCGCTCGTCGAGCGCCGCGAGCTCGGTCAAGGCGTCGTCGAGCGCCAGCAGATCGAGATGCGTTCCGTGTCGTTCGTCGCCGACCGCGCTGATCGTGACTCGCTCCCAATCGCCGCCGCGCTTCGCCGCTCCCTTGCGACGGGCGTGCTCGACCAGGACGCGTCGCATCACGGTCGCGGCGATGGCGAGGAAGTGCGAACGTCCCTCGAAGGCGATCGACGCGTCGTCGACGAGGCGCAGGTACGCTTCGTGGACGAGCGCGGTCGGCTCGAGCGTGTGGCCGATGCGCTCGCGACTCAGGTAGCGAGCCGCCTGACGCCGGAGCTCGTCATAGACCAGTGGAAAGATGTCGGCCGCGCGGGGCGCCTCCCCACCGGCGAGGCAGCGGGTCACCGTCGCGCGGGCCTCCTCGGAGGCGTCGCTCATGCGAACGGGCTCGAACTCGGTCTCACAGCACGTTGCAGCCGCCCGGCCAGCGGACCGCTGGGAGCCCGGCGGGCTCCGAGGAACGAGCGTAGCACGGGGGCGCACGGGCAGGAAAAAAAAGCCGGTTTTCTGCCGGGATCGCTCGCGCGGATCGCGCAGGACGGGGTGACGCACGTCGCCGGAACGTCCGGCGGCCGTCCGCAGATCGCCAGCCCCTCAGCGAGAGGGCTGCCCAGGGAGGATCTCATGCACCGTCACCATCGCCCCGCTCCGATCGTCGTCGTGCCGCTCGTTCTCGTCGTGTTCCTCGTTCAGATCGCCATGGCTCCCGACGCCCAGGCTCGCCCGTTCCTGCGCGGCGACGCCAACGCCGACGGCCAGGGCGATATCTCCGACGCGGTCTTCACGCTCGGTTGGCTCTTCTCCGGCGGCGATGAGCCCGCGTGCCAAGACGCCGCCGACATGAACGACTCCGGCCGCATCGACCTGTCCGACCCCGTCTTCCTGCTCGGCCACCTGTTCCAAGGAGGCGCGCCGCTTCCGCCGCCATCCGATGCGTGCGGCGACGATCCGACGGCCGACGCGATCGGCTGCCGAGCGTACGAGGCCTGCGACGACGGCCCGACGCCCACGACCGTGCAGGACACGCTCGACGCGCTCGCGGTCGATACGTCGTTCGAAGAGCGCGTCGAGGCATCCGGCGAGGCGCTTCCCGAAGACTTCGCTCCACTCGGCTCGCGCGTCTCGCTCGCTCACACGAACGAGCTCTTCCTCGTCGGCATGAACCGCCCCGGGACGTCCAGCCGTTTCGATCTCGTCGGCTTCGAGCTGCGCGGCAACGTGCCCGCGGTCGAGCGCCTCGGCCGTGCCGACCTCATCGCTCCCGAGTGGGCGCCTGGGGCCCGCGTCACCGTCTTCGCTCGCGAGCGCGGCGCGACGGCGGCCGATGTCGACGGTGACGGTCACGATGAGCTGTGCGTCGCCTACGTCGACCCGCGCGGCACGGGCATTCTTCTGGACGTCGTCGACGACACCGTGCGCTCGTCGTCGAACGCCGCGCAGGCGCGCGGCGCCGTCGAAACATACACGCTGGCCGCCGGCGGCAGCTGGAGCGACGTCACGATCGTCGGGGGCGACTTCGACGGCGATGGCATCGACGAGCTCGCTCTCGGGCACAGCGCGGCCGGCGCGGGAGCATCCGTGCTGAGCATCTTCGACGACGCGGCGTGCGGGTTCGTTCGGGTCGGCACGGCGATTCCGCTGGGTCCCGCCGCAGGTGATGAGACGTGGGTCGAGCTCGCCGTCGGCAACATCGACTTCGACCGCCATGAGGAGATCGCGGTCGTGCGCGGCGCCTACTTCCGCAGTCCGTTCCCGGGGCGCGGCGAGTGCTCGTACGTCGTGCTGGATGATGGAGCACGCGGGTTCGCACCGCTCGCAACGGACGTCGTCGCTCACGACCCCGAGGCAGACGAGTACGCGCAGGCGGCCGACATCGCGCTCGGAGACATCGACGGTGACGGCCTCGACGAGGTGGTCATCGGCGGCCTGCTCGAGTTCACGTACGACGAGTGCCGCCCGATCGCGCACATGGCGCAGGTCCTCGACGATGCCGCTCACGGACTCGAGGAGCTCGGTCGCCGTCGTTTCTTCGACAACTGGTGGCGCGAGACCTGCATCAACGATGCGTCGTCGCCGAACCTGACGCGCTTCGTGCACGTCAACACGGTCGATCTCTCCGGCGAGGGGGCCGACGAGATCCAGATGAACCAGATCGTGTTCGGCGACTGGCGCGAGGGCCCGAACTGGGAGGTCGCGTACGAGATCCCGGACGAGAAGCTCGGCCCGGACAACGGCTTCGACCGGAACGTCACGTATGGTCGTTCGACCAGCTCGATCGTCGCAGCCGACGTCATCGGCCTCGGTGGTGATCCGACTCTGGCCGCGGCGGACGGTAGCCGCGAGCAGCTCGTGCTGTTCGCTCAGTGGACCGGCGAGGTCAGCGTCTGGGGCGTCGATGCACTGACGCAGAACGGCTGGTCCGAGCTCGCGACGATCGCGACGCAGCCCGACAACCGCGACACGGCGGTCCACCCGATCGTCGTCCCCGCCGACGTCGAGCCGGACGGTCCGGTGCTGCGCTACTCCGAGGCGTCGTACGAGTTCGTGTTCAGCGAGCCGCTCGTGATCGCCGCGCTCGCCGCCGCGCCGTGCCAGTTCGGGATCGGACAGAACGTCGACGACTGCAACACGGTCTACGGCACCGAGACGAGCGACACCGTCGCGACGGACCAGGTGATCTCGACGACGGTCGCGTCGTCGTGGGGCGCCGAGATTCCGATCGTCGACGACGTGCTGAACATCGGCGTGCAGCAGGAGCTCGAGACGACCACCGCCGAGCTGACCGGTAGCGCGTACGAGCTCAGCCGCTCGATCTCGTACACGACCGGCGGCGCGGAAGACGCGGTCGTCTTCATGACGGTGCCGCTAGATCTGTACACGTACACGATCGTGTCGCACCCTGACGACGAGTCGCTCGAGGGCACGACCGTCACCGTCGGCTTGCCTCGCGATCCGATCGAGACGATCGTGACGCTTGAAACGTACAACGCGTCAGTGCGTGATCCGGAGTTGCGCGTCGACGTCTTCGAGCACGCCCCCGGGGACATCTGCTCGTACCCGACGCGCAACAGCCTCCTCAGGCTCGGTTCACGGCTGACGTCGCAAGTCGGCTCGGTCGGTCAGGGCGGCGGCTCGGTGTCGGTCGGCATTCGCTTCGCCGAGCAGTCACAGGAGGCAGAGGGGCTGGCGGTCGACTTCACGACGTCGGTCGAGACGAACGGCGGCGGCGTGATCGGCGGCGTCTCGGTCGGCGCTGGCCGCGAGAAGACCGTGACGATCACGCACGGCGAAGCGACGACGTACGAGGGCGTCGTCGGCAGCATCGCCGACGCGGACGAGTGGGCCGCGTGGCAATACGACTTCGGCCTCGTCGTCCACACGCACCGCGAGCCCGGACGCCAGTTCGAGGTGCTCGAGTACTGGGTGGACGCCGCTCGCGCCTGCGACTGACGTCGTCCCCGCGCGTCCGAGCGCGTGCCGATCGTCGACACGAGGCCGATCCCGCTGCGTCCGCGGGGTCGGCCTCGTTGCTTTCAGCGCGGCGGCGAGAGGACGACGCAATCGAGCCCTGCGAGCGTCTTCGCTCCCCGCGAGCGTGCGTTCGGCCGCACCATCTCGAGGCGAATCGCGAACGCGTTGTTCCGCGGCTCGATCACGCCGAGGTCGAGCCGATCGACTCGAACCGTCGGCGAGTACAGGTCGAGCTCGTCGCGAACGACGCGTCCGTTGATGGACAGCTGCGCGACCGCGAAGTCATAAGACTTCGTGATGTAGAGAGTGACGTCCCGGGGCTGGAACTGCTCCGTCAGACGAAACTCGACGTACTCGCCCGGCTTGCGGAACGGAAGAAACATGTGCGCATGGCCGCTGAACTGCTCCGGACGCTGCACGGCAGCCGGCACCTGGCGCTGGAAGCGCAGGCCGGCCGAGTGCGCCGACGGCGCGAGGTTCTCGAACTCGATCGCGCCCGGAATGCGCTTCGTGCTCTTCTCGCGAATCGCGCGCGCTCGCTTGTCGAGGTCGTCGAGCGACACGATCGGTTTCGCTGCGGCCGCGGAAAGAGGCGGTCGATTCGCGGTCGCGCCGGGCCGCGCATACCAGTACGTGACGGCCGAGTAGCCGAGGAAGTCCCAGGCGTTGCGCTGCCCCGTTCCCGGCGATGCTTCCATGTCGAAGACGAGCCGACTCGTGAACGGAATCGCGTCGAGCCCCCGCACGCGAGTGCAGATGTTGAAGCCGCGCGGCGTGTCCCGCTCCGTCGTGCCGACCGAGATGTTGGCGAGAAACGGATGGGAGAAGACGTCGGCGCGCGTCGGAACCCGTCCGCCGGCCCAGCCGTAGTAGTCCTCGGTCCCCGTGCCGAAGTGATCCGGGAACAGCCGTTCGTAGGAGCCGTCGACGTAGATCTTCTCGTCGCCCTCCCCCCACCAGCCCGTCGTCGGGTTGAGGACCGTCCACGTATCGCCGATGAACACGCCGCGCCCGCGGATATCGACGAAGTTCCAATCGGAGAAGCGGTTTCCCGGCTGCACGTCGTCGCTGCGCCAACGCGCCCAGAAGTGCATGGAGCGATCGCCCCACTCCCACGGCCCCGTCCGCACCTGCACGTCCGCCGTCAGCGATTGATTCGAGAGATTCACGAGCGACACGACCGCGTCCTTCCGAAACGGCATCACCCAACGGCAGACCATCGCGCCGTCGGCCGTCACGGTGCGGGTCCACGTGTGCATCGGGTGGAGCGAGTCCGCCGAGCCGAAAAAGTCGCCGAGCGGACACCACACGGTTTCCTCGCCGTCGAACGTCATCGCGAGCACGGTGGAGCGTAGAACCGTCGGCCGGTCCTTCACCGCGTTCGGATCGAGACGGACGGACAGTTGGCGTATCGCGGCGGTGCCCGCCAGCGGGATCGCGAACGACTCCCCCGGCGGTATGCGCGCCGCGGCCCCGTGCGCTGTTCCACCCGCGTACTCCGTCGGCTCGAGCAGCTCACAGCCGATCTGACTCAGCTGCCCTTTCGCGGCCGCGAAGCCGGCCTTCGAGAACGTCTCGACCGCCGTGCCCGGAGGATACGCGCGATAGTTGACGATATTGTAGAACGCCTTCTGATCGAGCGTCACCTTGCAGCTCTTGGCGAACGGGATCGGCAGGTACAGATTGCCGGCGCGAGCGGTGAATCCCGCGAAGGGGCGCGGGACGCGAAGGCCGTTCCGTTGCGGCGGCGCCGGTCCGTAGTTCTCGGGCCACTCGTTGTGGGTCAGAAGCTCGATGAAGGTCTCGTCGATGGCCGGCGCGTCGGCGCCGTCGAGGTAGACCTTGATCCGCGGGCCGACGCGGTTTCCGAAGCCGTAGTAGAAATACGGCGTCCAGAGCTTCGTGAGGCAGCCGGGACCGTCGTGCTCCATGATGACCCACTCCGTCGCGCCGCCGATCGTCTCCTCGCGAATCGAGCTGACCCCGTCCGAGTCGGCGAACCAGCCCGGCTCGCCACGGCGAACGGATGCGCGGTGGTAGCTGCTCGCCTGGAGCTGACGGTAGTTCGACCGCGGGAATCGAGCGAGCGCGTCACGATCGGCCATCTCCTCGAGCAACGAGGAGAGGCTGACGACGACGGCGTCGTTGTTCAGCGGAGCCCCGCTAGAGACGCCGCAAGCGATCGCGAGGGATGCCAGAGCCGCCGTCCGAACCGCGAGATGCTGCAAGGGTTCCTTCTCCTTCATGAGAGCCGTGCGTCGACGCGGTCAACGGCCGCCTTCGGCCCGGACTCCTCGATCGTCTGTCGGATGCGAAGTCGACGTGATGCCGGGGTCGTAGACCCGTGAGCCGCGTCGGATCGCGTCTCGCGTGCGCGCCTCGATCGCGCGCCGCGCCTCGTACTTCCTCTCGCGACGCTGATCCGGCCCCGACGCCACGAAGCCGGGCATATCGCACCGCGGTTTTGTCGCGAGCTGCTGCTGGCCGGCGCGAAGGATCGCCAACGCCTCGCGATACTCCGGGCTGTCCGCCGCGAGCTTCGCCAGGCAGGGGCTCAGCTCGGGTCGCGCGAAGCTGATCTGCGGTGGCCGAGCGCTGCCGTGGCCGCGAATTCGATCGAACGGCACGCCGGTCAGCTGACTCAATCGACCGAGCTGCGATCGGTCGAGCGGGCAACGCCCCGTCAGGCTGTCGGGATACGCACACGCGTAGTCCGGGTAGTACACGCCGTTGAGATCGACCCAGGTGACGATCCGGTCGAGATCCTCGCGAGACAGCTCGAGGTCGGAGTGCTCGGGGACCTTCGGATCTCGCAGCTCGCGGACCAGCGGGCTGGCGTGCGATCCCCACGAGTACGCCTGTTGAATGGCAGCGGGGCCGGCACCGACGCAGCGGACGTATCCTTGACGCCACAGCTCGTTGTACGACGCGTTGAAGCAGAACGACCGGTCGCCCGCGAGGTTGAGCTTCTCGCCTGCGGGCTTGCCGAAGTCGTGGCACGAGACGCAGAGGCGATCGAACACGGGCTGCACCTCGGCGGCGTATCCGAACGCGCGCGGCGCGCCGTACCAGCCGCTCAGTCGACTCGGCGGGCGTCGCAACGCGAGCGGCATGTCTCCGCCGGGAGGCGGAGCGGCGGACCGTCTCTCGTGGCAACCGACACAGCCGAGGCGCTCGCCGGGCTGCACCATCGCCCCGCTGCGCATCGACTGGATCATCATGCCGTGCTCATCGAGCAGCTGGAAGTAGACGAACTTGCCGGCCTCGACGGCGAAGTGCGCCGATCCGTCCTCCTCGACCGGCACGGTGCCGAGGATGCGCTTGTTCTCGAGGCCGTGCCAGTTCATCGCCGGCGCCGTGTACCCCTGGCCGAACCACGCGCCTGGTGCCCAGTGGCGCTTCTCGGGCGATTCGACGACGCGCAACCACTTGACGGTGCCGCGCTCGACACCGCGCATGTGGGTGCCCTGGTAGACGTCGACGACGAAGAAGGAGCCCTGCTCGCTCTCGAGATCGCGCCGCGGGGCGATCACCGGGGGCCGCGGTTGCGGTGCGATCGGGATCGGGTCGTAGCAGCCAGGCGGCTCGACGTGCAGCAGCAGCTCGTTGCCGAAGACGTCCACCAGGTACAGCCCCATCTCCTCGCCGAAGCGCGCATCGTGGGCCTTGCGCCCTTGACCGGGTCGCATCGTCATTCGGGAGCACAGGAAGTACTCGGCGCTCAGCGGCCAGGGGCTCTCGTACTTCGGATGGACGTTGACGAGGCCGTCGCAGTCGAACGGACCATCGACGCGAACGCGACTCACGACGTCCGCGGGCCAGGTCCGCACGACGGCCGCGGCGCCGTCCACGGCCCTGTCGCGGTCGACGATCGCCAGCGCGCCCCACAATCGGAAGTGATGCATGCCAAAGATGCCGACCATCCGGTCGGTGCCAGGGATCACCCGCGGGTAGTAGACGGCGCCGGGCGATGCCGTGTTGTTGCCCCAGTAGATCGCGTGGTTCGTACCATCGGGATTGACGGTCCAGATGCCGTGGGCATCGCCGAAGTTTCGGTCGACGTACTCCCATCGCGCGTAGAGGATGCGCCCGTCAGGAAGCAGCGTGCCGTGGTTGTCGAACAGGTTGTTGCGGTCGATCTGCTGGACGTTCGCCCCGTCGCCCTCCATGCGAAACAGGTTCGCGCCGTGATCGCGGCTGCACTGGTTGTACTTCGGCTCGCGCGTCGACGAGAACGCGACGTGGTCGTCCGGCAGGTAGAACGGGTCGAAATCGGACACGCCGGGAGCCGAAGTCAGCTGGCGCAAGCCGGAGCCGTCCGCGCGGATCTCCCAGATGTGGTAGTCCTCGTCGCGTTGCCGTCGCAGCGCGAACACGACCCTCTTGCCATCGAAGTGCACCTCCGGATCGCGAACGACGCCGTCGGGAGCTTCGAGCAGAGTCTTCACCTCACCGGTGCGCAGGTCGATCGTCTTCAGAGCACCGCCCTTGTCGAACAGATCCGCGTGCGGCGTCATGCCGCGATCGGCGTTGAGCTCTCCGGTGTGAAACAACGTGTCGATCGCGTGATAGTGCGAGCGATACTGATGCCGCACGACGTAGACCAAGCGCAGATCGCGCACCAACGGATTGGCGAGCAGCGCGTCGCGCTGCAGCGCACGAGCGGCCTGCTCGAGCCCCTCGACGGCGGCGGGCTGCGCGGCGGCGATGCGCTCCTCGAAACGATCGAGCCGCTCCAGAAGCTCGCTTTCACGCGAGAAGCGGTCGGGAAACGCGCGCGCCAGGTGCACGACGGCAGCTCGCACGCCGTCGAGGTTGTAGCGCGCCGCGATTGCGCGCACCTTCTCACGAGCGCGGCGCAGAAGGAGCCGCTCGAACCGGCGGCGCGTGGCGTCGGCATCGATGCGCCCCTCGGCACGGAAGTCGTCGAACGCCACATAGCCCCAACCGCCACGCTCGCGGTCGACGATGCGCAGAAAGACCTGCTTGCCGACGAACTGGGGAAGATCCCACGACACCCGACGCAGGATCTCCGTATGCGTGTCGCCGCGAGCCTGGGCGACCTCCTTGCCGTCGAGCGTGCACAAGGCGACGTACGCGCCCGGCAGCGTTCCCGACCCGACCAGCATCGACGCGCGCGAGCCGAGCAGCGTGAACACCGGCGACTCGGCGACGCCGGTCATGCGATCGTTCGACGGCATGCCCGGCTGCTGCTCGACCGTCGAGAGGTAGTACTTGCCCTGCTTGTTGTACTTGTTGTCCGGAGCGCTGGGATAGCGGTTGTGATAGAACTCGCGATCGGAGACGAAGTAGTCGAACTCGCCCTCGACGATCTGCCAGCCTTGGAGGTCGCCCGTCTCGAAGTCGAAGCGGACGAGTGAAGG
Organism: uncultured Planctomycetia bacterium; assembly: GCA_964392615.1. Taxonomy (GTDB): domain Bacteria; phylum Planctomycetota; class UBA8108; order UBA8108; family UBA8108; genus CAYMRB01. The sequence goes on along the minus strand of CAYMRB010000393.1, from coordinate 567 downwards.
CTCGTCGGAGAGCGCGCTTGACGCGCAGAGAAGAACGACAGCGAACAGGGCGATTCGATGACGGGGCATCGGCGACCTCAGAGTGCGACCCGCAGCAGTGACAGTGTCTCGACCGGGCCCTTCGATTCTGCGCCAACAGCGAGGATCGAGCAAGACGTCCTATCTGCCCCCTCTTCTCTGTACTACTGACGTCCAGAGTCTTGTCCTCCGGCGAGAACTCCTACCGCCTCCAAGCAGGATTTCTAAGTGCCGTGTTTCGCAAATACCTGTGCATATCGAGCGAGCAGATTCGTTCGCTGGCGAGGCGCGCGAAGGAGTCCATGCCGGAGGCGCATAGTCGACTGAGCGCAACGAAGCCAGCGGGCGGAGATGCCGCTCGAATGCACAGATATTTGTGAAAGGCGGCACTAAGGAACCCAGGAACCCAGGAAAGGCTGTGGATACGCCCTTCCTGGGTTCCTGGGTTCCTTAGAGTTCTTTCCTCTCGGCGGCCTCCGACTTTGGGGTATCGTGACATGCGTGATCGGTTAGTCACAAGTCTCATCGTCGTCATCGCTTAGAAAACAA
>CAYMRB010000392.1:0-9722 GCA_964392615.1 uncultured Planctomycetia bacterium | reverse complement strand
CGGAGTCGGAGTCGGAGTCGGGCACCCCGGGGCACCTCCGCTCTCGACGCGACGCCGCCCGCCGCGCTAGAATGGGGCGATCTCGATGCTGACGCTATCCATGGACAGGACAAGAGCGATGCGCCTCGTGTTGAATCACCTCTGCCTTCTCGTTACCGCAGCCCTCTTCGCGACGACCATCTCGGCGACCGCGACCGGCGCGGAAGCCGTGACCGACGGCGCGCCGGCTGACGTCATCCTCAACGACTGGATGCTCCAGGACCACGGCCGCGACACCGCCCGTTGCTTCCAGAGCGACAAGGACGCGACGGTCGAGATCGCGATGGCTCGTCGCGTGATCGAGGAGCTCGGCTCGGCCGCCGATCGTCACCGCGACGAGCTCCGCAAGCTGACCGAGGCCGCCGTGCCGGGTGCGGACCCGCGTTGGAAAAGCCTCTATGCGAAGCTGTGCCAGGAGCGACGGCGGCTGCGTTTGCGCCGCTTCTCCGCGACGTGGCCGCAGGTCGTCTTCACGAAGCACTACGACATCGGCGGTAGCCACTACGCCTACACGGAAGGACAATCCGACGCGCAGGCCGAGCGCACGTTCCGGCCGGGCTCGGCTCTGTGCATCCTCGAGATCTCCGCGACCGGCGAGACGAAGCAGCGCACGCTCATCGATGACCCGAAGGGCGTCATCCGCGATCCGGACGTGTCGTACGACGGCAAGCGGATCCTGTTCGCGTGGAAGAAGTCCGACCGCGAGGACGACTACCACCTCTACGAGATGGACGTCGCGACGCGGCAGGTGCGGCAGCTGACGTTTGGCGTCGGCATCGCGGACTACGAGGGCGCGTATCTGCCGAACGACGACATCATCTTCAACTCCAGCCGCTGCGTGCAGATCGTCGATTGCTGGTGGACAGAGGTGTCGAACCTGTACACGTGCGACGCCGACGGGAAGTATCTCCGCCGCCTGACGTTCGACCAGGTGCACACCAACTTCCCGCAGGTGCTCGAGGACGGCCGCGTGATCTACACGCGCTGGGACTACAACGATCGCGGCCAGATCTACCCGCAGCCGCTGTTCCAGATGAACCCGGATGGCACCGCGCAGGCCGAGTTCTATGGCAACAATTCGTGGTTCCCGACGACGATTCTGCACGCTCGTGGAGTCCCCGGGACCTACAAGGTCGTCGCTGTGCTATCGGGGCATCACTCGCACCAGCGGGGCAAGCTCGCGCTGATCGATCCGGCGCAGGGCTGGCAGGAGGCCGACGGCGTCCAGCTCATCGCTCCCGTGCGGGAGACGAAGGCTGTGCGCGTCGACGCGTACGGCCAGGACGGCGAGCAGTTCCAGTACCCGTACCCGCTGAGCGAGACCGAGTTCCTCGTCACGTACTCGCCGGACAGCGGCGGCAATCGGCGCTACCGGCACCGATTCGGCATCTACTCGATCGACATCGACGGACGGCGCGAGCTCCTCGCCTGGGACCCGAAGGTCTCGAGCAGCCAGCCCGTGCCGCTCGCAGCGCGCAAGAGACCGTTCGAGCGGCCGACCCTGACGGACTACGCCAAGAAGACGGGGACCTACTTCGTACAGGATGTCTACGCGGGAATGGGACTTCGCGATGTTCCTCGCGGCACGGTCAAGAGGCTGCGAGTCGTCGCGCTCGAGTTCCGTGCGGCCGGGATCGGCAACAACGGCAACGGTGGACCGGCCGGCGGCGCGATGATCAGTACGCCCGTCTCGCTCAGCAACGGGACCTGGGACGTCAAACGCGTGCTCGGCTCGGTGCCCGTCAGCGAGGACGGCTCCGCCGTGTTCGAGGTGCCGGCACACACGCCGGTCTACTTCCAGCTCCTGGATGAGAAGAACCACGTCATTCAGAGCATGCGCAGCTGGTCGACGCTGCAGCCCGGGGAGACGCTGTCCTGCGTGGGCTGCCACGACCACAAGAGCACGGCGTCGTCACCTCACAACGAGCTGGCTCAGAGCCTGCGCAAGACCGCCGAGCCCGTGCCGCTCGAGCCGTTCCACGGTCCGGCGCGAGGCTTCAGCTTCCCTCAGGAGATCCAGCCGATCCTCGATCGCCGGTGCGTCCGCTGCCACGACGACCGCTCAGCGGTCCCGAAGAAGCGAGGGCAGGCGCCCGCGGTCGTCGAAGGCTCGGAGCACGCGTTCAGCCTGCTGGGCGCGGAGACGGTCGACCGGGGCGCCAAGCGGCGTTGGAGCGATGCCTACCTGGCCCTGACGCGGCACGGACAGCCGAACAAGGTGGTGAACTGGCTCAACGTGCAGTCGGTGCCGACGCCGCTCGCGCCGTACCACGCGGGAGCCGCGAAGAGCAGCCTGATTGCACTCCTGGAGGAAGGGCACTACGACGTCGAGCTGAGCCGCGAGGAGTTGGACAAGATCGCGTGCTGGATCGACCTTCTCGTCCCGTACTGCGGCGAATACACCGAAGCCGCGGAGTGGAACGACGGCGAGAAGAAGAAGTACGCGCGCTACCTCGAGAAGCGGGAGCGTCTCGCGGCACAGGAGCGCGAGAACATCGCGGCGCTGCGAGCGGCGCAGGAGGCAGGCGAGGCATCAGACGATGGCGGCGGCGCTGTGGAGGGCGGGCGGCCGTAGCAGCGAATCAGTCTGCCCGGGAGATCCGCGCAATCTGCGACAATCTGCGTAGTCTGCGGTCCCTCCGAGTCGGCCTGGCCAGTGACGGTCCCGCGAGTGCCACCTGCTAGGGGCCAGCGGCTCGCCTCGAGTTTCCCCCGGATTTCTTCGTACAACCTCCGGCCACGACGTCCCCATCCCTGTGTAGGCTGGACGGCTGACGCGAATCGGTCTCGCGTCCCCGGCCCCGTCCGGCGCGGTCAGTGAACTCGCGGACGTACCATGGCCCCGATCGACCTCTGGACGAGCTTCGTTCGCGCACCGACAGAGGCGAGCTTCCTGCCGCTCTACGAAGCGACGAAGCGCCTCGTGTGGACGCTCGCGGTCCGCATCCTGCGCGACCCTGCCGAAGCGAGCGATGCATTCCAGGGCGCGTACTGTCGCCTCCTCCTCCTGTCGCGCGATCGCAGCGCGGCCGACGCCGTCGACGACCTGAGCGCGCTCGTCGCCCGCATCGCGGTGCGCGAAGCCGATCGCCTCAAGAAACGACGCGGGCGACGCGCCGCACGCGAGGTGCTCGTCGCGGAGGATCGAGACATGCACGACGCATCGCGACAACACGGCGACCGAGCGCCAAAGCATGCCTCGAGCCCGCTAGAAGAGGCCTCCCGACGCGAGTTGTGCGATAAGCTCGAGCGCATCGTCGACGGGCTGCCCGACGCGTACCGCGTGCCGATCGTGCTGCACTACTTCGACGGCCTGTCGCTGCGACAGATCGCCGCGGCGCTGGCCCTGCCGCTCGGCACCGTGGCCCACCGTCACCGGCGCGCGCTCGAGAAGCTGGATCGCCCGTTACGCCGCGCCGGTCTTCGCGATGCCGCGACCGCGTTCGCGAGCGCCGCGGCCGTCGCGTGCCTCCTCGAGCCGGGCCTCGCCGCGGGCGCCGTCTTCGCGTCGGCGCAAGCGGGCATGTCGGCTGCACTGACCGCAGGGTCGAGCGCTGCGTTCGCACCGACGCCAAGCGCCTTGGGGACGGGAATCATCATGAACACGAAGCTCAAGGTTGCAGTCGCTGCGGCACTCGTCCTCCTCGCCATGGCGGGCGGCTGGGCGCTATGGCCATCGGCTGACGACGACGCTCTCGAGCACCTCGCTGGCGCGCCTGCCGATTCCTCGTCGTTCGCTGCCGACGACGGGTCATCGACGACCGTCGGAGATCCAGCCGTCGCCCCTCTCGACCCACCGAGCCGCGACGAAAACTCGACGTCGGCTGCCGAGACCGCTCCCCCACGGACACCGGTCGACGCGCCCGCAAATCCTCCCGTGGAGGACTTCGTCACCGGCATCGTCACCGACGCGACGACCGGCGCGCCTCTGGCGGGAGCGATCGTACGCGTCCAGGACTCTCGCCGCGAAGGCCCCCAGGCGACCACCGATGCGCGGGGCGAATACGCGATCTCGCATCCCGGCGACGGCAGCCTGCACGTCGTCGCGTCCTGCGCCGATCACGCGAACGCCAGCGCCTACGTCGAACACTCGAGTCCGGCCGTGTCGATCCAGGACTTCGCCCTCGCCCCCGGGGCGACCGTGATCGTCCACGTCACCGACGATCACGGCGCACCGCTCTCTGGCGTCCGCGTGACTCCATCGACCCACGGCGTGGGCTACTACGTCGACGTCGGCATCGACACGGACGAGCACGGTGTCGCGAGACTCGAGCGCCTGAGCCGCACGACGCCGCCGAACATCATGGCTGCCAAGGAGGGATACGAGAAGGCGTTCGGTCGACCGCGATTCGATCCGGATCGAGCGGTTGCCGAGTTGCGCCTCGCGCTCTTGCCGTCCGACTCGACACGACGCGCGATCGCCGGTCGCGTCACCGCCCCCGACGGCCACCCCCTCGCGGGCGCGAGAATCGAGTGGAAGGACGGCGCGGGCACGCGCTTCGCGGCCGACGAGTCCTACGGCGAGATCCACGCGATCACCGACCACCGCGGCGAGTACTGGCTCGAGTTCGTGGACGACTACGAAACCTGCTACCTCGGCGTCGCCGCACCGGGTTGGGGCCCACGCGTCCAGCACGGCGTCCGCCCGGGAACGCCTGAGAAGCCGGCCGAGGTGAACTTCGTGCTCGAGCCGGGGCACTGGCTCGCCGGCCGTGTCGTCGACGAGGCCGGAGAAGCGCTCGAGAACGCGCTCGTCCACGCCATGCCGAAACGCCACCTGCTCAGAAAGAGCGTCGCCTTTCCGGCGGTGCTCCGGGAAGCGAGGACGGATCGCGACGGCCGCTTCCGACTCGAGGATCTGTCGGGGCCCAAAGTGGCGATCTCCGTCAGCAAGCGCGGTCAACCGAGCGTCGAGAAGGAGGTCGAAGTCGATCGCGAGATCGAGATCGTCTTGCAGTCGCACGGCGCCATCCGCGGAGTCGTCGTCGACGCCGACAGCGGAGAGGCCATCGAAGCGTTCACGGTGCGTACCCGCAGCGGCCCGGCCGGCGTCAGCGTCAGAGAGGCGGAAATCGGCACCTCGTTCACGTCGCCCGAAGGCCGGTTCGCGCTCGAAGGTCTGCGACAAGACGGCGCGTACAAGATCCAGATCCTCGCGGACGGATACCCGCCGGCGGATTTCGTGGACGTGAGGCCCGGGCCCGCCGACGCGGCCGACGACAGGGCCTTCGCGCTATCACGAGGCCGCGCGCTCGAGGGCACGGTGGTCGATGCGGAGACCGGCGCGCCCCTCGCCGGCGTACGCGTACAGGCGACCGCGAACGAGCTTGCGGACTCCATCGTGCCGCGCGTCTGGGATCCGATGCGCCTGATCCTCGATCTCCGAAGCGTCATAACCGACGAGGACGGTCGCTTCCGATTCCTCGAAACGGACGCGCTGCGACTCCTCGCCGACACGAGCGGCCGGTGCAAGGTCTTCGTGTCGCCGAAGGAGCGAGACCGCTACGACGATGGAACGGGGCACCTCGTGATTCCGCTGCACCGCGGCGAAACGCTCGAAGGTGTCGTGTACAAGAACGGTCGGCCCGCCTCGGCGGTCAACGTCGGCATCGACCTGCTCGTATCGACAGACTCAGGCGTGCAGCCGGAACAGCGGGCGCTCGTCGCAAGCGATGGTGAGGGGCGCTTTCGTGAGACGGGGCTCGAACCCGGCGAGTACCGCGTCGTCGTCACGCATCACCCCGGGCACCCAAACGCGTCGTTCCGCTTCGAGACGCGACGGTACGTGCGGCTCGAGTCGGGCCAGGCCACCTCGATCGAGCTCGGACGCGCTCCCGGACCGATCACGCTGCGCGGTGCCGTCGCCGGTATGGAGGACCGCGAATCGCTATGGGTCGAGGTCCGACTGCGGCGGCACGACCAGCCGGAAGCGCCCGAGTACTTCTTCAAAACATACGGTCAGTGGGAGTGGCGCTACGCGGTTCACGGGCTCGACCCGGGAACGTATCGCGTGACCGTGGCGTACTTCGCGTCCGACGGCACGCGGTCCGCTGCCCTGGAGCCATTGGAGATCGAGGCCGGAGAGACACCGGAAATCCGCGTGCCACGGGAGCCATAGCCACTCCGAGGTCTCGCCCCTTGGCGGCTCTCGAGATCGGATGGTAGTCTTCTCGGCCCAGCGCCCCGCCGGTCTCCGATAGCGGTGCAGGAAGGGCGGGTCGGCGCCGAACGGGCCCGACGGTTGGCAACCAGGAGCTGCTATGTTGCATCGAGTCCTCGCTGTGACAGTCGTCGTGTCGTTGGCATCGACTCCGGTCGTCGCACAGACCGATGTGAAGCATCAGTCGCGGGCCCGGCCGTTCGGCCTGAGCATCGCCGACACCGTGAAGATCGGTGGATCGGACGCGCGATCGGCCGAGTTCCAGAAGAACGTGCTTCCCTCGCTCAAGTCCCTGGTGAGCGGCACCCTGAGTGAACGTAAGTCGATCGCGAACACCTCCGCCATCGCGCTCGACCCCTCGCAGCTGAAGCTCGCCACGGACACCTCGGTCCGTGTCTACTTCGTCGGCGAGGGAGCCGGCTACCACAACACGCTCGGATTCAACACGGGCGGGACCCCGAAGGAAAACGGCCAGCTGATCTTCCCGGACGCGTCGAGCAAGCTCTCGTACCTTTCGTACCTCAACGCCCGCAACGGAACACGCAGCTACTCCATGCCCGTACTGCCCGGCGACTTCGTCGACGTGGGGACGTTCGAGGCCGGAACGCAGCTCGACTTCTTCGTGATCGCGAACGGAGCGAGAGGAGGGAGGCACACGTACTCGACCCGCACCGAACTCAATCCGGACGGCATTGACCATGTCGTCGCGCTCGCAGTGCCCGACAGCCCCTATCTCGTGATCGGCTTCGAGGACCTGTACGGCGGCGGCGATCGAGACTTCAACGATGTCGTTTTCACCGTGGATGTCGGCAGACAAACGGTGCGAAAACTGTCGGGGGCGCCCGAGCCGGGAACGAGCGCTCTGTTGTTGGCAGTAGGGGGCGTGGGAACGGCGTTTTGGCTTCGCTCGAGAAGGCAACGCGGCCGATCCGCCGCCGTGGGATAGACTCCCGCACGATTCGTCTTCTGGAACCAGGCAGGGGTAGATCATGGGCAGGGAGAAGAGCCGCCTCGCAGGGGCGAAGCGATGGGCGATCGGCATCGGCGCCGTATGCGCGCTGACCGCAGCCACCGCTGTCACCCTCGCGGTCCACGCGCGGACCGCGCGCGCCGAGCGGGCCGAGGCCCTCGCGCGAGTGCACTCGCTCCTCGAGGGAGACGACGCCGACGGCGCACTCGCGGTCCTCCGCGAATTCGACGGCAGCGTTCCGCGCCACAGTGCGGAAGGCTACAAGTGGCGCGCGGCGAGGATCGACGCGCTGACGAGAGCGAAACGCGTACCGGAACTCGTCGACGCGTTCGGCGACGAACCGGATGTCTTCACGAATCACGAAGAGGCGTCACTGCTCGTCGCTCGCGCGTTCGTCACGACGGACAGTGCGAGCCGTCTGCGGTCGATACGAGACGCCTGGCGCGGCCGGGAGACCATGCACTCCGCCTGGTTGGCGCTCGACTCCGACTGGTTGGCGCGAGACGGCCGTCCCGAAGAAGCTCGTGAGCTGCTCGAGTCGACGCGGCTCGACGGACGCGACGACGCCGCCCGCTCGCTCCGCCTCGCGCTGCTGTCCCTTCCGAACGACCCGACGCGAGCGTGGAATGACCTGGGAAACGCCTTCTCGGCCGACTCGACCAACGCCGATGTCCGCAGCTTCCGCGGCCAGATGCTCGAAGCTGTGGGCGACCGTGCTCGCGCGCGCATCGAGTACGTCGCCGCCCTTCTCGCCGCGCCGGACAACCCGCTGCACCGGGACCGCCTCGCCGAGTTCTACCGTCGCGGCGGCCAGATCCGCACGGCACTCGACACCTGGCGCGACGGCCTGCACGAGGGTGCTCCCGACTTCGTCTGGCTGAAGGTGGCGTTCTGGTCGCGCGTCGCCCACCCGAACCTCGAGTCGTTCGATCCGCCTCCGCTCGACGACGAGAAGCTCGGGCCGACGGCTCGATTCATCGCCCGGCTTCCGCCCGGGACGTTCTGGGACGCGAAGAGATTCGACTCGGTGCCCGAGTCGAGCTCGGTCATCTCGGAGCGGCAAGAGCTCTACTGGCTGCAGGTACTCCAAGCGCTGGCGGACGGTGACGAGGAGCGAGCGGTCGAGGTCATGCGCGTCGGTCAGTTTCGCGCGCAGTCGTTCGACCCGGTGCTGGAAGAGGTGCTGGTTCGAGTCCTCTCTCGGCGTCGGCACGGCATCTCCAGCTCGTTTGTCGGCAGCCGCCCCCGCAATCCTCTCGTGACGGAAACCGGGCACCGCTTTCTTCGCGAGGTCTTGGAAACCGCGCGGGCAAGCGACCTCGGAGTTCGTACGAGCGAGCTCGATCCGCAGACGGCGCGCGTCATCGACGGCGACTTCGCCTTCGTCGCGACGTTTCTCGCCGCCGGCTGGATCGAGGCGGCGCTGACGCTGGAGGCCGGCCGTCCTCTTCCGGCCGACGCACCCGTGTGGTTCACCTACGGCCTGGCGCAAGCGCGTCGACTCGTTCGCACGCCGCGTGAGGCGCTCGAGTTCCTCGACGACCACGGGGACTCGCCCGAGTGTCGACTCCTTCAAGCGGAGCTCCACATCGCAGTCGACGAGGTCGAGGTCGGACTCGATCTTCTGGAGACGCTCGCGCGATCCGATTCCGACGTCGGCTACCGCGCGGCATGGCTCCTCGCGATCGCGACGCTGGAACGCGGCAAGCCCGAGGCCGTGCCCGACATCGTCGCGAGTCAACCGCGTCTGGCATCGCAGCCTGTCGGTAAGGAGTTGCTGGCTCGCGCCGAGCTTCTGTGCGGAAACGATGCGCGCGCGGAGACGATCTACGCGTCGATCGACCGAAAGTCGATCGAAGCGGGAGCGTTCTTGGCCCGGCGCGCGTTCGCTCGCAGCGATTGGAAACAGGCGCGCAAGATCACGCTGAAGCTCCTGTCGTCCTATCCGGACGAGGTCCAGCTGCTGGCCAATCTCGAGGAGATCGCGCGCCGCGAACAGCAGGAGGCGAAGCGATGAACCGCTCGGATGTCGGTCGGTCGCTCTTCCTCGTCGGTCTGGGCGTCACCGCCTGGATCACGGGTATCTCGGGCCGAGCGGAGTCGCTCGAGAGGTTGCCCGTCATCGCCGGCTTGCCGCTCTTCTTCTGGCTGGGCGCACCGTGGAAGCTACTCCCGCATCGCGACGTGTCGCTCCGCACGCTCGCCTGCGGATCCGCGCTCTTCTCCATCGGGATGGCGACGGGCCTGATGTCCGTTCTCGCCGCGGGCTGGACCGTCTGCTTCTGGTCGTGGCTCGGCAGCCGACTCGACGACGACAAGCGGCGGTCCGTGCGACGACTGCTGATTCTCCCGTTCCTGTCGTTCCCCTGGATCGCGACCGACTTGCACGCCGTCGGCTGGTGGTTCCGCCTGTCGGCGGCATGGGTGACCGAGACCGCGTTCTCGACGCTCGGATTCGAGGTCGTGCGCGCGCAGGGGACGCACGTCGAGATCGACGGATTGCCCGTATCGGTCGGCGCTCCGTGCTCCGGCCTCGGAACGCTGCAGGTGTTG
>CAYMRB010000391.1:0-9754 GCA_964392615.1 uncultured Planctomycetia bacterium | reverse complement strand
GCTGCCTCGTGGCGGTCGTGGTCGCTGAGCTCGATTCGCCGCTGCCATCTGGGCGCAGCCCGACGTCCGTACCCTGCACGCGACTCCCCCGGAATCGACGCCGCCCCGCAATCCTGCTATAAACAGCCTCATGCTCACTGGTATCGCGGCCGTCCTTTTCGACTACGGCAACACGATCATCGAATTCGACCAACCGCAGATCGACTCGATTCTCGAGCGACTGGCTGGCGCGTGGGCGCACCACCTCGAGCCCGTCGAGCTCTCCGTGCTGCAGGACCACATGCGCCACGTCGCGGGGCGACCGCACGCGGGCGATCCGCCGACCTATCGCGAGCACACGCCGCACGAGCAGATGGAGCTGCTCGTTCGCAGCGTGCACGGCGATACGGTCGAGTTGTCCCCTCAGCTCGTCGCCGAGCTGGACAGGATTCTCCAGGACGCGTTCGTCGACTCGATCTGCATCGACGACGCGGACCTGCGCGCGCTCCGGGCGCTGCATGAGCGGTTCGCGCTGGGGCTCGTGTCGAACTATCCGTGCGGCGACGCGATCCGTCGATCGCTCGAGCGGATCGGCATCGATTCGCTCTTCGCGCCGATCGTCGTCAGCGGCGAGGTCGGCCGGGTCAAGCCGCACGCTCTGCCCTTCGAGGTCGCGCTCGAGGCGCTGAGCGTTCCGGCGGAGAAGATCCTCTTCGTCGGCGATCGATGGGACGCGGACATGGTCGGAGCGAGCCGCGTCGGAATGAAGACATGCCATCTGCTCGGGCACACGCGCGATCGCGACCTCGCCGCACGTTACAGCAACTACCTGCCGGACTTCCGGGTCGCCCGGCTCAATGAGCTGGTCGAGCTCCTGGCCGAGAGCTGAGGTGGCGAGGCCGATAAGGCTGCGGCGAGCGCGTTTTCGGCCTCAAGGATCCACGGCAGATTGCCGATGTCATTCCTGTAACCGTCCATCGAAGGGCCGTTTTCGCGCAGGAGGAAGTCGTGAAGAGTCTCGTAGCCCTCTGTTCCCTGATGATCCTCGTCGTTTCCGGTTGTCAGAGTTCGGGCATCGCGCTCGATGACACACGCGGGCGTCAGTGGGTGTGGCCGCACTTCGCGTATCGCCAGCCGACCGTCATCGCGTTCTGGGACTGCGACACGATCGAATCGATCGAGGCGATGCCGGCGCTGAACACGTTGACCAAACGGGACTCGGGCGTGCAGCTCGTCACGGTCTGTACGGAGCCCGATCGCATCCGCGCCGACATGTGGCTGCGCAAACAGCGCGCGGAGTTCACCGTGCTGCTCGATCCGCAGGGGAAGCTGGCGGGCCACCTCGGCGTCGACTCGTATCCGATGTACGTGTACTACGACACGAGTGCCAACGAGGTGCACCGCTACCACAGCATCAAGAGCGCGTGGCAGTTCTTCGACCTCGAGCGCTTCCGCACGGTCGGCTGGGTGAACCGGCCGGAGAAGTGACGCAGCGCGCCGTCACCGAGCACCGATGCGGACCGCCATGCCGCCGCGTCCGCTCAGCCGCGCAGTGAGCACGGTCATCGAGTCGACGTCCCGGCGCTCGATGCCCACCTTCGTGCGCGTCGACACGGATGGGTCGTCGCGGTAGATGTGGGCTTCGTACTTCGCTCCCGGACGGAGGAAGTCGAGGGGCACGTTCGGGTCTCGCGGCTTCGTGGTCATGCCGGATCTCTTCGTCCCAACGCGCCGATCGCCATCGTGATCGTCGTGCTGATCAGGATCCACCACGGCCACGCGACGTCGGGCACACACGATTGAATCGCGGCGGTCGTCTCCGGCGCCAGGCTCGTCAGCCAGTCCTGCAGCGCGCCCGGCGCGTTGATCGGTGTGTCGACGAACTGGCGCAGCTGAAGAAGGAGAACGACCGGCACGCTCGCGAGCATTCCCGTCAGCAGGCTGCGGTTGCTGCCGCGCCGCGTCAGCATGCCGAGGAGGAACGCGCCGAGGAGCCCGCCGTAGAAGTAGTTGAGCACCTTCAGCGCCATATTGAAGATATTGTCCTTGCTGCCGACGAAGCCGAGCGCGAGCAAGATGAGCACGACGCCCCAGCACGCGGTCAGAAGGCGCGATGCGCGGACGAAGTGGCGCTCTTCGCGCTCGCCTCCCCCCGTGCGCGCAGCGCAGCGCTCGGCCCACGGTCGGTAGAAGTCGCCGACCGTCGTCGCGGACAGCGCGTTGAGCACCGAGGTCAGGCTCGACAGCGCGGCCGCGAGCAGCCCCGCGAGCACCATGCCGGCGAGGCCGACGGGGAGGCCGCGGACGATGAAGAGCGGAAACAGTTCGTTGGCATCCTCCGGCGGCGCCCAGCCGGGCGAGCCGTACTTGAACCAGAAGAAGAGCAGCGTGCCGATCGCCAGGAACACGGTGAACACCGGCAGGATCAGGACGGCGCTGCCGAGCACGGACAGGCTTCCGGCGCGCGAGTTGCGACACGTCAGCATGCGTTGTGCGATGTCCTGGTCGGTGCCGTGAGTCGCCAGCGTCAGCACGAAGCCACCGATGACGCCGACGGCGAAGCTGCCGGCGTTGTTCCAGCCGCGATCGAGCCAGATCACGCGCGTCTTCTCGGCGAAGTACGGATCGTCGAGAATGGTCGCCAAGCCGCCCGGGATGTCGCCGAGGATCCACACGGCGGACAGCGCCGCTCCGACCGCGAGCGTCAGGCCGAGGATGACGTCGGTCCACACGACTGCGCGGATGCCGCCGAGCAGCGTGAAGATCGTGCCGAAGATGCCGAGCCCGACGATGATCCATTCCACGTTGACGATGTGTACCGCGACGGCGACGGCGAGACAGCCAGCGTAGAGCCGCACACCGCTCGCGACGATGCGCCCCGCGAGGAAGAGCAGCGCGGCCGCGGTGCGCGTCGTGTGGCCGTAGCGGTCGGCGAGGAAGCCGTACACCGTGACGTGATCGCCGCGGTAGAACACACGCACGAACACGAGCGCCAGGAACACGCGTCCGAGGATGAATCCGAAGACGAGCTGCAGCGCCGACCAATCGCCGAGGTAGCCGGCAGCGGGCAGCCCGATGAACGTGACGGCGCTGGTCTCGGTCGCGAGGATCGATAGCGTCGCCGCCCACCACGGCAAGCCGCGGCCACCGAGGAAATAGTCGCGCGTCGAACGCTGCCCGCGGCCGACGAGCACGCCGACCGCTCCGACGGCGAGGAGATAGCCGACGACGACGATCCAGTCGAGCGGGGAGAGAGTGGGTGACATGGGGGCGGAGTATACCGCGACGGCGGGCGTGGTGTATCGTGTTGCGCAGAGCCCGGGTTGCGGTGCGTTGTCAGGAAGGAGATGCCGTGAATCGTTGGATGACGTGTGGCTTCGTTTGTGCCGTCAGTTTTCTGAGCCCGTTGCTGTCGGGATGCCGTCCGGAGGGCGATCCGGCCGAGCCGCGACAGAGCGACGCGGCGAACGCTGCGGCCGAGGCGGCTGAGTCCGAGACGAAGATCGTCGACCCTCGGCGTCGTCCGCGAGCTCTGACCGCTGGCGAGGATCGCGATTCGGACGCCACGGTTCGTCCTCCCGACGTCGACGTCGACGGCGATGGCCGTTCCGGCCCAGGCGATCGTTGGGTCTTCGAGGCGTGGCTGGCGCGCGGCGGATCACGCGCGAACCTGGAGCAGCAGGACGTCGTGTCGTGGCAGCGCATCTTCAACGTTCGCACACCGCAGCGCGATGCCGCCGCGAGTGACTCGCAACGCGTCACGACCGATGGCCATCTCACGCCGCCCTTCGCGCGCGATGGTGCCGTGCAGGTTTTCGCCGCGTTCCGCGATGCGCGCCTCGTCGGCAAGCCGCGCGGTCAAGTGGTCGCAGGAGGCCACCTCTACGTTGCCTGCGCGCACGACGATCCCGCTCGTGCCGGCGTCGTGCGCGTCTCGGGCATCGAGGATCCCGACGGCACGCTGCCGATTCCGACCGCTCGCGTGACGCGAGTCGTGGCCGGGCTCGCCGATCTCAACCTGCTCGCGTACGACCGGACGAAGCGCGAGCTCGTCGCGACGACCGCGGGCGCCAAGCGCACGGACGTCGCCATCTGGCGCGTCCGTGGCCTGAGCGCTCCGGAGGGCAAGAGCGGTGGCCCGACCCGGAAGCCGACCGCCTGCGCCGTCGTCGAGTACGCGAAGCCGCCGCGACCTGACGATCCCGCGAGGCTCTCCGCGCCGTATGGCATCCGCGTTGTCGCCGGCGACTTCGCGTGTGGCGCCGTCGCCGGCGATCTCCTCGTCAGCGACTCGCGACCGTACCGCAGCCGCGCCGACACCGGCTGTCTCGTGAGCGTCAACGAGCCCCGCTGCGGCGGCGAGGCGCTGGTGAACCGGCGCTATAAGGGGCTCGAGATGCCGCGCGGCTTCGACCTAGGTGATTTCGGCGGGCGTGCGCCGTGGGGGATCTACTTCGTCGACCTCGCCATCGGCGGCAGCCCGTGGCTCGTGCGGCGCTCGACGCCGGAGAAGGTGACGCGGGGCTGCTCCTTCGACGCTCACTCGCCGCCACCGCACGCGGCGTTCGAGAACGGTGCGGACGATCTCGACTTGTCCGACGTCGTGTTCGATCCGTACTCGCCCAGTCTGTTCGTCTGCGATGCATCGGATGACGGCGCGATCTATCGCATTCCTGCGACGACGGGCGACGTGGGATCGAAAGCGCCGGAGGCAGAGGCAGCGTCCGGTCCGATCAAGCCCGTGCTGTTCGTCGACGGCCTGCGTCGACCGCGCGGGATCTCATTCCCGCGGACAGGGGTGCTGCTCGTCTCGGAAGAGAGGACCGACACGCTGACGGTCGTCGACGGTTGGCGCTTCGAGTTCCAGCGCGGCGACGTCGACGGCGACGAGGACATCGATGCGACGGATCTCGAGAGGCTCGCGAACTGGGTGCTCAGCCGTGACGCCGGCGCGGAGCCGGGCTGTCTCGACGCGGCAGACGTTGACGACGATGGAGATGTCGACGTCGCCGACGCTGTGCGGCTCGCGGATTTCCTGTCCGCTCGGAAGGCGCAGGAGCCGGCGTCGCTACCGGCGCCGTTCGACTCGTACGGGGTCGACCCGACGCCCGACCTGCTCGGCTGCCGCGAGTACTCGGCGGGACGGCGGATCAGGCCCTGATCAGATCCGCAGGAAGATTCGCCGGCGGTACATCCACACACACTCCCCCAGCCGTCCCGTCAGACGTCGGACTGCGCGTCGGAGCTTCCGATCCTGGTCTCCTCACGCTCGTCGTCCGAACCCAGGGCGTTGTTGGCCAACACGGTCTCATCGGCGCCGCTGCGATGGACCTGAAACCCTCGCTTGGCGAAGAGCGCGATCATGGGGCGGTTGTCCAGGGCGGTTTCGGCGTAGAGGCGCTTCAGCCCCCAATTGGTGGCCACTTCGACGCAGTACGCGGTGAGCAGATCGCCGAGGCCGTTGCGGCGCGAGTCGTCGGCGACGAGGATCGCGTACTCGGCCGATTCGCGCTTGGCATCGCTGAACAGGCTGACGACGCCGACCACGGTGGGAGTCCCGTTGCGGCGCACTTCGGCCACGATGGTCATGTCCCGATCATAGTCCACGAAGCAGTGTCGGGTGGCCACCTCGTGCGAGGTGCGCTTGAACAAGGCGCGGAACCGCCGGCGGATCGATTCATCCGAGCAGCGAGCCAGCATGTCCTGCCAGAGAGGCTCGTCCTCCGGCTTGATCGGCCGCAGCACGACCGGTGTGCCGTCCCGAAGCGTCTCTGATCGCACGTACTCCTTCGGATACGGCCGGATCGCCAGATGGGCATACGGCTTGGCTTCTTGCCCCACCCGTTCCCGGTCGATCCGCACGCGGGCATCGAGCGCCACCGCGTCTTTCGGCGTCACCAGCAGGGGGTTTATGTCGAGCTCCTTGATCTCCGGGTGGTCGGCCACGAGGTACGAGAGCCGCATCAGGATCTCGATGAGTCGATCGCTGTTCACCGCCGGCCGGCCGCGGTAACCCTGCAACAATGGCCAGGCCTTGAGCGACTCGAGCATGCGACGGGCCAAGCGCTCGTTCAGGGGCGGGAGCCCCAGTGCGCGGTCGTGAATGATCTGGGTGGCGAATCCGCCCATGCCCACCATGATGGCCGATCCGAAGGTGGGGTCTTTCTTGGCGCCCAGGATCAGCTCCACGCCGCTCGGTTCCACCACCATCTTCTGCACCGTGACCCCCTCGATCTCCGCATCGGGCCGGAGCTTGTGGGCATTGGCACAGATCTGCTCGAAGTGGATTCGTACGCCTTCTTCGGTTCTCAAGTCGAGCGATACGCCGCTCACTTCGTGCTTGTGGGTGATCTGGGGCGAGAGGATCTTGAGCACGACGGGGGGCCCGATCCGGCGGGCGATCTGGACCGCCTCCTCGGCCGAATGGGCCAATTCCGGCTGCGTGACCGGGATCTGGTAGCTATCCAGCAGGGCTTTCGAATCGCATTCGGAGAGCAGATCGTGCGGGTGGCCGTGGAGCAGATCGCCGATCTTGGCGCGATCCGGAGTGAAGGAGACGGGAATGTCGCGGGGCGTCTCGTAGAGGATCTCCTTGTTGCGCGCATAGGAGACCAGATACATGAACGCGCGAATGGCCTGTTCCGGCGTGCTGTAAGCAGAGACCCCGGCCCGGTTCAGGACCTGGATCCCGGGCTGGACTGCCTGACCTCCCATCCAGGCGGCCAGAACCGGCTTGTCGCTCTCGGCGGCAACGCTGCTGACGGCTTCCGCCGTGCCCGTGGGCTCCGACATCCTGCGGGGCGTGAGGATCACGAGCACCGCGTCGATCTTGGGGTCCTTGATCAGCAACCGGGTGGCCTGGCAGTACTGGTCCGGCGTAGCGTTGCGCGGCAATTTGGCAGGATTGTCGGGCGGCACATTCGACGGCAGGAGCTGACCCAATTGCTGGATCGTATCCTCCGAGAGGGAAGCCAGCGTCCCGTCTCGTGCCAACAGCGCGTCGGCGGCCGCCACCCCGGGCTCCCGGGCATTGGTGATGACCGCCAGGCGTGCGCCCCGGGGGGTCCGCTGTCGGGCCAGCAGCTCGGCGCAGTCGAAGATGTCTTCGATCTGTGAGACGCGCACGATGCCGGCCCGTTGGAAGGCGGCGTCGTAGACCGCGTCCTCGCCGGCCATCGCCGCGGTGTGGAAGGCTGCGGGCTCCGCACCCTCGGTGAACCTGCCCGACTTGAAGGCCACGATCGGCCGGTTGCGCGAGAAGGCCCGCGCCGCGGACATCAAGGTGCGCGCGCGGCGGATCGAAACCACATACAAGATCAGCCCGAGAGTTCGCGCATCCTCGGCGAAGTAGTCGATCAGCTCGCTGAAACCGACGTCGAAGACGTTCCCCAGCGAGACGAAATAGGAGAATCCGACCTGGTCCTTGAGCGCCCAATCGAGCGTCGAGGCGCACAGTCCCTTGGACTGCGAGATGAACGCGAGCCTCCCTTCCTTCGGAGCCTGGCGCGCGAGGCTGGCGTTCAGTCTCAGCTCCGGCACGATGATGCCGTAGCTGTTGGGCCCGATGATGCGCATCTGGGGATAGCGGCCGGCCTCCTCGTGGATGCGTTTCTCCAGCGCCGCGCCCTCCGGGCCTGTCTCGCTGAAGCCCCGGGACAGGATTACCATGCCCAGGATGCCCGCGGCGCCGCACTCGGCGACGACCTGGGGCGTCTCGTGCGCCTCGGTGCACACCACGGCGAGATCGGGAACGCGCGGCAGATCGGCCACACTCCGATACGCGTGGATGCCGTGAACCGATTCGCGGTCCGGATTCACGGGATAGACGAGACGATCGTAACCCTCGCCAATCAGGTTGCGCATCGCCAGCGAGCCTCGGCTATCCGGCTCGTCGCTGGCGCCGACTACGGCGATTCGCTTGGGGTCGAAGATCTTGTCCAGGTTCTGCGTGTGCACTCGACCTGCCTCCGCGCACCATGGTGCGGGCTGAAGCGTCGTCGCGTCCTACCGCAGAGCTTGAAGGATGCTCTCGACGCTGGGAAGCAGCTCCGTCAGCACAGCCGTCGGCTCGAGCCCCTGCTGATCACCTCCCCCGACGATTCCCCTCGCGAGCCGATCGTCGTAGGGAATGGTGCCTACGATCGGAATCCCCTCGAGCGAATCACGAAGCCGTTCCAGGTCGGTTGATTCGCGCACGCGGTTGACCACCGCAGCCAGGTTTTCGAGACCGATGTCTTGGGCCAACGCGCGCACCCGGTGAGCGGTCTGCAGCGTCCACGGGCTCTCGTCGACGACCACCAGCAGAGCATCCATCGACTGGGTGGTGGCCCGGCCCAGATGTTCGATTCCGGCGTCCATATCCATGATCAAGGCATCGTCCGAGCCGAGGGCCAGATGCGTCAGCAGTGCTTTGATCAATGCCGTGGCCGGACAGATGCACCCCTGGCCGCCCTGCTTGACTCCGCCCAGGGCCAGGAGGCGAACGCTCCCGATCTTGGTGGCATACTGATCGGGGATATCGTCGACCTTGGGATTCAGCTTGAAGTAGCCGCTGTACGCGTTCTTGGCCCCGGTTCGCTCGGTGATGAGGTCCGTCATCTCCGCCAGGAACGTGGGGGATTCTTCCGGTGGCAAGCCAAAGGCGGCCGCCAGGTTCGCATCGGGGTCTGCGTCGATCGCGACAACGTTGCGACCTTCCAGGCTCAGAGCGGCTGCCAACATCGCCGAGAGCGTTGTCTTGCCTGATCCGCCTTTTCCGGAGACCGCGATCTTTGCCATGCTTTCCCAATCCAAGAGGCCGATGGGTCGGTCATAGCCGGAATGCCCAACTGACGTGGCAGAGGATGCCCCTGCCGACTCGCGCGGCAGGTGGACGTCCAGCTGCGCAACAACTTTTACCGTACGGGATGTCGCGCGTTTGTCCAGACCTGGAATCAAGGCCGTGCTTCCGGGGTCGATCCGCGCCGCAGTCAGGAGGTCGGGGCGCTCCTCCAGTCAGGTCCTACTCCGCGCGTATGGCCGGTTGCCTTTTGAAAGAAGTCTCGTGGGGCGCAGCGTAGGCCGCTTGACAGGTGTACGGCACGGGTTAGCATTTAGCCTGCCGATTAGGTTTGGAGTCCCTACCGCGTCCTGACGACGTGTCCACAGGTTCGCCAAACGGCGCGAACCTGCCCCCAGACGTTTCGCTCTGGCGGCGATCGTGGAACGACACGTTGTCCCAATTGTAGGTAACGTGGATCGTGCGACACCACCGCCTCGCTTGCCGCAGTTCGTCTGAAGCGGGACCGGTGGTTCGACGGGGTGTCGGTTTGTGGCGTTTGACGTTCTGCGATTCGTCCTTCCACAAATGACGGAGGATCGGTGATGAGCGGTGAATTAGGCGTGGGTGTGGTTGGTCTCGGTTTCGTCGGCGCTGGCGCACATCTGCCCGCCTTCCGAAAGATGAAGCAGGCCGACCTGGTGGCGATCTCCGACGTCAATGAGAAGGCGTTGGCCAAACAGGGGAAGAAGCACGGCGTTCCGGCGACCTACACCGACTACAGGAAGCTGCTGGACGACCCCAACGTCGACGCCGTGGTCGTCTCCGTGCCGACGCAGCATCACGCCGCGATCTCGATCGACGCGCTGAACGCCGGCAAGAACGTGATCTGCGAGATGCCCTTCGCGCCGTCGCTCGAGGACGTCGACAAGATGCTCGCCGCCGCCACGAAGTCGGGCAAGGTTCTGATGCCCAGCCTGAACTACCGCTTCACACCGAACTACGTGAAGGCCAAGG
>CAYMRB010000390.1:0-9763 GCA_964392615.1 uncultured Planctomycetia bacterium | reverse complement strand
CACGCCGACGGCCCAATCGCGCACAAAGCCCCACAGGACCTCCGTGTAGAGCCCCCAATCGCCGAGCGTTTCACCGGCAAGTGCTGCGGCGCGATCGTCGACCTCGTACTCGCGCCCGATGAGCTCGGTCTGCCAGCTAACGAACGGCCAACCGTTGTCGCTCTGCACCGGACGCCACCGCACGAAGAGGTCCGCCCCTCCGATCAACGTGCACGCATCGGAGCCGGTCGCGTTCGGGCCCGCGAGCCCGGAGATGCCCGCGATGACGGTCGTCTCTTCACACAGGTCCCAGGCGTTTTCCCAGCGCGCGAGCCAAGCGAAGTCCGTGACGCTGCGTACGTCGCGATCCTCGAAGTCCGTGCCGCCGATCGCGCGCTCGTCGAAGAATTCGTCGTTCGCCAGGAAGCTCGCCATCGTCTCGCCGTTCGCGTTCTGCACGCCGACGTGTACCTGCGAGAACCACGGTAGCGGCGTCAGCCAGCCGACGCGTACGCCGAGCCCGCGCATGCCGTCGGGGCCGAACATGCGGCTCAGGACGACCGGCTGATCGAGCCAGTCCCACGCGTGGGGATGGCGCGGGTTCTTGCGGCCGAACTCGGTCATTATCTGCCCGGCCTCGATCTCGAAGCCGAACTCCTCGAGACCGAACGGCAGCTCCTGGCTGGTCAGGAACGCCTCTTCGAGCTCGACGATCGACTCGCCCTCGAGTGGCTCGATGAACCACACGATGTGCGCGTCCGCGCGGAAGTACGGGTCGACGGCGCCCTGCAGGGACAGCTCGAGGTTCTGCAGCGTGAATCCGCGCTTGCGAGGGTCGTGGCCGCCACCCTGAAGCGCCTGCAGCGGCTCGTCGCGCTCGGAGGATCCGCCGACGGCGAACAGCAGATCGAGCGAGATATCGATCAGCCGCAGGTTCGCGTCGCCGACGCGATGGGACGCGATATCGCCCGCGCCGTCCGGCATGCCGACATCGGCGAGCGCGCGGTCGAGCGGCGTTCCCTGCGCTGACTCATCCAGCGAGCTCAGGGCCTGGTTCAGTGCCGAGGGCTTCGCGGGAGGGTCTTCAGAATCTTGCGCCGACGCGCGCGGCGCTGTCAGCAACACGATGACGAGGCTGGGAAGAACCGTCGCCATCACGCGATTGCGAGGAGACGGCCCAGCCGCACGGCTTGGCCCGTCCCCGGTCGATTTCGGTTCGTGCACGATGATGCTCCAATCGTTCGCGGTTACGAGCCGACGCGCGCCGTGGCCCCAGCAGGGCATGCTCCGACTGCGGAAGCGCTCGGCGTCGTCGACATCGGATTCAGCTACGAGACGGCACGAAGACGCCGCCTCTGCGGATCAGAAGAGATCCTGGTGAACCGGTGGCGCGCGAGGAGCGCGAGAGCTCAGGTCGATGGACGCCGCGACGGGCGTCGAGAGAGAGGGGGCGGGGGACGCGGTCGAGACGACCGGAGTCCACCCGGCGCAGGGGGCGGGGCCGTTGGCGCGCAGCGACTCCCGAGCCGTCTTGCACAGGAGGCAGTGGGAATCGTGAGCGTCGTGTTCCCCCGACACGCCGCCCCCGCTGAGGACGTGGGCGTGGGCCTCCTGGTGCTCATGGGCCTCCCCGTGCTCATGGACCTCCTCCGCGTGCGCACAGTGCGCGAATGGCACCAGCACGCGCGCGACGAGGGCGAGCGCGAGAAGAAGCGCGAACGGATGGTGGCACCCACGGATCGGGCTCATGGGGTCGTTCTACCTCAGGAGAAGCGGATAGACAAGCGCACCGAGCGCGTTTTGGCCAGCTACTCCGCCTCCGCCTCCGCCGCGATCACCTCGAGTTGCGCCGCCAGATCGACCACCTGCCGTCGCAGGCGGTCGCTTCCGTCGTCACCGGCGCGCAGCGCGCTCTCGCACTCAGCCGCCCGCTCGGTGAGCTGGGGAAAGCCGTAGCTCGCGGCCGTGCCCCGCAACCGGTGGACGTGCGTCAGGAGATCCTCCGACCGTCCGTCGGCCAGCGCCGCCCGCATGGCGCGAGCCTTGTCGGCGAGCCCGCGCGCATAGCTCTGCACCAGCGGCGCGAACGACGGGCGGTCCGTCAGAGCGACCGGGCTCGCCGCGCTATGCGTCACAGGCGCCTTCCCCTCGGCGCTCATTGCCGCGCCGCCGCGCTGCGGCAATTGCGCCGCCAGCGTTTGGAACAGCCGCCGCGGCTCGATCGGCTTGCGAACGTATGCGCTGCAGCCGGCGGCCATGCAGCGATCGCGGTCCGAGTACATGGCGTGCGCGGTCAACGCGATCACGGGCGTCTTCACACCCCGTCGGCGCAGCTCTTCGGTGGCGCCGTATCCGTCGAGGACGGGCATCTGCATGTCCATGAGGATGGCGTCGAACGGTTGACCGGAGCGTTCGGCTTCGATGGCCGCGTCGACGCCTTCGCGTCCGTTGACTGCGATGGCCACGGTCGCGCCCTCCTCCTCGAGGATCAGGCGCAATACGCGCTGGTTGTCCAGCCCGTCCTCGACGAGCAGCACGCGCACGTCGTCGAGGCGCGGCAACGCCGGCGAGTCTTGCACCGCGGCCCGCGCGTCGCTGACGGCGCTCGGCGGGTCGATCAGCTCGACGTCCGCCAGCGGCCCGATGCCGAGCGACAGCGAGAACGAGCTGCCGACACCGATGGTCGACTCGACGAGGATCTCGCCGCCCAGGAGCCGTGCGAGGCGACGGGAGATATCGAGCCCGAGCCCCGTGCCGCCGGGAGTCGCCGCGCCGCCCGCGTCGAGTTGGCGAAACGGTTCGAAGATCTCTTCCAACTTGTCCGCGGGGACGCCGATCCCCGTGTCGTGCACGGTGAACACGAGGACGGCCTGGCCGGGCTCGCACACCGTGTCGAGCGAGACGACGAGCTCGACGCGCCCCTTCTCGGTGTACTTGATCGCGTTGCCCAACAGGTTGAGCAGGATCTGCCGCACGCGCATCGGGTCGCTGCGGAACTGGACCGGCACCTGGCCGTCGTAGCGCACGCGGAGGTCGAGTCTTCTCTCCTCGGCGTGGGTTCGCGCGAGTGCGGCTACCGCGTCGATGAGCTCGAACAGCGTGCAGTCGCTCTGAACGAGCCGCAGCTGGCCGGCCTCGATCTTCGAAAGGTCGAGCAAGTCATCAACCAATGCGAGAAGGAAGTCGCCGTTGCGTCGAATGCTCGCGGCAAACTCGGCGGTTTCCTCTCGCGAGCGACTGCGACCGCCGCCGATCAGATCGGCGTAGCCGAGAATCGCGGTGACCGGAGTGCGCAGCTCGTGACTGATGCTGCGGAGAAACTGGCTCTTCAGCGAGCTGACGGATTCGGCGCGTTCGAGAGCCTCCTCGAGTCGCTGCGCGGTCGCGTGGCGTTCGCGCTCCGCAATGAGCCGCTCGATCGTGCGGCCGAGGCTCTCAACAACGGTCTGCAGGAGCGGCGTGTCCGTCGCGGCCCATTCGCGCGGGCCGGCAGTGTCTTCGTACGCGACGAACATCTCCGACGCGTCGTTGATGAACACCGGCAGCACGAGAAGCGCACGGACGCCTGCCGGCGCGAGATAGCTCGGCTGGCGCACCGGGGGCGGGTCGTGGTCGAGGTCGTTCCACACGATCTGCCCGCTCGCCGCGAAGAGATCGATCCAGTCGCGGAACTCGTCGCCGGGTATGCGCTGCTGACGATCCTTCAGTGTCGGCTGGCCCGGCGCGCACCACTCGTGCGTGCCGTAGGCCCAACGTCCGTTGCCGCGGAATCGACACAGCCAGGCGCGCGAGACGCCGAGAAACTGCCCCGATTCGGCGAGCATCGCGTCAATCGCGGCCGACAGGTCGGGCTCCTCCGCAAACGCGATCACGGCGCGCCTCGACAACGCCTGCAGCTCCGCTTGTCGCTTGGCGCGGAGCTCGGACCGCTTGGGCTCGGAGATGTCGACCATGACGCCGACCAGGTAGCGCGGACCGCTCGCCGGGTGGATCATGACCTCGCGGTCCTCGATCCACTTGTACTTGCCGTCCGCGCACCGCAGCCGGAATTGCAGCGTCAGCGGCTCCGGCCCCTCGGCGAGGTGCCAGGCGTTCGTCGTCGTCCGGATGAGCGGGAGGTCGTCGGGGTGGATATTGTCCCAGAAGAGCTGCGGATCCTTCCGGAGCTGATCGGGCGAATACCCCGTCAGGTTTCTGACGTTCGGGGTGATGAAGTCCCGATCGCCGCCTGTCTCGTAAATGACCAGATCGGTCATGTGCTCGAGAAGTGCGGCGAGTCGAACCTCGGCTCTACCTGAAGATGGCTCGCTCACGTAGACTCTTCCGTTCGCGGTGACCTCGACCGCGCGATTTTACCAGACACCGGCTTCTCCGTCCGTGTCGGCGGGCGCGGAAGCGAACCGGAGAGAAACACCGATGGAATCCGAGACGCCGGATGTTCGGGCGCCACGAGTTGCCGACGTGGTGACCCGGCTCGTCGATGCCGCTCGCGAGGCGCGCGAAGAGGGCCTTCTCGTCTCGACGAGCGGCAATATCAGCGCGCGGATCGATGCGGGCGCGATCGCGATCAGCGCGGCGCGCAGCCGCCTCGGCCGCTTGTGCGCGGACGATGTCTTGACGGTTTCGATCGCAGGCGGCGCCGTCGTGGCGGATCCGCCGGCCGGGGAGCGACGCCCGTCGCGCGAGACGCCGATGCACACGTCGGTCTATCGCGAGTTCGCGGCCGTCGGCGCCGTGCTTCACTGCCAGTCGCCAGCGGCGACCGTCCTCGCATGTCGCGGGGGCCCGACGCCTGCCCTCGACGTCATTCCCGAGTTTCCCGTGTACATTCGACGCGTCGCGACCGTGCCGTATCTGCCTCCCGGAAGCGGCGCGCTCGCCGACGCGGTCGTCGACGCGCTGCGCACGCCCGGCGTTCGCGTCGTGCAGCTTGCCAACCACGGCCAGCTCGTCATCGGGGACACCGCGGAGCAAGCGGTCGAACGCGCGACGTTCTTCGAGCTCGCATGCCGGCTATTCCTGCTGTCGGGGGCCGACACGCCGCTGCAGAGATTCACCCCCGAAGAGCTCGCGCAGCTCGAGTCCTACTGAACCTGAACCGCGTCAGCAGCCCGCGTACTCGGCACACCCGAGAGCGCCCGACGAACCCGGCGGATCCGGATCGAACCCGCAGTCCTCGGGCGGCGGCCCCGGCGCGGCAGGGAGCGGCCCGCCGAGAAACAGGAAGCCGAGCACATACACCGCGTCGCTGATGTCGACTCCACCGCCGTTGTCGGCGTCGGCCGATTCGATGCACGTCGGCGCACTGCCCCCGAGGAAGAGGAAGTCGAGCAGGAACACCGCGTCGGAGACGTCAGCGCGGCCGTCGGCGTTCGCGTCGCCGCGGTGGAACGGATTCACCTCGCAGAGATCGATCACTCCGTCCCCGTCGCGGTCCCGCTCCGAGGTCGTGCGGTTCGACTGGATCGTTAGTCGCCCGGCCAGCGAAATCGACAGGAGATCGTCCAGCCCATCGCTGTCGAAATCGGCGGCGACCGCAGCTCCCACTCGTTCGTCGGGAGCGGGAATCAGACGAGGCGCGTCAACCCGCCCGAGCACGAACGTGATGCCCTCGTTCAGCTGACCCACTGTGACGAGGTCGTGACCGGGCAGTCCGTCGAGCTCTGCCGGCAGCAATGCGTGCGGCCTGCGCGAGTAACTGTGCCGGGAGCGCTCGAAGGAACCGTCACCGGCGTTGCGCAGCCACCCGATCGTTTGAGGATGTCGCTGCGCGCTGACCAGGTCGGTCCACCCGTCATCGTCGAGATCAACCGCGGCGATCGCGGCGGGCAGGCCACCGAGCTCGACGAGCCTCGGCGTCAGGAGCTCGCCGTCGTCGGCGCCGGCGAAGACCTGCGCGGTGGTCACCGACCCGTCTTGGTTGACCGCGACGATATCGCTGCGGCCGTCCGCGTCGAGATCGGCGACCACCACCTGGGAGATCGGCCCTGCCGCCGCGGCCCGTCGCACTACGGGGTCCAAGCCGGCGCCGCGCCAGTAGAAGACGATGACCTCGCTATCGACGCCGGCGGCGACGATCTCCGCGCGCTGATCGCCATCGAGATCGGCAAGGACGATGTCCGCTAACCCCGTCGGCGCGACCAGCTCGCGTCTGCGGAATCCGCCCGCACCCTCGCTCAGTAGCAGGACGAGGCGCGCGGCGACGAGATCCGCGACGGCGAGATCCTGTGAACCGTCCCCGTCCACGTCGCCGGCTGCTAGAGCGGTCGGGCGACCTCCCGGCGCCAGCACGTCGAACACCTCGCGCCGGATGAACTCCTCGCCGCCGCGCTCGTTCGCGAACCACGAGACCGTTGCGAGCCCGCGGTTCAAGAGCGCGCCGTCCGTGTCCCCGTCGCCGTCGAAGTCGGCTGCAGCGAGATCGACCGAGCTACCCAATCCGATCGGCGTGCCTCGCAGCGTGAACCGTCGCGCACCGTCGTTGCGCCAGATCCACACTCCCTGCGCGCCCTCGTCCGTCGCGGCGATGTCGACGTCTCCGTCGCCGTCGAGGTCGTGAATCGTCAGCCGACGAATCGACGCCAGCACCGTCGGCGTCGGCTGTAGGGGTTCGGGATCCCACACGCCGCTGCGGTTCCACAGCACGGTCAATCCCGCAGCGTTCGGTGCCAGAACGTCCGGCGCGCCATCACCGTCGAGATCGACGACCGCGAGGTCCTGCGGGTCGCCCTCGACCGGAGTCGACCACGGCGGCGCATCCGGAAGCTCCGGATCCACGACGACGACCGCCGCGTTCTCCAAATCGCCGACTCCGACGACAAGCTCGAGACGTTCGTCGCCATCGACGTCGGCGACCGAGACGGACCGAGCGGGGAGGAGAACGGAGATCTCGGCCTCCTCCACGAGGTCGCCATCGTCGAATCCGACGATCGACACGGTCCCGAGTGCGGCGCTCGCCGTGACGATCTCGTACTGACCGTCCGCGTCGAGATCCGCAGCAGCGAGGGCGACCGGGTAGTCGCCGACGGTGACGGGTGCAAGCGGTTCGGGCTCGTCACCGCCGGTATTCCGCAGCACGACGAGCTCGCGCGCGGGGGACCATTGACTACCGCTGATCGAGATGGCGAGATCATCGCGTCCATCGCCGTCGACGTCCGCCCCGATGGCAGCGGACGGCCATCCCGGCAGAGGAATCGTGTGGATCGCCTCAAACGAGCCGCCCCCTACGTTCCACAGCACGAAGGCCGTCGGGATGCCGAGTCCCGTCCCGACGATGTCGGGCTCGCCGTCGGCGTTCAGGTCGACCGCCGCGACGCTCCCGAGCTCCGTGCCGACAGAAGCGTGCGCGACGCGATCGACCGCGCCAGCCGGCCCCGAGAACAGCACCGCGATGTCGTCAAAGGGACTCAGGCTGCCCGTCGCCAGGTCACAGTATCCGTCGCCGTCGAAGTCCGCCGCTGCGATGTCGAAGGGGCGATAGGTCCTGGCGAACGCGGGGCCGGAAACCATTTCGAGCAGGACCTCGAGCTCGCACGCGTCCGGCACGCCGTTCTCATTGCAGTCCGTCCGCGCTCCGGTTTCGACGTCGCACTCGTCCGGCACGTGGTTGCCGTCGCAGTCGGCGCTCGTTCCGTCGACGATATCGAGACCGTCCGCACGCCCGTTGTCGTTGCAGTCGCGTTCGGCCAGCGCGCTTTCGTTGCGTCGAAGCGCGATGAGGCCCAGCAGCTGACTCGACCGGATCAGGTCCGGTCGTCGATCGCCGTCGAGGTCGCCCAGGGTGAAGCGAGCGTTGCGCCGCTGTTGATTCGATTCCGCGACCGGGCCGCCGGCGACGAAGCCGTCGCCCGCGTTGACGAGAACCGCCCGACCCGTCACGACATCGACGCGGCCGTCGCGATTCATGTCCACTGCGGCAACGTGGTCGTGTGTCCCCGTGGCGAGCTGCGCACGGAATCCGAAGGAGCCGTCTCCCGTGCCATCCCACAGTGACAGCGACTCTCTGCCAGCGACGACCAAGTCGACCGTGCCGTTCGTGTCGAAGTCGGCCGTTGCGATCGCCCTGGCCTGTTCGCCGACATCGATCCACGTCTGATCGAAATCGAGGCCGCCACCGTTGCGTAGGACGGTGACACCTGCTGCGGCCCGCGACGCCGCGACGACATCGGCACGGTCATCGCCGTCGACGTCGGTCGCGACGATCCAGTCGAAGCTCTCGCCTGCCGCGACCGCCTCGCGGGCATCGAAGAAGCCGTCGTCGTGGAACAGGATCGTGACGCCGTCGCCGGTCGCAACGGCCAGTTCGGGCCGGTCGTCACCGTCGAGTTCGGCGATCGCGAGGTGCGTGGGCACCGCAGCGATCACGCGCTCGAAGGGAGCGCCGAGCGTTCCGTCAGCCAGCTGCAAGCGTATGCGCACCGCGGAACGCGTGGAATCGACCTCCGCGACATCATCGCGCGCGTCGGCGTCGAAGTCGCCCGTCACGACGAGCCTCCCACCACCTGGCAGAGGAGGGCCGGGCAGGAACGTCTCCGGCAGATCGGCGTTCGCCATGAGAACGTGGGTCGCACCGTTCACCTCGTCGACCACGACGAGGTCGAGCCGCCCATCACCGCCGAGATCGAGCGCAGCGGTGTGAGCCGGCATGCCGGCGCCGATCGTCGCGATCGTCGGTGTGCCGAATGGCACGAGCACTGGCCCCTCTGCATCCCCGTCGCCCGCGCGCACCGCTCCCGCCAGCGCGCACCACGACACGCTGAGGACCACGGCCGCTCGCCGTGCAGTGGTGACGAATCCCGTCGGACGGCCCATGTTCGTGCTCCGTTCTGAGTCGGCTGCCGCTCTCCTGCCGCCGCTATCGTAGAGGCACGCCGACCGCAAAGGCAAGGGCGCGGTCGACGGTCAACGGCTCGAGGCGTCTGACGCGCTCAGATCTCTTCGAATCGCGCCGAGAAGTGGCGCAGGACGGCCGGTGCTTCGACGATGCGCAGCCCGCGCAACTCGTGACGGCTCGCGCGCAGCTCGGTGATCGCCTCGACGACGTAGTCCATATGCGATTGCGTGTAGACGCGCCGCGGAAACGCGAGCCGCACGAGCTCGAGGGGCGGAGGCTCGTGCCCCGGACCGGCGAACATCACCGAGCCGAGCTCGCACGCGCGAATGCCGGCATGCCGGTAGAGCGCCACGACGAGCGCCTGACCGGGGAACTGCTCGGGCGGAATGTGGGGGCAGAAGTCGGCCGCGTCGAGGTACACCGCATGACCGCCCGGAGGCTCGACGATGCGGACTTCCGCTTCAAGCAGTGCACGGCCGACGTAATCGGAGCTCGAGATCCGGTATGTGAGGTAGTCCTCGTCGAGAACTTCCTCGAAGCCCTGCGCCATCGCTTCGAGGTCGCGTCCGGCCAGGCCGCCGTACGTCACATAGCCTTCGGTCAGAATCAGCAGATTGCCGGCGTCGCGCAGCAAATCCTCGTCGCGCAGCAACAAGAGGCCGCCGATGTTGACGATGCCGTCCTTCTTCGCGCTGATCGTCGCTCCGTCCGCGAGGTCGAACATCTCTCGCGCGATTTCGCGTGCCGAACGGTTCGCCATGCCGGGCTCGCGCAGCTTGATGAACCACGCGTTCTCGGCGAAGCGGCACGCGTCGAGGAAGAACGGCACGCCCCAGCGGTCACAGACCTTGCGAATCGCTCGCAGATTTTCAAGGCTGACGGGCTGGCCGCCGCACGCGTTGTTCGTCACCGTACACATCACCACCGGGACGTGTTCGGGGCCGTACTCGG
>CAYMRB010000389.1:0-9773 GCA_964392615.1 uncultured Planctomycetia bacterium | reverse complement strand
CCGACTCCGACTCCGACTCCGACTACCGACTCCGAAGCTCCTGCCCCGCGCGCGCTCGTGCTACCCTGGAGGCGGCAGCACGGATCGCCAGCCCATGCCCCGTCGCACGACATCCCGTCGTCTCGTGATCGTCCTCGCCCTCGGCGTCGTGTCGATCGGCGTCGTGCTCTTCTTCGTCGCCGACGCGACACAAGTCGAGCGATGGCTTATCGAGCGACTCGCCTCCGATGACGAGACGGCGGCAGCCGAGGCGGCCGAGAGGCTCATCGCGCGCGGGTCGCTGCGCGCGCTCCCGGTGTTGGTGGAGCGCGACGCGGGATCGGCGGCGATTCTCCGAGAGCGGAACCGCTGGCGCAGGTCGGAGCAGCAGCGGCTTCGAAACGCCCGTTCGTATCTCGACGGCAACGCGGGCTCGGCGAGCGTCACGTTGCGCTCGGTCGCGGCAATCGGCGATCGCGCGCACGAGGCCGTGCCGATCCTCGTCGGGCTCGTCGAGAAGGACGACGGCGCGGCTCGATTCGCGGCGCTGCTCGGCCTCGAGTTCCTCGCGACCGAGAAGAGAATCCGCCTGCCCACGGCGACGACCGTGCGGTTTCTCGGCCACTCCGACGAGCATCTTCGTCGTGCAGGCCGCGAGCTGCTGCTCAGCGGACCGCGACTCCGAATCGACGCGGCACGCGCTGCTCTGCGGGCGATCGTCGAGAGCGGCGACGACACCGCCGCGCTTGTCGCCGCTTGGCCAGTCCTTGACGATCCCGTGCCGCTTGTCGAGTCGTGGCTCGACGACAACGACGTCTGCGAAGCTGCCGTCCGCACGCTCGGCGCCATCGCGGAAGCGAACGTGGAAGACGGCGACGCGCTCCTGCCGCTTCATCGCGCACTCGGACATCGCACCGTGAACGTACGCGTTACTGCGATTCGAGAGCTTGAAGACAGAATCCGGTACGTCAGCGAGCTCGGCGAGCGCATGTGGCTGGCGCTGGCCCGTAGGGCAGCACACGATCCGGACAGTACGGTGCGCCGGGCTGCCGTCGACGCTCTTGACGTCCGCGGTCTGGGCGACGTGAGCCTGCCGCGATCGGCCGTCGACCTCCTGGTGCCGGCCGCCGCGTCGGACGATGAGCTCCGTCATGACGTCCTCGCCCTGCTGGAAGACGTCACGCTGCGCGGAGAGGACATTCTCCGAATCGCGCCGCTTCTCAGCGACGACGACGATGCGACACGCCGCCTCGCCATCGAGATCATCGGGCGGTCGTTTCCGCTGCGCATCGACGACCCGCACAGCACGCGCCCCGACGATCTCCTGCAGATGCTGGTGCCCCCGCTCGTCACCGCGTTGCGCGACGAGGACCTTGGCGTGATCGCATCGGCGGCGCACGCGCTCGGGCGAATCGGCGCGGCGAAGCCGGGCGTGGCGACCTCGCTGCTCGCTCTCTTGCGGATCGATGCCCCTCTGGATGACCACGCTCAATCGACCGCGGCCCGCGCACTCTCGAAGCTCGGTCGTCGCGTGCCGCTCGACCTTCTCATCGCCGCACTCGGCAAGCCGGAAAGCAGCGAGAGCGCCGCCTGGTTATTGGCGGGCCTCTGGCCGAGCGGGCCGACGCGCTGGTGGTCGTGGGGCCGCGCCCCCCACGCCGCGCCTGCGACGTCGCAGCTCGCAGCCAGACTCGGCGAGGATCCATGGCCCGCGAGCGTGGCGCTGCACGCGATCGGTCCGGGCGCGCGCCACGCCGCGCTGGTCCTTCTCGAGCACGCCCGAGCTAAGGACTCATGGTTCGACCGCGACGAGGTCGTCGCCGTGATCGTCGCGCTGGAGCCCGAGCTCGACCGCGCCAGCCAGGAGTGGCTGACGAGCACGGACGAGCCCGAGTACTGGTGGGGTGATTTCGCTCTGTTCCAGCTCGGGCGCGGCGAACGCGACCCGGAGATCGTCGCGCGCGCGCTCGAATGGGTTCGGCGGTCGCCCGTCCAGCGGCTCTACGCGCCGCCCATCGAAGACCCGCCTCCCCCACTCGTCGACCCGCTCGCGGATCCACGGCTGCCGACCGAGTGGATCGTGCCGGAGGTGCGCCGCTGGTTGGTTCGAGAGTACGCCGAGGAGACGGCGATCAGCCGGACCGTCTTCTTGGTCGGCCCCTCGAGAGCCGTGGAACGTGACGACGACGAGCCGGGCAGCCGTTCGGATTGCGGCCCCAGGCTCCTCGAAGCAATGGGCCCTCGGGGGCGCGACGCGGCGTCAGCGTTGGCGGCCATCGCTTCGTATCGCAACGGCGAGAACCGAAGCGCTGCGTGTCGCGCCCTCGGCGCGGTCGACGAGTCGGGCGAAACCGCACCCTCTGTGCTGATCGGCGCGCTTCGCGACGCGGCGACGCGACGCGACGCGCTCGAAGGCCTGGCACATCTCGGTCCGCACGCGGCGACGGCGGTCGACGCGGTCGTCGCCTGTCTCGCCGATGTCGATCCGCACGTGCGCGAGACCGGCGTCGAGCTCCTCGGACAGCTCGCCGTGCGCGCTGACGACGTCGTGCCGGCGCTCGAACGCCGCTTGCACGACTCGCGCTGGGAGGTGCGCCAGCGGGCGGCGTGGGCGCTCGGCGAGTTCGGCAGCGAGGCGACACCCGCTGTTTCGACGCTGCGTGAATGCCTGCGCGACGCTGACGCTCGCGTCGTCTGGCAAGTGCGCAAGACTTTGCAGCGCGTCGAGGCGAGGGAAGAGCGATGACGCGCTCGGAAGCCGACAACCGCAAGCTCGCCCTTCGTCTCATCGCCGGTCTCGCCGTCCTGTCTGCCACCGTCGTGATCGTCGTCACCATCGTGCGTCGCGACGAGATCCGCTCGTCGTTGCAGGAGCGCATCGAGCCTCCCAGCGTCCTTCCCGATGCACCCGACGCCGCGATCGATTCCGTCGACCTGGTGCGCGAGTTCGCCCGTGGCTTCCAGATATCCTCGTTCCTCGGCCGCTCGGTGACGAACACGCTGGAAGACTCCCGAGCGGCGCACGACCGCTCTGTTCGACCGAGGTTCCACCTGGGCGATCCACCGCGCCTCGCCGGCCCGGAGGCCCTCGAAGCGGTTCGGCGCTTGCTGACCGATCGCGACCCTCTCGTGCGGCTCGCGGCGATCCGCTGCATCGGAGCCTTCGGAGCTGCCGGGAGACCTGCCGTGCCCGACGTCGTCGAGATCATCGAGACCGGCAGCGCGACGGAACACTGGCTGGGCGTGTTGATCGTTCGGCTCTGGGTCGGCTGCGATAGCGAGACCACGGCGCGCATCATGCGGTGCGTCCTCGACCGAGTGACGAACGATAGAGACGCCTGGCTGCTGATCGGAGACTACACGCCGAGCCGATTCCAGGGGCTTCCCGACGCCCTGCGCGCGGCGACATCGGGCGCGGACGCTCGCATCCGCGCCCGAGCGATCGGCGTCCTCGCCGAGGAGAGTTCCATCGACGACGTCGAGTTCTACGTGCAGCATCTGGACGATCCGAACGCGTCCGTGCGAGCCGCCGCGGTGAAGGGGATGGACACGGTCTTGCCCGACGAGGAGATCGGCCCCTTCTCGAAGTGCCTCGACGACGAGGCTCGAGAAGTGCGCCAGGCGGCGCTCCGCGTCATCGGCAAACGACTCGTCGTCGGTAACGACGAGCGCGTTCCGCGGAAACTCATCGATAAGCTCCTGCGCTCGGTCGAACGAGGCGACACGAGGGCCGCCCTCTCGTTCGCCCGCATCGACGATCTGCACCTGGAGGACATAGAGCGCCTCGCGCCTCTCCTCGACGCCGACGACTCGTACGTGAAGCGTGCGGCCGCGATGGCGCTCGGCGCGACGGCGAAGCTATCGATCCTGCGACCGGAGCGCGAAGAGCTGGTCCGATCGATCGTCTCCGGGTTGGCAGGAATCGCGCGCGACGCGTCGGACGCGGCGGCGCGCATCGCGGCAATCGATGCGCTCGGGCGATTCGGGCCGCAGGCGAGTGACGCGAGCGACGCCGTCCTCGCAGCGCTCGACGATCCGAGCGAGGAGATCCGCGACGAGGCCTTCCGCTGCCTCGTCCGCCTCGGTCCAGCCGCAGCGCGTCATGCGAAGGCGTTCGGCACCCGAGTGGCGGCGGCCGGCTCGGATTCCTCGGACACCGAGGATCTCGACGACGGGCTCGCGATCGTGGACGCCATGGGAGTGCATGCGAAGCCCGCCATCGACGCGCTTCTCGACGCGTACGAGAACGAGGCGGCCACCGAGGATCAACGCGAAGCGATCGTGCGCGCCCTCTTGCCGCTCGTGGAGGGCGAGGCGCGCATCGTGCCGCGGCTTACGCGTTGGCTCGACGGGGATCCCGCCAGCCAATTGGCCGCGGCGGGCCTGCTCGCGCGCGCCGGTCCAGCGGCGGCCGCCGCCGTGGCGGACATCCTCGAGATCGACGGCGCGCTCAGCGCGGCGGACGTGGCGCCCGAAGATCCCCGCGTCGTTCGCGGGCTCGCCGAGCTCGTGCGGGACCACGTGCCAGACCCGCACCCGCACATGGGCCAACCGAGGGGCGATGACTGCGGAGTGCGGGCCGTCCTCGAGCGATGCGGCCCCGCCGCGCGGGCGACGGTTCCGGACCTCGCCTCGGTCGTGCTGGTCGAGTGCGCCGATCCGATCGCCTACGACGACGTCGACGAGCTCGACGCCGCGATCCGTGCCCTCGGCGCGATCGGCCCCGCCGCCGCCGCCGCCGTGCCGGCGCTGCTTCGCTTGCTCGATGTGCCGATCGCCGACGGCCGCGCGGAGGCTGCGGAGGCCCTCGGTCGCATCGGCGCGCGAGCCGACGTGGTCGTGCCGGCTCTCGTCAGCGTGCTCATCGAACGCAAGCTGCGCCTGTCCGCGCTGCGCGGTCTCGAGCGCTTCGGCCCGGCCGCGAGCGACGCGATTCCGGCGATCGTCCGTCACCTCGACGATGACGATTGGCGCGTGCGCGAGCAGGTCGCGCGCATGCTCGGCCACCTCGCCGCGCTGCCGGACGTCGTCGGCCCGGCGCTCGTTCGCGCGCTCGACGACACGACGTTCCAGGTCCGCGTCCGAGCGGCGTGGGCGCTCGGCGAGCTCGGCAGCGCAGCGTTGGAGCATCGCATCGCGCTCGAGAAGCGTCGCGACGATCCGGACTCGCGCGTGCGCTGGCAGGTCGAGAAGAGCCTGAAGCGCGTGACGACCGGGACACGCGAGCCGACGGGCCGCTGAGTCGATCGAGGTCTACCGCGCCTCCCGCACCGCCAACGTCTTCACCTCGAGGATGCTGTGCCGGCCCCCGTGGCTCAGCTCGAGCCCGATCGCACCGTCGGGAAAGCCCTCCTCGTGCTCGACGTCGATCGTCTTGACGCCGTTGAGCCACGCCTCGACCCGATGCCCCCGCGCGACGATGTAGTAGTGGTTCCAATCGCCGTCGCGGACGAGCCGATCGGCCGACCGCGGTGGAAACTCGCCGACCATCCCGGCGCCCCCCTCCTCCCACAGACAACCCCAGAAGCCGCGCCCCATATCCACCTGGTATCCCGGCGCGTCGTTCGCCGACTTCGGACGCAGCCGGATGCAGACGCCGGAGTTGGCGTCTTTGCCGGTCAACCTCACGAGCGCGTGGAGCTCGAGATCCCGATACGTCTTCTTCGTCCACGCGAAGTGGTGCAGCCCGCCTTTCGACTCACCGCGCAGTGCGCCGTCCGAGAACTCCCAGTGCTGCGGCTCCGCGTTCCATGCGTCGGCATCGCCGAGGAGGTTCACCCAACCGTCGCCGATCGGATTGCCGTCCCGCAGTCTACCGTGGTCGGGCAGTGTCACCTCGAGGTCATGCCATAGCGCTACGATACGCGCGACCGTCTCGTCGACCAGCGCCTTGCCGCCCTCGGCGCCGACCGCGCAGCTCTCGGGGATCGCGCTATACCCTCGGCCGCGGATCGCCTCGGCCGTCGGCAGATAGTGCGCCGGGCCCGTCAGCTGCACGACGCACGTCAGGTGCGCGTCGCTGCGCCCGAGAATGCGCAAGCCGAACTCGGTGAACAGCTCGAACTGGTTCGTGCACACGACGACGTCGCCGATGCGCAGCACGTGGATCTCCGTCGGGTACGCGCCGTCCGCCGCGTTCACCTGCTGCCGGTAGCGCTCGAGGCACTGCGTGCGCCACGAGATCGGGCGGCTCAGCCGCGACGCCTTCTCCGGGTGCGCCTCGAGATCGCGCGCGATCGCGTCGCGCTCGGAGCGAATCCGCGCGACCTCCTCGTCCGTCCAGTTCCAGCCAGGCAAGCGCACGGTCTCCGCTCGGTGCACATGTCTCGCGTCGCTGTGGCGGTCCTGCTTGACGAGCTCGTACGCATCGAGCACGGAGCCCGCGATCCGACGTGCGAACTCATCGCTCCACGACTTCACGCCGCGCAATCGCCGCATGCGGTCTTCCGCCGCGGAGTGAAATCGCCGATGCGTCCCTGGTCGCCGGCCGGCCCGCACCAAGCGAGCACCGTGAACGCGCTGCCGAGCTCCTCCTTCAACCGCACGCGCACCGGATGCCAGAAGTCGGCGCTGATGTGGTTTCGCGGACTGTCCAGCTCCTGCGACGGGCTCCAGACGTTGACGGCGGCGCCGAGCGGCTTGCCGTCTCGATCGAAGAAGAAGAGCGTCGGAATGCCCTGATACTCCGGCCCCTCCGGCCCCTTGAAGTCCGGCGCGACGGTCGGCCCGTACATCTGCGATCGCCCGCCGAAGTAGGCGGCGCGGCGGTTGTACGCGACGTTTGCGAACCCGAGCCCCCACGCGACGCTTCCCGGCTGCAGTGACCCGTAAGCCTCCACGATGGCGCGCGCGACGCGCTGAGCGAAGAACCGCCCGTACTCCTCGATCGTCATCACGCCGTCGGGCAGGATGAAGTTCCCTCTCATGACCACCGGCGCCGAGTGCGTGTGGGTCACGCTGATGAAGATCTTGCTCGTGTCGATGTCGGGGACCTCGCGCACGACGTTCTCGCGCACCGCCTCGAGCAGCTCCCACGGCAGGTGGACGAGGTCGGCGCTGACCATGATCGAGCGTTCGACCACTTCGTCGCCCTGTCGCGACTCGACGATGACGACGCTCGCGGTGATCGGCGACGCGACCCCCTCGGAGATTCGCAGGTGGAAGAAGCCCTCCAGCGACACCGGCCGGTCCGGCGTGATGCTCGTCTCGGCGGTGCCGATCCAGATCTCCGCGGACAAGCACCGTTCGGCCCGTGCGAACAGCACGGTCACGACGGCGACGACGAGCGTGCAACCGACAGAGCAAACGCACTTCATCGCGAATCCCTCGCCTTCTCCGACTTCCCGCGAGCGTTTGCGATGACGAAGTCGACGATCTCCTGGCAGTGGAAGAACTCCTGCACCTCCGCGTGCCCTTTTCCGGGAATGACGACGACCGTCGCCTCCCCACCGAGCTCGCGATACCGCCGCGCCAGCTCCGCCGAGTTTCTCTCCAGTGGCACGACGCGATCGCTGTCGCCGTGCACGTGCAGGATCGGCACACCGGCCCGCGCGAGCGGCGCGAGACGGTCGATCGGGTTGTGCTTCAGGATCTCCGCAGCCAACTCTTGCTCGCTGAGACCGTACACCCGCGCTGCCATCTTCAGCCCCGGCCAGCTCGTCATGTCGCAGACCGTGTAGATGCCGGCGACGCACGCGACCGACTCGGGATGCTCGACGGCCCAATTGTAGAGCATCAGGCCGCCGCGGCTCTGCGGCATGAGGATCGCCTTCTTCGAACATCCGCCACGCGTCGACGTGATGGCGTGATGAAACATCTCGAAGAGCGCTCGGTTCTGCGGATTGCCCATCGTATCACCGACGTCGATGCCGGCGACGGCGATGCCGGCGTCGAGGAACTTCGTGAACAGCCACGTGTGAATCGAGCGCGGATACGAACCGAGCGTCGGCGCGTACCACACCCACGGCAGCTCGGCGTCGGGCTTTCGGCTCGGCGGCTCGATGACGAAGGCCGGACAGCCGGCGACCTCGAAGAACGTCGCCCGCCCAGGCAGCTTCGCTGCCAGCTGGCGCGTTCGGGCCAGACCGCGCGCTGCGGAAAACGCGTCGCTGAAGGCACGTTGCGCCGCGAACTCGCCGTCGGCGTACGGCGTCCCGTCCGCTCGGAACACGTCGTGCTGCCAGACCGCGGGCATCGGGGCGCCGCGCTTCGAGCCCCAGGGCATGTACGTCTGCGTGCGTCCGGCGGCGAGCCCCCAGTGGTAGCTGCCGACACGATGCCGCGCGAAGAGCGGCAGGATCGTCTCGAAGCGGTTGTTCCCCTGACGGCGCAGCCACTCGGTGCAGACGACGGGGCGGCCGTACTCGGCGCAGAGCCGGATCTTGGCCGCGACGCCGTCCGGGCCGTCGTAGCCGTGAAACGACACGATATCGGACATCTCCATCAGCGCGCGCGACATGCGGCTCTCGAACCGTGTCCACGCGCCGATCGTCAGCGGCTGCGTCACTCCTGCCTCGCGCGCCCAACGGAACGCGGCGGCCGCGAGCGGCAGGCTCTTGTCGCCCATGCGCGAGTTTCCCGGCTCGTTGTAGAGATCCCAGACCGCGACGCGATGATCGTCGCGGTAGTGCGTCACGAGATCGCGAATGTACCGCTCGAGGTCGGGCCACCGAGAGCGATCGCCGACGCGCTCGAGGCCGGGGCTCGGCACCCAGCCGCTGTTGTGCACGCCTGGCACCGGCTCGTCCTGCTCGCCGAGATAGGGCTCGCGACCGGCGAACGCGCAATCGCAGAACGGCACGAACATGACGCCGATGCCGTGGCGGTCCGCGATCTTCAGGAACTCGTCGACGCGTTCGATCAGCCCGTCACGGTCATCCTTCCAGACGAGGTACTGCAGAAACACGCGCACGCTGTTGTAGCCCGCCTTCGCGGCCCAGCCGAGCTCCTCGTCGATCGTCTTCGGATCGAACGTCTGGCGCTGCCACATCTCGGTCATGTTGACGGCGGTGCGCGGCAAGTAGTTGCATCCGACCAGCGGCCCGGCCTTTGCATACCACTGCCAAGCCCGCGTGACGGGCCAGCGCGCGTCGGCTTGCTCGCGCACGACCGCCGGATCCAGCGACTCGACCGGCACGACGAGCTCTTGCCGCGGATCGAGCACGAACCCGACGTCGATGTACTGCCCGCCACCGGTCTGGGAGACCTGAACGGCGACGACGTTCTTCCCCACGCGCAACGATGTGCGCAGGCGCTTCGTGACGTCGTACGCGACGCGCTCGGTGTTGAAACCATCGAGCGACAGAGCGATCGCGCCGCCTACGTACACATCGACGGCCTCGTCGTGCCGCACGATCAGACAGGCCTTCGAGAAACCGAGGGGCGCGGCGACGTCGATCGTCGTGCGCATCCAGATCGACGGCGTCGTCCAAGCGGTGCCGATGGTCGCGGGCGGCGTGACGTAGTCGGCGACGCCGAAGCCCGCGCGTCCCGAGAGCCAACCGCTGTCGTCGAAATCGGGGCTCGTCCAATCGCCACCCGGCTTCGAGGTCGTGTAGCGCCAGGTCGCGGCGCCGTCGACAGCCGTGGGGATCAATACGCGAGGCTCGTCGCCTGCCGCGATCCCGACCGAAGCGAACACGAACTCGAACACGAAGACGAGCGCCGCCGTCGATCGACGCGCGAGAACAAGACGGTTCATGGGGAGTCTCCAGGGGGATACGGCAGGACGAGCGACTCCGGTCTCGAAACGACGGAAGTCACCCCTTGCGCGCATCGTAACCGTTCTCCGCCTC
>CAYMRB010000388.1:0-9804 GCA_964392615.1 uncultured Planctomycetia bacterium | reverse complement strand
GGTCTCGTGGAGGCTCTTGCCGAGGGACTGACCGACCGACTGCAGCTCCTCGTGGCTTCGCTCCTGTCGCTCCACCAGATGCTGGTATGCGAATGTGGCGACGACGACGATGACGATCACGAACGCGAGCAAGAGCAGAGAGCGCTGCGATGCGCGGCGCGACAGGCCGCCGACGCCACCGGCTCCGTGCGGGATGCCGAGGGCCTCCTCCAATCGGTGCACCGCCGATCTCGTCAGGCGCTTCGAGGGAGCCTCGGCCGGCTCCGAGTCGGCAGGGGGAGCCGCCGGCTGCGCGGGTTCGGGGGTCGCGGGGGCCGAATCGGCGAGCCCGTCTGCGGCGAGGCCCCAAGCTGCCGCTTCCGGCTCGACGGCGGGTTCGGTCGAGGCCCGGAGAGTCTGCGTCAGCGTCGCGAAGTGAACGACCGCGAAACGCGGCCCCTCCGATCCGAGTCGGATCACGTCGCCGGTCTTCACGGCCTCGCGCTCGATGCGTTGGCCGTTCAGGAAGGTGCCGTTCTTGGACGCGAGATCCTCGAGCGTCCAGTCGTCGTCGTACCGGGTCAGCCGCGCATGGAACGCCGAGATGTGCGGAAAGGTCTCGGCGTCGAGCACGACGCCGTTGGACGGGTCGCGGCCGATCGACAGGCCATCTGCCGGGATGTCGACGCGTTCGGAAAGCCCCGGAACGCCGAGCGGCTCGAGTTGGATCGCGGCGCCGGACATGGCGCGCATCGTACCAGATCCGGTCCGCACGATCGAATCACCGGGGCTGTGACTCTTGTTCCCTGTTCAGTTCCGCTCGTGGATCTGCTACTTTCTCTGGTTGCTCGAATGACCCCGGAACGGCACCGAAAGCGATGATTCACCCCAAGACACGCGAACTGCTCATCCCCGCTCGTGACCGTAAGATCGTCCAGGTCGTCCTCGATGGTCTCGGCGGTCTCCCGAGTCGCGAGACCGGTCGCACCGAGCTCGAGACGGCGGCCATTCCGAACATGGACCGCCTGGCGTCGTCCTCCTCCGTCGGCCGCATGCTGCCGGTCGAGCCGGGCGTCACGCCGGGAAGCGGTCCGGCGCACCTCGCTCTCTGGGGCTATCACCCGTACGAAGTCGAATTCGGACGCGGTGCCCTCGAAGCGCTCGGTAGCTCGTTCGACCTGCAGGCGGGCGACGTGGCGACCCGAGCGAACTACGCCACGGTCGATGCCGAGGGCGTCGTGCACGACCGTCGTGCCGGCAGGCCATCGGACGAGGATAACGTGCGGCTCTGCGACATGGTGCGCGCAGGGCTGGAGGGTAAGATCGAGGGCGTCGAGGTGTTCGTGATTCCCGGCAAGGGACATCGCTTCACGGTCGTGTTCCGCGGCCCGGGCCTCGACCCGGCGCTCAATGACAACGATCCGCAGCGCGAAGGTCTGCCGCTGATCGACATCGTCGCGCAGCGTCCCGAGGCGAAGCGCACCGAAGAGGTGGTGGCGCAGTTCCTGGCGGTCCTGCGAAACGTGCTCGCCAACGAAATGGTCGCGACGGGAGCGCTTCTGCGCGGTTTCTCGGGCCTACCGGCGGTCACTCCGTTCAACGAGCTCTACCAGGTCGACGCCGGCGCGATCGCGGCCTATCCGATGTACCGCGGCGCCGCGCGCCTTATCGGGATGACGGTGCTCGGCGAGCCGAAGGATCTCGCTGCCGAGATCGACGTGCTCGAGGAGAAGTGGGACGAGCACGACTTCTTCTTCCTGCATTACAAGAACACCGATGCGGCCGGACACACGGGCGAGTTCGACGAGAAGGTGAAGGCGTTCGAGGAATTCGACGCGCTGTTGCCGCGCATCGAGGCGCTCGGCCCCGAGGCGTTGATCCTCACCGGCGACCACTCGACGCCGTGCATCCACAAGGAGCACAGCTGGCATCCGGTGCCGACCCTGATCCACTCGCCGCTGGCGTTGTATCGCACCGGCACCCGCTTCACGGAGCAGGACTTCTTCGCGGGTGATCTCGGCATCTTCCCGGCGACACAGCTCGTGACGATGGCGCTGGCGCACGCTTCCCGGATGATCAAGTTCGGCGCCTGACGGTTGACGGTTTTCGCCTCACGACGGCGCCTGCCGTCGCGTCGTGAGGCGAAAACGCGTCATCGGGAAGAGAAGAGCCGCTTTTGGCGGCAAGACGGGGAGTTCTTGGGGCAGGAAGAGAAGAGCCGCCTTTGGCGGCTGACGGGCGGTTATCCGGACGCACGAAGCGGTTCAAGAATCCCGCGCCTGCGGGCCGATCTACGGCACTAGGAGGCCTCGATGGGCTCTCAGAGAGGGCCCAGGTGTTCGGTTCGCAGGCTCAGGAGTCGCCGCATGGCTGGTCGAAACCGTCGTCGTAAGAAGCTGATTCGTCTGGACCTTCAGCTGAAGATCGTCTTCATCACGCTCTTCGTCGCCAGTTTGGTCCTGCTGATCAACTTTCAGCTCTCGTTGGCAGAGCTCTGGAGTCTCGAAGAGCAGTTCTCGTCGAAGTACGACGTCGATCGTCTGCTCGAGGTGATCAAGACCGCGACCATCCAGAAGTTCCTCTTCTCGGTCGCGATGGCGGTGCCTCTCGCGGGCTTCGTCGGCGTGCTGTACTCATTCAAGTTCTGCGGGCCCATCTACAAGTTCAAGAAGTACTTCACCGAGCTCGCCACCGAGCGTTGGGATGATCGCTGCATGCTGCGCCGCGGCGACGACCTGCAGGATGTCTGCCAGGCGATCAACGACGGCGTCGGCGCGTTCCGCGACCGCGTGCGCAAGAGTCACGCGGTGCTGGAAGACGTCGAGCACTTCCTCGGTGAGGCGGCCTTCACGGTCGATGGCAAGACCCAAGCGCTCCTCGACCGGATTCGCACCGGCCTCGAGGAGGAGCGCACGGAGTTCGACGCGCGCTTCGGCGGGACCGAGCCGATGCCGACCGCCACGCCGCAGACCACCAGCGCCGAGTCCGAGTCGACCGAGACCGTCACCGACGAGCACGTCGAAGAGACGGATCGCGAAGCCGAGACCGCTTGAGCATTCGCGTGTCGCGGCGAAGAAGCCGTGACCGACACACGAAGCTCCAACTGCAGAACAACAGAAAGGGACGCTCCCTCTTACGCTGGAGCGTCCCTTCGTCACAAAAAGCCCTGAGCGCCTCAGGTCGCGGGGTCTTGACTATTTCCTTCAGAACTCCCGGGCTTTCCACGAACGCCCGGCGATAAAGCAAAGCGCGCTCCAGTCGGAGCTGGCGGACGCCAAAAAAACGTCGCCCCATCCGTGGGCCGGGCTCGCTGGCGTCGTAAGCCGTTGCGGGACGGTAAGAAGAGCGGCGCGGCCCGAACCGTCGGCTCGCCGCGTTTCCAGAGGGCGCCTCGGCGCGAGTGGCTCGCAATCGACCCTCTCGCGGCAAGGCCCCCTCGGCCGCCGTGGTCCGATCGACCCACGTGTCAAGTCGGCTTTACTGCGCGAGCCGGCGGCTGGCGCCGCCGCGACGACTCGCTCTCACTTCGGGCACGTCATCTGTCGCCGCACCAGCCCGTAATTGAAGTCCTCGCGCGTCTGGTCCTTGTTGTGACAGACCAGGCAGTCCTTCTTCGTGACGCGCGGGAAGCTGTGGGCGACAGGGTCGCCGGGGTGTTGCGGGTTCGTGCCGTGGCAGGACTCGCACTGCACGTCGCCGTACTTGCCGATGTTCGTGCGGTCGAGAAAGGCCTGGCCATACCCGAGGCTGTGGCAGCCGATGCAGTCGAAGCGCTCGTGGTCGTTCGTCGTGACGAGCGACTCGTAGGCGTGGGAGTGCTTCGTGCCTTTCCACCACGCGTACTGCTTCTCGTGGCAATCCTTGCAGCCGTCGGTCGTCAAGAAGTCCTTCTTGCGCGGCAAGGCACTCTCGAGTTGCTTCGCTTGCGACGGGTCCTGGCCCTTCTTCCACGCGTCGATCAGTGAGTCGATTTCCGGATCGCTCAGGTGGTGCGGCTCGATCGACATGCGCGTGAACCGGAAGAGGTTCTTCTGGTTCAGCACGTCGAACTCCTTCTTGTCCGCATCGGTCGCCTGCCCGTCATCAATCTTGTCGGCGAGCTGGTCGAAGCGCGCGCCGTCGATCAGCTGCTCGTCCGGGCGTACGAGGTCGATGTCGATGATGCCGAGGCGCGCCCCCTGACCGTCGCTGCGCAGGAACAGCGTGCCGTTGCGGATCTTGAGCCACTCCTCTTCCTTCTTGAGCCAGGTCTTCTGGCTCCCCTGCTCGAGGTAGGGGTCGATGAGGATCTCGAGGTTGCGGAGCTTCTCGACGAGCTCGAAGTTCTTCTCCTCGCGAAGGTATGCGAGGGCGACGACCATATCCGACTTCGGGCGCAGTTCGTCGAGCGCCTTCTGCGCCGCCGCGAACGGATCGGTCACACGGCAGCCGGGCGCCCACTTCTTCATGCGCGGCAGTGGGATCGTGTCGAGGGTCAATCCGAAGACGCCGACCTTGACGCCGGCCACCTCGAACACCGCGTGCGGTGCGAAGATT
Organism: uncultured Planctomycetia bacterium; assembly: GCA_964392615.1. Taxonomy (GTDB): domain Bacteria; phylum Planctomycetota; class UBA8108; order UBA8108; family UBA8108; genus CAYMRB01. The sequence continues at coordinate 5,289 of CAYMRB010000388.1, read as the reverse complement.
AGCTTCCCATCCGCGTCGACGAGGTTGGCGGAGAGAAGTTTGAACTTTGCCGTCTTCTCGAGGTCCTTGAGGCTCGCGAGGCCGGCGATGAGGTCGTAGGGGCCGACTGCCATGGCGGCGTAGCCCATGCGGTTGTAGCTTTCGACGATCAGCCTGGCCTTGCTGATCGCGTCGGGCATCTCGCTCGGCTTGACCGTGTCGTTGATCGGGTACAGGGCGCTGCCGCCGTCGAGGAGGAGGATTTCGCGCCCGGTCGTGCGGAACTGCTTCAGGAAGCTCGAGCGGCGGGTCAGGCTACCCTGGCGCACCTCCTTGCGCTTGCAGCCGCAGACGTCGACGTAGCCGGCGTTGTTCACGTTGTAGACCAGCGTGAACAGCTTGACGGCGTCCCCCGCGTCGTCGTTCTGGTCGCGCGGATCGGCGATGCCGGCGGCCGCCACAGCGACCAAGCCGAGACCGATCAGCGCCGTTCGCCCCCGAAACAGGCTCATGAATCGCATGCTCAGTTCTCCATCTTCGGGCAGGCTACCTTCCTCTTGGCCTGGCCGATCTGAAGCGGCTTCGACTCGAGGATCGTGTAGTTGTGGCAACCCCAGCAGCGGCTGTCCTCGACCGGCTTGAGTCGGTAACGCTTCGGGTTTTCCGCGTGGCGGTGATCGATGCCGTGGCACGACTCGCAGCCGGCGTCTTTCCACTCGCCGATCTTCTCGGGCTCGACGAACGTCAGGCCGTAGCCGACCGAGTGGCACTCGATGCACGCGGGCTCGAGGTGCTCCTTCCTCTCGTTGACGAGCGGTGCGAACGCCTTCGCGTGGCCCTGGCCTTTCCAGAACTCGAACTGGGCCTCGTGACAGGCGCCGCACGCCTCGCTGCCGAGGAACAGCTCGTCGAGGAGGTGGATCTCGTGCGGGTCGCGATCGCGCCAGCCCGGAGGCTCCTTGCCGGCGACGAGGTCGGCCATCTCCGGGTGCCCCCAGATGTGAGGCTCGAGCGGGTAGTCGTAGGCGTCGTACTCGTTGAACTTCCTGCCCGGACCGTCATCGAAGTACAGGTGACACACGCCGACGCGCGAGCCCTGTCCGTCGATGCGGAGCATCGGTACCTCGTTGTGCTTGACGACGTACTCGCCCTCGGTGATCCAGATCGGCTGGCTACCGTTACGCGAGTACGGATCGAGAAGGAGGTCGATGCCTTGGACCGTTTCGAGGACCTGCTCGTTGACGTGGATGTCGGTGTGCGAGATCGCGATGAGCACGTCGCACTTCTTGCGCAGCTCGGGAACGACGGTCAGCGTCGTCTCGTACGCGTCCAGGAGATCGTACCGCTCGCCGAGAACGCGCTTCTTGAACGTCGGGTGGAGCGTGTTGAGGCACACGCCGTAGAAGCCGAAGCGCGTGCCCTCGATGGTGACGATCGCGGTCGGCTGGAACACCGGCTTGCCGGTCGTCTTGTCGATCAGGTTCGCGCAGACGATCGGGTGCCGTAGGTCCTTGACGAGCTCCTTCAGCGCGTCGACGCCGAACTGCAGGTCGGCCGGGCCGAGGCCCTGAGCGTGGTAGCCCATGTAGTTGTGGGCCTTGACGAGCTTGCGAGCCGTGCGCATCCCGCGCACTTCGTCGGCCTTGCTCGGCTTCTTGGTGGTCGGCGTGCTGAAGTAGCAGTCGCCGCCGTCGACGAGAAGCGTCGCGACGCTGCGGCCGCGCATCTGATTCAGAAAGGTCTGCCTTCTGGGCAAACTACCCAGCTTGATCTTCTTCTTCGGTCAGCCGCAGGTCCCTGTGTAGCCCAGGTTGTTGATGGTGTAGAGCAGGTTGACCTGCGTCGCTTGAGCCGCGGGCGCCGGGCTCGCCGTCGCCTGAGCGGCGTCCTCCGCGGACGCGCGCGGTCGCAGTGTCGCGAGCGTGCCGAGCGCCGCTGCGGCGCAGGCCGCTACCGCGACGAGCGAGCGATTGCGTGATCTCATCCTGACGATTTGCCTTTCCGGTATTCGATCGAGTCGAGCTCGACGTGAAATGCTACGGTTTCAGTTCACTCGCGACGGGAGAGACCCTCCTCCCCGATCGCGTTCGGTGACTTGACGCGGTGATTGGCAACTCCCGCGCTCAGTCGGCTATGGGCCTCCGGCATGGACTCCTTCGCGCGCCTCGCCAGCGAACGAACTCGCTCGGCGAGTCTGCACGAGCATTTGCGAAAGACGGCACTTCTCAGTACAGGCACGGGTCCTTGCACAGGAGGTCATCGCCGTACGGCGGTGCCGCATCGCACGCCTCCGGCAGGCCGGAGTTCCAGATCACATAGAGCCCCAATGCGACGTCTGCGACGTCGGTCTGACCATCGTCGTTGAGGTCCTCCGCACACGGCTCCTCGCCGGGAAACGGCGGAGCCCCGTAGGCGGCGTGTCGGGGCGCCTCGGGCGCGCCGTTCGGGACGACGCGCGACGCGAGGGAGTACATGGCGCCCAGATTGCGCGACGATCGGAAGAGCGCTCGGCGCACTCGGCCGGACCGCTCCGGCGTCGAGGCCGTCGCGTGAACCGGCGCGGTCGGCGTTTCCATCGTCACCGCGACCAGCGTCGTGACGTCGGGCTCGTCGATCGCCGGGCAGTAGGTATCGATGCTCGTCGCTGCCGAGCAGGTGCGAGGGAAAGCGGCCTCGGTGTGTGACGTCTCGTTGAGTGGCAGGGCGAACGCGGTGATCGTGCCCGGGGCCGTGGCCGCGAGCGCGGGGGACACGGCGAGCTCCGACAGCGAAGCGCTCGGGGAGCGCACCGTCGACCTGTGAGCGACGGTCGGGCCGTCCGCCAGTCGCGGCAGCCAGAACGCCACGGCCGAGATCGCGATCAGCGCGGCGGCGGCACTCGTCCACGGGCGCAAGTTCGACAGGATGATTGTGGAGATCCGTTCGGGTTCGCGTCTATCAGCACCGTCCTGTTCGGCGTCACCGTCCTGTCCGGCGTCGTGTTGCTCACCCGCCAGCTCCGCGCGGAGCTTTTCGGTGACGCGGGCCGCGAAGCTCTCCGGGAGCTGCGGGGCCTGCACCGCGCGCTCGAGGATCCACAGGCGTTCCGCGCGCATTTCATCGACCAGATCGCGGCAAGCGTCGCACTCCGCGAGGTGAGACTCGACGCGCAGGCCATGGGTCGAGTCGAGCTCGCCCTCGACGAACCGGTCGAGGGCGGCGGCGACTAAGTCGCAACCGGTCAAGCCGCAGCCGTCATTCAATTGCCTTTGGTCGTCCATCATCTTGCCTCTCACGCGCCATTCTCTTCACCGGCCGCACGCGAAGCGGAATCGCCCGCGCGCCAGCGTTCGCGGATCATCTTCTTGCCCTTGCGGATGAGGTAGTCGATCCGGTGGTTCTTGATCCCCATGCGCTCGCTGATGTCGACGTAGCTCAGACCTTCGAGGTACTTGAGCCGCAGGGCCTCGCGGACATCGTCGGGCAGCCGAGCGAGCACCTGGGAGAGCTCCGGCTCGGAGTCGGACGACGGCGCTACGGCGCCGAGCGGTGCATTCGCGCGGCGCGACAGGCGCTCCTCGCGTTCCGCGCGGCGGGCGATCTCCTGGAACTTGACGACCTTCGTCCGCTCGCGCTGGAACCACTTGTGACAGCGGTTGTACGCGATGCCGAACAGCCAGCCGCCGAAGTTCGTCGGGTCCTTGAGCGTCGACAGCGCCCGGAACGCGGCGAGGAAGATGTCCTGGCTCAGGTCCTCGGCGTCGAAGCAGTTCTTGCTCTTGTAGTACGAGACGTTGTAGATGCCCTGCTGGTATCGCGAGATCAGCACCTCGAACGCGGCGAGGTCCTGGGCCAGCGCCCGGGCCACCAGGTCGGCGTCTTCCAGCTCGTGGAGTGACTCGTCGGTCATGATGACGATCTTACCGCGGATCGTTCGGCCTCCGGAAGGGGGATGGCCGGGGCTCCCTCGACGATCCGGCCCAGTTTCGTAAGTTCCAGAGGGCCGGTATTTTGGAGACACCTTCGGGCGCCTGTCTTCAGAGAGTACCCCGGATGGGGTCGCGATCGGAAACAAAGTCGGCCCGAGGCCGGGGAATCCGGCGCGAGGCGAGGAAAAAGCGAACACAATGCGGACAAAATCCGAACAGGGCGGCGGGGGATCCAGCGTCGGTGAAGCGGCGGCGACGGCGGTCGTCGACCTGCGCAGCGACACGGTGACGCGGCCGGACGCGCCGATGCTCGCGGCCCTGGCGGCCGCTCCGCTCGGCGACGACGTCTTCGGCGACGACCCGACGGTTGCGGCGCTCGAGCGGCGCGTCGCCGAGCTCTTCGGCAAGGAGGCGGCGATCTTCGTCCCGTCCGGCACGATGGCGAACTCGATCGCGGTCGGCGTACACTGCGACCCGGGCGACGAGCTGATCCTCGAGGGGCTGTGTCACACGTACAACTTCGAGTGCGCGGGCACCGCCCGGCTCTGGGGCGTGCAGGCCGTGCCGATCGCGGGCGATCGTGGCCGGATTTCCGTCGACCGCATCCGCGCCGCCTACCGGCCGGAGAACGTCCACCTTCCGCGGACGCGCCTCGTGATCCTCGAGCAGACGAGCAACATCGCGGGCGGGTGCGTGCTGCCGCTGGAGTACCTGCGCGAGGTCGGCGGCCTGTGTCGCGAGCTCGGCGTGCGCTACCACCTCGACGGCGCGCGGATCTTCGACGCGTCGGTCGCCAGCGGCATCGCGGTCGCGGACTACGCGGCGTGCGCCGACTCGGTAATGTTCTGCGTGTCGAAGGGGCTCGGCGCACCAGCGGGCTCGCTGCTCGTCGGCACGGCGGAGTTCATCCACTGCGCCCGCAAGTTGCGCAAGCTGCTCGGTGGTGGCCTGCGGCAGGCCGGCATCCTCGCGGCGTGCGGGTTGTACGCGATCGAGAACAACGTCGTGCGGCTCGCCGACGATCACCGCCGAGCGGCCGAGCTCGCGACGCGCATCGCGGCCTCCAGTGACCGCGGCGTAAAGGTCGAACGGCCGGAGACGAACATGTTCTTTTTCTCGCTCGATGGCGCGAGCGACGACCGCCACCAAGAGCTCGTCGCCGCGCTCGAGCGTCGGGGCGTGCTGGCCGTGCCGCTGCCGCAACGCGGCATCCGGCTCGTGCTGCACAAGGACATCGACGACGCGGCTTCTGAACGCTCCGGCGATCTCATCGCCGCTCGATTGAAGCAGGCGCTCGCAGGATGACCGAGGAGTCTCGCGAGAGGGAAGAAGGCGAGCGTCGCAATCTCGTCGCCGGTGGGAACGACGCGTTCGAGTGTCTCCACTGCGGTGCGAGAGTCCT
>CAYMRB010000387.1:0-9805 GCA_964392615.1 uncultured Planctomycetia bacterium | reverse complement strand
TCCGACCCCGACTCCGACTCCGACTCCGACTCCGACCCCGACTCCGACTCCGCCCCCGACTCCGACCCGCCCGCTGCCAGCTCGATCAGCGCCTCGATCTCGGCGGTCAGCTCGCCGCTCGCCTGGCGCAGCAGAAACGCCGCGGCGCGCTCGGTCCGGGCGTCCGGCAGGAGGTCGATCGCGGCCGCTCGTACGGCGTCGAGCGCGCCGGCCGTGACCGCGTCCTCCAGCACCTCGCGGTGGGTGCGCCGATCGCCGCCGACGTCGCGCAGGAGTCGGTCGACGCGCTCCTGCAGCCACGCGCCGCCGTGGATCGACAGCGTCCATGCCTCCAATGAACACCAGGTCGCCGCGGCGGACTCATGCGTGACGAGCACCTCGTCGATCGACTCGTCGCCCGCGACGAGGGCCCCCAGGCGCGAAGCTCCGAGGCTGGGCAGCCCGCGCCCGCGGAAGACGCGCTCGACGACGGGACGCGCGTCCGGCCCGCGAAGCTCGAACACCGCAAGGCCTCCCTCGCCGCGCGGTGTCGCAAGACAATACGAGAAGTTCATGGCGCCTCGTGCGCCGCCCAAGCGGCGAGCAGGCCGTCGAGCGTCAGATCGTCCTCGATGCGCTCGATCGCGGGGATCGATGGCGCGAAGAGCCGCGCCTGGCCGCCGGTCGCGATGACGCGCGCGCCCGGAAGCTCCGCGCACACGGCCTCGACCAAGGCGTTGGCACCGCCTGCCAGCTGCCGGAAGACGCCGCCCTCCAGCGCCGTGAGCGTCCGGCGAGCGATCGCCGCGCCGCGCGGGGGCGCGAGCTCGATCGCCGGCAACCGCGGCGTCGCAATCGACAGAGCCTTCTGCACCGCCGTCGCGCCGGCTCCGATGAGCCCGCCGACGAACGCGCCCTCGGCCGACACGGCGCTGAGGCTGGTCGCCGTGCCGAAGTCGACGACGACGCACGACGCGCCCGGAAAGAGCTCGCGCGCTGCGACGGCGTTCAGCAGGCGATCCGTGCCGACCTCGTCAGGGCGCTCGTAGCGATTCTCGATCGGGATCGGGAAGTCCCGTCGCGCGACGAGCGGCGCCGGCCAGCCAGACGGCAGCGCGGCGATCGCGCGCGCGAAGAGATCATCGCGAACCGAAGCGGCGACGATCTTCTCGGGCACCGCCCCACCGGCGATGGTCTCGAGCGTCGCCGGGCCCGCGCGCTCGAAGTCCGCGAACTCGACGACCGTGCGCATCGCGACCGCGCCCGACTCGATCCGGGCACAGCGCAGACGGGAGTTTCCGACCAGGAGAGCGAGCTGCATGCGGAGTCGAGCTGCCGCGGGCCTTGGGCTGAAGCTGGAGCTGGAGCCTTGGTCAAGTGGCCGCGAGCGGTCAGCTCCAACTCCGCCGGCATGAGCTGCCAAGATCCACGGTCGAAAGCCGCGGCGGGCGTGGTCAGCCCATGCCGCCATTATGCCGCGAGCCGGCCGTCGGGGGAAACCTCAGGATCTCTGGGCGAAACGGCGTCCCCTCGGCGCGGTGCGCCCCGCGCGCTTCGGGGTGATCCTGGTCAGTAGTTGAACGAGAAGTCCGTCGACGCGCCCTTGTAGATGCCCTTGATCTCGAGCTTGAGCTCGTCGGGGTTGTCCGCCGCGTCCATCGCGTGATCGAGCGTGATGACGTCTTCCTGGTAGAGCTTCTTGAGCGCCTGGTTGAACGTCTGACAGCCGTAGTAGCTGCCCTCCTTCACGGCGTTGTAGAGCTCGGCGGTCTTACCTTGCGCCAGCAGATCCTTGATCGTCGGTGACACGATCATCAGCTCGATCGCCGGTGCTCGGCCGCTCTCGCCCTTCTTCGGGACCAGACGCTGCGAGATGACTCCCTTGAGCACGAGCGACAGCTGCAGGCGAATCAGATTGTGCTGGTGCGGCGGAAAGAAGTTGATGATGCGCTCGATCGTCTGCGTCGCGTTGACGGTGTGGAGCGTGCTGAAGACCAGGTGCCCGGTCTCGGCTGCCGACAGCGCGGCCTCCATCGTCTCGCGATCGCGCATCTCGCCGATCAGGATAACGTCGGGGCTTTGGCGCATGCCCATCTTCAGCGCGGTCAGGAAGTCGGAGACGTCCGTGCCGATCTCGCGCTGGTCGATGATCGATTTGCGGTCCTTGAAGATGTACTCGATCGGGTCCTCGATCGTGACGATGTGCTTGTTGAAGCGCTCGTTCACGAAATGCATCATCGACGCGAGCGTCGTCGATTTGCCGCTTCCCGTCTGCCCCGTGACGAGCACGAGCCCGCGGTGCTCGCTGGAGAGACTGGAGAGAACCTCGCCCGGCAGGCCGAGGTCCTCGAAGGACAGCACGTTGCTCTCGATGTGGCGCAGCACGAAACCGAGGTGACCGCGCTGGTGGAAAATGTTGACGCGGAAGCGTCCGATGCCGGGAATCTCGTACGCGACGTCGATGTCGCCCTGGTCCCGCGCCCGGAAGCCTTCCTTCTTCGAGTCCTCGATGATCTCGTAGATCTCCATCGCGTCCTGCGATGTGATCTCGTCGGTGTCGAGAAAGTGGATGGCCCCATCGATCCGCAACGATGGCGGCGTCCCGACCTTGATGAACAGGTCGGAGGCCTTCTCGATGACCATCTTCCGGAGCATCTCGTGGAATTCCATGCGGCCTCTCCCGGGCGTGTCTCGTGCTTGTACTGAATCCCCGAGGTCCCACGACCCTCCCCTAGGGGCGGACGGACCGGCACCCTGCGACCCGGGGGCGGAGAAGTATACAACGCGGCCCTGGGAGCGACGAACCGGGGCACGGGCTGACCGGAACAGCCTCGCCGCAGCTCCGGGCCGCCCATGCTCGCGGAGTTGGCGGCTGACCGCTTCGCGGCAGCTCGACGCCGCTTCAGGCCTCCGTATCCGCCGTCAACTCGCGTGCCCGTTCGAGGAGCGTGTTCAGGTGGGTTCCGAGTACCGCGGAGAACGGCACGACGGGCCGCTCGAGACGGCCGGAAAGATCGGCAACGAGCTGGTCGAGCTCCTCGGCTGGCACGACGTCGATCTTGCTCAGCGCGACGAGCCGGGGTTTCGCCGCCAGCGTCTCGCTGTAGCTCGTGAGCTCGGCCTCGATGGTCCGGAAGTCCGCGACCCACTTGTCGACGTCGAGATCCTCTGCCGAGATCAGGTGGACGAGCACGCGGGTGCGCTCGATATGGCGCAGAAACTCGATGCCCAGCCCCTGGCCGCGGTGCGCTCCTTCGATGAGCCCCGGGATATCGGCCACGACGAGCCGGCTCCAATCGCCGAGTTCCGCGATGCCGAGGTGCGGCTTGAGCGTCGTGAAGGGATAGTCGGCGACCTTCGGCGACGCGGCCGAGATCCGCGACAGCAGAGTCGACTTGCCGGCGTTCGGAAGACCGACGAGGCCGACGTCGGCCATGAGCTTGAGCTCGAGGTACAGCGTGCGCTCCTCGTACGGTTGCCCCTCTTCGGCGTAACGCGGCACCTGGTTCGTCGCGCTCGCGAAGGCGCGGTTGCCGCGGCCACCTTTCCCTCCGCGCGCCACGCGCAGCCGCTTGGACGGATCGACGAGATCGCCGATCACGCGCCCCTGGCGCGGATCCGCCCCTGGTGCGTCGGCCTCCACCTCGCGCACGAGCGTGCCGACCGGAACGTCGAGCACGAGGTGCTTCCCCCGGCGCCCATAGCGGTTGTTGCTCGAGCCGTCACGCCCCTTCTCGGCGACGTACAGATGTCGACGGCCGATATCGAGCAGCGTGCCGATCTGGTCGTTCGCGCGCAGGTAGACACCGCCGCCATCGCCGCCATCGCCGCCGTTCGGGCCACCGCGCGGGACGTACTTCTCACGCCGAAAGCTCGCGCAGCCGTTGCCGCCCTTGCCGCTTCGAACTCGAATGATCGCCTCGTCGAGAAACACTGGGAAACTCCCCGGGATGCGAGACGGGGACAGAGATCTGTCGAGCAGTCCTCTGTCCCCGCCGCGTCGCGCGCCGCACGCGGCCCGTCAGCTATCGCTTTCGCCGTCGCCGTAGACGCTGATCCGTTTGCGACTCTCGAACTTCACGCGACCCTCGATCAGCGCGTAGATCGTGTAGTCGTTGCCGATGCCGACGTTGAAGCCCGGCTTGAAGCGCGTGCCGCACTGCCGAACGATGATCTGGCCCGGCTTGACCGCCTGACCGCCGTACGCCTTGAGGCCGCGATGCTGCGGGTTGGAGTCCCGCCCGTTGCGCGTCGCGCCTTGTCCCTTTTTTTGTGCCATGTTTCTTCGCTCGTCGCTCGCTAACCCTCGATCGCTTCGATCTGGACCTGCGTGTACTTCTGCCGGTGACCCATGCGGCGGCGCGAGTTCTTCCGACGGCGGAAATGCAGGATGATGAGCTTCTTGCCCTTGACCTCGCCGATCACCTTGCCGACCACCTTGGCTCCCTCGACGAGGGGCTTGCCAACACGAGCCACCCCGTCGTCCGCCTCGATCATGAGGACTTCAGGGAACTCGATGGTCGCGCCTGGCTCGATGTCGGAGCGCAGATCGACGTCGAGTCGATCGCCTTGGCGAACCTTGTACTGTCGCCCGCCGTCACGAATGATTGCCTGCATGGGAGGTTCTGTTCCTCAACCTGGTCTTCAAGCGGCCGTCCGCTTCAGCGGTACCGCACGGAATATTCTTCGGGGCTCAGGTCGGCGTCCGACCGGACGATGATCTGTCTGCGGAATTCCTCTTCGAGCTCCAGGATCGTTCGACGGCGGTCGTTGAGCAGATACTCGGCGACGCGCGGTGCGGCGATCACTTCGCAAACCTGACGCCGTCGGTGGCTGAGCTCGCCGCGCAGCCGGCGCAGGATCGAAGTGCCGACGCTGCGTGAGGCCTTCACCCACCCGGTGCCGCGGCACGCCTCGCAGGCCTCGTGGTTCGAGGTCTCGAAGCTCGGCCGCACGCGCTGCCGGGTCATCTCGATGATCCCGAAGCGCGACACCCGCGTGATCCAGCTCTTCGCCTTGTCGTCCTTCAGACTCGCCTTCACGGCCCGCTCGAGCTCGCGGCGGTTGGCGGCGTCCTCCATATCGATGAAGTCGATGATGATGACTCCACCGAGGTCGCGTAGCCGCAGCTGGCGGCAAATCTCCGCCTCCGCCTCGAGGTTCGTGTGCAGGGCCGTTGCTTCGAGGTCCTCCTCGTCGCGATACTTCCCGGAATTGACATCGATCGCGACCAGCGCTTCGGTCTGCTCGATCACGATCCAGCCGCCGCTCGGCAGCGTAATCCGGCGATTGTAGATACTCTCGATCTGTGATTCAACGCCGAACTTCGCGAACAGCGGCGTCGCGCCGGTGTAGTGCTTCAGGCGCTTGGCGGCCTGGGGCATGACATCGAGGAGGAATCGCTTGGCCTGCTCGTAGACCTCGGCCTCGTCGATGAAGATCTCTTCGACCTCGGCACCGAACAGATCACGAAGGGCTCGGGTGACCAGATCGTGCTCCTGGACCAGCATGGCGGGCGCCTTGCGGGTGCGCACGCCCTCGCGGATCTGGTCCCAGACCTCCATCAAGTACCGGAAATCCTTCGCCAGCACCTCCTCGGACTCATCCTGGCCGGCGGTGCGGACGATGTAGCCCATGCCCTCGGGCGGGTCGAGGTCAGCGAGCTTCTTGCGCAGGAGCGCCCGCTCCTCGTAGTCCTGGATGCGCTTGGAGACGCCGTAGCGGCTGACTCCCGGCATCAGCACGAGGTACTTCCCCGGCACGCTGACGTAGGTCGTCAGACTCGGCCCCTTCATGCCGATCGAGTCCTTCGAGATCTGGACCAGGATCTCCTGCCCCTTTCGAAGGATGTCCTGAATCAGCATGCGCCGCCGCGCGCCCAGGCGCTGCGACAGGCTGTCGACCGGCACGGCCTCCGCGTCCTTGTACACCGGCAACACGTCGGAGACGTGCAGGAAGCCGTTGCGGCCGATGCCGATGTCGACGAAGGCCGCCTGGATCCCCGGCTCGATGTTGACCACGCGGCCCTTGTAGATGTTGCCGAGGTATTTCTTCTCGGCCGGTCGCTCGTAGAAGAGCTGCTCGAGGCGGCCGTCATCGACGACGCCGATGCGGACCTCCTCCTCATCCATCGCGTCGACCAGAATCCGGCGCAGGACGGCCTTCTTCTTCTCGGCCTGAGCCGCGCCCCGCCCGGCCGAACGCGCAGCCTCACCGCTGCCCGCGCGCGTCGAGCGCCGTCGCCCGCGTCGGCCGCGTCGCTCCGTGCCTTCGTTCTCGTCCTCCGCTTCCGCGTCGAACTCCGGCGACGCGGCCTCGGCCGCGTCGTCTGCTGCGGCGCGTCGGCGCCCGCGGCGTCCGCGGCGTTCCGTGCGGCCGCCCATCTCCGCGTCCGATGCCGGCTCTGCCTCCCTCTCGGCGTCCGCCGCGGCATCCTCCGCGTCCTCCGCGTCGGAGACCGTCTCGGCGTCGGCCCGGGAGCGCCGGCGCCCGGCGCGGCGTCCACCGCGTCGCGAACGCGTTCGTCGGCTGCCGACCTCGTCCGCACTCGGCTCGGCGTCACCCGCGGCAGCCTCGGAAGGCTCTGCGCTGTCGCTCGGCTCCTCGGAATCCGCGGCAGCCTCTTCCGAATCCAGGGGGGTCGCAGGCCGCTGAGCCCGGCGCAGCCGGCCGACGCGGCGCAGCGGGGCTCGGCTCCGCCGCGGTCCACGGAGGGCCGTCGCCTCGTCGCTCTCGGCGTCCGTCGTCTCTTCCGCCGTGTCAGCCGATTCCGGAAGGACCGGCTCTTCCGCCGCAGGGGGCTGCTCGGCCGGCTCCTCGGCAACCGAGACCTCGGCGGCGGCCGCGCTCTCGTCGACGGCTGCGCTCGAACCGCGCCGTTTCCGCCCTCTCCCCCGCCGGCGAGTCGATCGTCGCCCGCTCCGGGCGGGGGCGTCGTCCCCGGCGTCGGTCTCCGTCGCGACAGCCTCCTTGGCGGTGGCCTCCTTCGCGTCAGCCTCCTTGGCGGCGGCCTCCTTCGCGGCGGCTACCTTGGTGGCGGATTTCTTGGCGGCGGCTTTCTTCGTCGCGGCCTTCTTGGTCGTCTTTTTGGACTTTGAAGCGCGGGGCTTCGAAGCGGGCACTTCCGGTTCCGGTGCCGCCTTCGAGCGCTCGTCACCCGACGCGGCCGCTTCGTCGCGCGATGCGCTCGGATCGGCCTCAGCGCCGGCGGGCTCGCCTTCCTTCGGGGATGAGCGCGCCGTCTCGGCCGCTGGACGCCGACGACGTCGTCGCGATCCGCTGGCGCGCGTCGCGCCGTGCTCGGCGGCGGGAGCCTCCGAGGTCTCGGGCGCGCTCACCGCCCCACCCGCCAGATCGTCCAGCAGGCCGGCGCCGAACGCCGTCTCGGTCTGGACGCCCTGAGCGGCGTCGTGGGCGGGCTCTGCAGGATCGCGGACTCTCCCCCTGCGCTTCTGCTCCTGTGCGTGTCGGTCTGCCAAGTTGTTCTGTATGCGACGGCGTCACGCGCCGTCGTCCTTCTGCCCGCCGTGTTCTTACGGTCCCCGGCACTTCGAGGCCGGCACGATACTTCGTAAATTGCTACCTCGTCCCGAGTAACGACGTCGAGCGCGGTGCGAGGCACCGGCGCAAAAAAAACCCGGGAGACTCCGCTCGGAATCTCCCGGGGCATACTACCGACGTCGAATCGCCTTTTCGACTACTTTTCGGCCGCCGCGTCCGGGTCGGCCAGAGCTGCGTCGTCGGCCTCCTCGAACGGTTGCTCGTAGGTCTGGTAGAAGTAGTCCGCGCTCTTGTGGCGGCCGACGACCTCGTCGAAGATGCGGTTCTGCATACCGACGTTCTTCAGGATCCGAGGCGTGATCAGGATCATCAGCGACTCGAGATCGCTCGACTTCCGCTTCCAGACGAACAGATTGCCGAGGAGCGGAATGCTCGAGATCAGCGGCACCTTCGTCTCGATCTCGGTGCGGCGCTCCGTCTGCAGGCCGCCGATCACGGCCGTCTGGCCGTCCTGCACGCGCAGGTAGGTCACGACGGTCTGGGACGACTCGCGCGGCAGGTCGATGAACGACTGCGTTTGGCTGCCCGGCGCCTGGAATTCGAAACGCTCGAAGCCCTCGATCGTCGACGTCGTGCCCGACAGCGACGAGACCTTCGGGATCACGCTGAGGTCGATCTGGTCCGTGCCCGGAATGACGTGCGGCACGACGTAAAGCGTGAAGCCGATATTGATCGGCGAGCGATCGTTCTCGTCGATGGCGACCGTGATGTTGCCGTTCTGATCCTGCTGGATCTGCTGCACGGCGAACGGGATCGTCTCGCCGACGAAGATCACCGCCGGTCGGTTGTTGATCATCGTCAGGGCCGGCTCCTGCACGACCCGCGAGCGCTCATCATCCTTGACCAGCCGCAGAAGCGCCTGCGTCCGCGTGAAGTCGAGGAGACCCAGGCTCTGGAAGCCCGTCACGCCGAGCGCGTCGCCATCGCTGCGCCCGATGTCGAACGGCATCGTGCCGCCGAAGATCTGCAGAGGATCCGTCGGGAACTGCGGGAACTCGCCAGGCTCCGCGAAGCGGCCGAGGAGCTGGAATCCGTCGCGCTCCGGCGTCGACGACATGTCGAACTTGACGCCGCGCTCGAACAGGTCAGCATTCGTCGTGCGGACGAACTTGACCTCGATATAGACCTGCGGCGGCGGCACATCGACGAGCTGGATGATGTGCGCGATCTCGTCGAGCTTCGGCTTGATGTCCTTGACGATGAACGTGTTGGTGTTCGCGTCGAAGTCGAGCGAACCGCCGTCCTCCGACACGACGCGGCCGAGCGCGACCTCGAGCTGGAATGTGGACCCGGAGCCGCCTTCGGCGGCGGCCTCCCCATCAGCGTCTCCGCCGAGCGCGGAGACGGTCAAGGTCTCGACGCCGGCCATCCTCGCGATGTACGGCTCGGGCGGTCGCACGTACCGCAGCGTGAAGTGACGCGTCTCGAGCTGCTGCTTGAGCGCCTCGGGCGGAACGACGCGCAAGATCTCGGTCGCCGCGCTCGTATCCTCGCGAACGAGGACGTAGCCCGCGGTCTTGACGAGCGTGTCGAGCGCCTCGCGCCACGGTACGTCGCGCAGGCTCAGGCTGACCTGCCCGCGAATCGACGAGTCCATGACGATGTTGACGCCCGCCTGCTTTGCCAGAAGCTCCAAGACGACCTTGACGTCGGCATCCTGGAACTCCATGGAGATCGTCGGCGGCTGCGTGAACTGAATCAGCCGATCGCTCTTCTCGACGATCTGGCAGTGCGTCTGCTGCGCGATGACCTCGAGCGCGTTACGCCAGCCGACCTTGTCGAACGTGACCGTGACGGTCTCGCGGACTTCGTTGTTGGCGATGATGTTGACGCCCACGCGGCTCGAGATAAACCGCAAGACTTCATGGAGGTCCTTGTCCTTGAAGTCGAAGCTGATGTACTCGGACGTGCCCTCGTAGTCGTCCGTCGATGCTCCGCTCAGATAATCTGAGTAGTTCCCCGCGCCCTCGTCCTGTGCCGACGCGAGCCCGGAGATCGCGACGATCCAACCGATACAGAGAGGGGCAGTGGCCCTGCGCGCCCACGACCACGTTCCTAGTTTCATGACGCCTCCGTTCCCCACGCAACGCGGTGGGGTGTTCCTGCTGATTGCCGCCTCCGGAGTTTCTGGTCGAGGTTCCGGAAGCGGCGCGACGGCACGCGGGCCGTCAGTATCTCCTGAAGATCAGGGGAATCTCTTCACCCTTGTAGCTGAACGTCACCCGATTGGTCTCGACCTTCACTACCCTGAAATCGACCAAACTGT
>CAYMRB010000386.1:0-9827 GCA_964392615.1 uncultured Planctomycetia bacterium | reverse complement strand
ATCGGCAGGGGGGGCCTCGGGTCACGCTCGAAGCCGTTTTCAACGGACTGCTACTCGACGTCCAGCGCGCCGCCGCACGACGAGCCGCGCCCGGCGGTGCAGCCGAAGCAATGCTCGGCGGTCGCGATGCGTCGGCGGCCGAGGGCTTGCGGCTCGAAATCGCGAATGTGCGTCGGCGAGCCCCCGTCGACCGGCATCTTGAGCGCGAGGTTGAAGTCGCAGTCGAAGAGCGTCCCGTCCCAGCGCACGCTGATCTGGCGGCGGCACATCAGCGAGTCGATCGTGCGCGGGTTGAACGACTCGCGCAGGACGTCACGGTATCGATCGTGGTCGCCGCTTCGCTTCAGGTCGGCGCGAAACCGGCCGATCGGCATGTTCGTGATCGTCAGCAGGCGCGAGAACACGATGCCGTGGTCGTCGGCTAGATGCTGCTTGTACGCGGTTTCGAGAACGGCGGGCTCGGGAGGCAGTGAGTGCCCGACCGGGTTGTAGACGAGGTCGAGCAGCAGCGCGTCGTCGCGTCCGTAGCCGAGCTCGTTGAGCTCTCGGATCGCGTCGAGACTGCGCCGGAACACGCCGTCGCCGCGCTGGGTGTCGACGTTGTCCTCGAGGTAGCACGGCAGCGACGCGACCAGGTGCACGCGGTGGTCACGGAAGAACGCTGCGATGCCGGCGGCCTCGGGCTCGAAGAACACGGTGAGGTTCGTGCGCACGAGCACCTCGACCTCCTCGCGGGCGAGCGCACGGACGAAGTCGCGAAAGCGGGGGTGGAGCTCCGGCGCGCCACCGGTGATGTCGACCGTTCGGGCGCCGCACGCGCGAACGGCCGCGAGAACGAGCTCCATCGTCTCGGGGGACATCTCCTCGCGGCGTTGCGGGGAGGCCGCGACGTGGCAGTGCGCGCAGCTCAGGTCGCAGCGCAGGCCGATGTTGAGCTGGATCGTATCGATCCCCCGCGCGTGAAGACCGGTCGTGCGCGTGGCCGCCTCGATGGCTCGCTCGAACAAATCCTCGCCCTCCCTGCGCGTGGGTGTGTCGATGGCGTCCATGGCGCGACAGCCTACCACCTCACAACGCTGCCGGCCACGTGACGGTTCCCGGCTTCCCCGGTCGACTTCCGCGGCGCCGTTCGGCGATAATCGGGGCGTCTCGCACGAGGATTCCACCCAACCCTGCAACGTCTCGAGGAGTCACGGATGTATCGCGCTGTCTTCACCCTCGTTCCGATCGCCCCGGTTCTGCTCGTCGTGGCGGCTACCGCGACGGCCGCCGAGCACAATGTGCCCCCGCAGGGCTTCACCGCTCTCTTCAACGGCAAGGACCTCACGGGTTGGCAGGGCCTGCTCGGTCGCGGCAATCCGAAGAAGATCTTGCAGATGGCCCCGGCCGAGCGCACGGCCGCGCAGGCGAGGGCCGACGAGGCGATGCGGAAGCACTGGAAGGTCGAAGGTGGCGAGATCATCAATCCCGACGGCAAGGGCACGTACCTCTGCACCGTCGAGGAGTTCGGCGACTTCGAGCTGCGCATGGACTGGAAGATCGGCAAGGGCGCCGACAGCGGCATCTACCTGCGCGGCGTGCCGCAGGTGCAGATCTGGGACCCGGTCAACGGCATCCCGCAGGCGAAGGTCGGGTCGGGCGGGCTCTACAACAATCAGAAGAACCCGTCGAAGCCGCTCGCGCTCGCCGACAAGCCGGCGGGGGAGTGGAATACGTTCCGCGTCGTGATGGTCGGCGAGAACGTGTCCATTTGGCTCAACGACGTCCTCGTCGTCAACGAGACCGTCATGGAGAACTACTGGGAGCGCGACAAGCCGATCTACCCGGTCGGGCAGCTCCAGCTGCAGACGCATGACGGCGAGCTGCGTTTCCGCAACGTGTTCGTGCGACGCATTCCGCGGCGGCCGCCGGAGAGCGGCACGCTGGCGTGGCCCAAGGCGTCGATTCCGAAGGAACAGCGCGGCAACCCGCCGATCGAGCGCGGCGTGCCCGTCGGCGACGGCTGGGCGCCCCCCGGCGACAACGAGTACGGCGACTTCGAGCTCCACGCGTGGGCGAAGGCCGACGGCGCGGACGCGAGCGGGGCGATCGGCCTGCGCAAGCAGACCTCGGAGGATAGCGACACCGCCGGATACAGCCTCGGAGTCGGGCCCGGCCGCTGGGGCTCGCTGGCGCACGGCGGGGCCGACGGCGTCATCGGTCGTTGCCCGGCCGCGTTGGCGAAGCGCGCCGTCCGCGATGACTGGAACCACTACTACGCGATCGCACGGGGCGATCACATCGCGGTGTGGCTCAACGGTGTGCGCACTGCCGAGGTCGTCCATCGTCGAGGGGCCGCGAAGGGCCGCATCGCGCTGCGGGCCGGCGATGGCGTCGAGTTCCAGAAGGTCGTCGTCCGCGAGATCGGCGCGACGTTCTACACCGAGTACCGCGGCCCCGCGAACGACGAAGGCTTCGACAGCATCTTCAACGGCAAGGACTTGACCGGCTGGCTCGGGGCGGTCAACGGCTACGCGGCCGAGGACGGCAAGCTCGTCTGCAAGCGTCGCGGCGGCGGCAATCTGTACACAGACCGCGTCTACGACAACTTCACGCTGCGTTTCGAGTTCAAGCTCCAGTCCGGCGCGAACAACGGCGTCGGCATCCGGGCGCGCTACATCCCGCAGCGCAAGGAAGGCCGAAAGGCGTACGACGCCGCGTACAACGGCATGGAGATTCAGGTTCTCGAGAACACCGCCCGCGGCTACCGCTACCTGGAGCCCTACCAATACCACGGGTCGATCTACAATGCCGTCCCGGCGAAGCGCGGCTTCCAGAGCCCGATCGGATACTGGAACTACGAGGAGATCACCGCGCGCGGCAGACGCGTGACGATCAAGCTCAACGGCGTGACGATCGTCGATGCGGAGCTGAAGCCGGAGATGCTCAAGAAGAACGCCGGCATCCTCAACCAGCTCGGCTACATCGGCTTCCTCGGGCACGGATCGCGGATCGAGTTCCGCAACATCCGTGTCAAGGAGTACGACAAGCCGTAGGACCGTGGCCACAGGGCCTGTTTCTCGCTGAATACCGGCTGCACCGCGCCGTCCGAAGGGGCATGGTGTTCCGGTTCTCACGAGTGCGCGCCCTGTGGCCGCTTTTCTTGGCGGCGACGCTGACCGCCTGCGGTGGGGGCGGCAGTTCCAGCTCGAGCTACGACGACGACGAGGACGTCGATTGGTACGCAGTGGGGGACACCGCCGGCGAGGACGACGCGTGGGACAAGGGCTTCTTCGACGGCTGGCAGCTCGGCTGGGCCGCCGGATACGACGACGGCCTCGCGCACCGCGTGTTTGACCCGACGCCGCCCGTTTGCTGCACGCATCAGCAGATCCTCGACGCGTGGATCACCGAGGACCGCCGCGAGGGGCGTTCGGACTACAAGGACGGGTACATGGACGCCTACTGGTTCACGTACCCGTTGGCCTTTGAGGCCGGCTTCCGCGGCGGGTACGATGACGCCTACGACGACGGCCTCGCGGACCGGCTCGCGACGCGCTGAGAGAGGCTCCCGGGCGCGAGCGGGAGGGGCCGTCGAGGTCGGGCGGCACGCGAGAGGCTCGGACAGACATGATGCAGCACAGCTCGAGGCGCGGTCGGGTCGTGTGGGCGGCGCTCGCGGTCGTGTCGCTGGCCGTGTGGGGAGGTGGCTGCGATCATCTCGAGGACGAAGATCGGTACGTCGACCACGCTTCGTACGATTCAGGCTGGGAGGACGGCGAGGACGCCGCGTGGGAGCGGGGCCATTTCGACGGCTGGAGCGATGGCCACGCGGTCGGCAACGACGAGGGCGGCCTGCACGTCGACTACGACGACACGCCGCCGCTGTGCTGCACGGACGAGGAGATCCTCGCCGCGTACCACGATGAGAACGAGCGTCATCACAGCAGTCGTGACTACGAGTACGGCTTCGAGGACGCGTACTGGGCCGTGTACCCGATCGCGTTCGAGGCCGGGTTCCGCGAGGGGTACCGCATCGGATACGACGAGGGGCTCGCCGGCCGGCTCGGCGGATAGAGACGTTCTCCGATCATTCGGCCCGCCAGCGCCCGCGGTAGTCCTCCGCCGGATACTTGCGCGCGTTCTTGGCGAGCTTCTCGCGCACCGCGGTCGTCACGTCGATGTCGAGCGCATTGGCGAGCGACAGCGCGTAGCTCAGCACGTCCGCCAGCTCGTCACGGACCGCGTCCCGCACGCCGGGGGCACGCAGGTGCGCGTCGACCTCGTCGCTGCGCACCCACTGGAAGTGCTCCATCAGCTCCGCCGCCTCGATCGCGATCGAGGCGGTGAGGTTCTTCGCGTCGTGGAATTGCCGCCAGTCGCGCTCGTCGACGAAGCGGGCGACGTCGCGTCGCAGATCGCCGACGGTGGACGTCTCGTCGTGTCTCGGCTGTTCGCTCATGGCGTGCAAGGGGGAGATTGCTTCGGAATCAGCCCGTCCGGTTCCCAGAACTCGCGTCGCCAGAAGCGCGCGACGGTGAAGTCGCCGTGCCTCTGCGGGTGGTGCATCACGCCGTCCGCGTTGAGGTGATCGCCGACGTCGAATGACTTGATGTGGATGCGCGACCAGAGTTCGCGTGGCGTGTTGTGGACGGCCGTCATCAGGTTGACGTAGCGCCCGAGCGTCAGGTCGAGCCGCGTCTTCGGGTTTTCGAAGAGGCTGTCGATCCAGATGAGCAGCGATCCGCGGATCGCGGGATCGAGACCGAGGATCTGCACGCTCTGCTCGCCGTCCTCTGCCTGCTCGTGAAGCGTCAGGTGGTAGAGCTCGGTTTTGTCCCCCTCCTCGCTGCGCAGATACGGGAACATCGTGTCGTGGTAGTCGCGGAGCGAGCAGGCCGCCGCCATGTAGACCAGGTTGTCGTAGCGGATGTCCTGGAACTCGCGCACGAGCTGGTTCAGCACGATCGTCCCCATGCTGTGGCCGACGAGCGTGATCTCCCACTCATCCGAGTTCTCGGCGTACTCGGCGCGGAAGCGACGCATGAACCTCGACAGGCCGCCCGAGGGCACGACATCCGGCGTCGTCTGACGAAAATCCTCCTCGGCGTTGAACAGAATGCGCACGCCCCGCAGCATGCTGTCCCACGCGCTGTCGCCGGTCGCGTCGATCCCGATGGCTGACACGAGCTTCGTCGGCAGCGTCACGGTGTAGGTGAACCACGGCCAGAGCTTGTCGCTCCATTCGCGCCGGTCGATGCCCTCGACGACGGCGATCGCGTCGGGGTGCTGCCCCGTCCACTGATCGCGCCTCTGCTGATATCGCCGCTGGAGCACGCGCGACACGTCGTGCGGCGCGACGGAGCCGAGCTCCTCGCGCATCGTGGTGATCACCGTATCGACGAAGTCCGTTCCGGGCACGCGGTCGAGCGGCAGCGCGCGGTAGATCTGCGCGATGTGGAGATCCCACAGGTTCGTCAGCTGGAAATAGGCGGTCTTCGGGAGACGCGCGATGCCGCGCACGAGGTCGGCCGCGAGGTAGTACGGCGCCATCACCGTGCCCCACGGGTAGAGATCCTGCCCCTGACGGATGCGCCACAGGTGATCCCAATAGCTCGCTGCGAGCGATGAGCGCCAATTGATGAAGATCGGGTAGTAGCCGTCGGCCTCGATCTGCGGCGCGAGCTCGACGGCCCGGCCGACCGTGCCGGACGGCGTGTTCAGACCGCCGTGGATGAAGATCAGCACGCGGCGCTTCGCGGTCGGATCGCGCTGGCGGCGCTCGTCGGTCCACGCGTCGAGGCGGCGGAACATGCGGTCGAGGTAGCGGTCGAACTCGGCGTCGTCCATCTCCTCGTAGTTCCCGAACGTCCAGTGCGTGTTGCCGGACTCGGGCACCGGGTCGACCGGGCGACCCCGCTTGTTGAACATCGCGATGTTCTCGGCGGGCACGTGCTCGTAGGTCGTGCAGCCGGCCAACGGCAGCAGGGTGAGCGTCAGCGCGGCCGCGATGCGGGCCCAGGGGCGAAGACATTCGCACTGGCGAAATCGTCCCTCGAGCCGTAGCCTGGCACGCAACACCGCTTTCTCCTGCCGACACGACAGGGGCCTGTCGCCATGCGCACGTCGATCGCTCTCGTCCTCGTGGCTGTCCTTCATGTCTCTCCGCTCGGCATCTCGACCGTCGGTTCCGGCGAGCCGTCGCCGCCGACCTTCGTTCGGGGCGATTCGAACGCCGACGGCGTCGTCGACATCAGCGACGCCCAGAGGTCGCTGTTCTTTCTGTTCCTCTGCTTGGGTTGTCAGCCCGAGTGTCTCGACGCCGCCGATGCCGACGACAGCGGACAATACGATATCACCGACATCGTCTACACGCTCGTGTGGCTGTTCCTCGGAGGCCACGAGCCACCGCCGCCGACACCGAGCACTCCGACGTACGCCATCGGCGATTGCGGTATCGACCCGACGGACGACTCCTTCGACTGCGAGTCGTTTCCTCCGTGTCTCTGAGTGAAACGAAAGGGGCTTTCCACCGTGCGCACTTCGATCGCTCTCGTCCTTGTGGCCGTCGTCCATGTGTCTGCGCTCGGTCCATCGCCCGTCGGCTCCGGCGAACCGCAGCCCGAGGTCTGGTTCGTCCGGGGTGATGCGAACGCGGACGGGGTCGTCGATATCAGCGACGTTCACTCGGCGCTGGGCTGTACCTTCCTCTGGGATGGCTGCGCGCCGGCGTGCCTTGCCGCGGCCGACGTCAACGGCGATGGCGTGGTGATCGGCCAGGTAGGAGACGCGATCTACCTGCTCCATTGGCTTTTCCTGGGCGGCTCCGCGCCGCCGCCGCCGACACCGAGCTCGCTGACCTACGGCATCGGCGACTGCGGTCCGAATCCGGCGCCCGGCGGCCTCTGGTGCCGATCGTTTCCGGCGTGCGAGTGAGCCTCGCGACGAAAGGAGTCCGCTAGCATGCGTATGTCGATCGCTCTCGTGCTCGTGGCCGTCGTCCATGTCTCTGCGCTCGGCCCATCGACCGTCGGCTCCGGCGAGACGCCGCCCGAGCCCCACTTCGTCCGGGGCGACATGAACGCCGACGGCGTCATCGATATCAGCGATGCCCTCACGATTCTGGGCTGCAACTTCCTCTGGCTCGGCTGCTTGCCGACCTGCATGGCCGCGGCCGACGTCAATGACGATGGCAGCGTGGTCGGCTCCGTAGGAGACGTGATCTACCTGCTCAACTGGCTGTTCATGGGCGGCCCAGAGCCGCCGCCCCCGACGCCGAGCGCGCCCGTCTACGGCCCGGGTGATTGCGGCCCGGACCCGACGCCCGACGGCCTCGGCTGCGAGTCGTTTCCGGCGTGCGAGTGAGCTTCTGGATGGCTCAGTCGGCCTTCTTCTCGAACAGGTACACGCAGTCGGCACGCTCGTTCTTCTCCCCGTCGCCGAACGCGTACTGGCGTCCGGAGAAGATCGCTCCCGCTGCGTGGACGCCGTCCTTGCGCAGCGCGTAGAGGACGACCTCGAACGCCGGGCGGCCTTGCTCGTTGCGCAGCCGCGGGTCGACCGTCTGGTGGACGATGCGTCGCAGCACGTCGAGCACCGCGTCCTTCGGGTGCATTCCGCGGCGCATGTTCTCGACGACGATGCGCGAGCCGGACGAGATGATGACCGCCTCGCCGCGACCCGTCGCGCCCGCCGCGCCGACCTCGTTGTCGACATAGAGGCCCGCGCCGATGATCGGCGAGTCACCGATGCGACCCGGCACCTTGAACGCGAGCCCGCTCGTCGTCGTGACGCCGGACACTTCGCCCTTCGGATTGACTCCGAGGCACGTGATCGTCCCCGTCGGTCGCTCCTCCTCGGCGTCGTCGCTCGGTGTGACGCGAGCCGCACCGCCGGCCTTCGCCTCCTCCGGCGTCAGCCAGTCGTCGCGGTCCGACAGCTTCTCCTTCCAGCGCAGCCACCGCTGGCGCGCTTTGTCGGTCAGCAGGTTCTCCGCCGGGAGACCGTGCGCGAGCGCGAAGCGTCGGGCGCCTTCACCGACCAGCATGACGTGATCGGTGCGCGCCAGCACGAGCTGGGCGACGCGTGACGGCAGCTTGATGTCGCGAATCGACGCGACCGAGCCGGCGTTGTAGCTCGGCCCGTGCATGCAGCACGAGTCGAGCTCGACGACGCCCTCCTCGTTCGGCAGGCCGCCGTAGCCGACCGACATGTCGTTCGGGTCGGCTTCGACGATGTTGACGCCGGAGATGACAGCCTCGAGCGTGTCGTCGCCCGCGGCCATCATCTCGACGGCCTTCGCCGTCGACCGCAGTCCGTTGCCGCTGGAGATCGACACCGGATGCGACGGCGGCGCGAGATCCGCGACGCGTACGAGCGGTTCCGGTTCCGCGGCCAGGATCTCCGGCACCGCACTGCAGCCGCTGGCGCCCAGGGCGGCCGACGCGGCGAGAAACGATCGTCTGCTGAGGCTCTTCATCCAGTCTCTCCTCGCTCCGTGCGCTGGCCGCGGAACCGGCTCGGTGTCGCGTCGCGTCTCAGTTGCCGTATTCGAGGGACTCGGGATCCGGCAGCGGAATCGATGTGATCGCGCGGTCGCCCGCGAGCTTCTTCACCGAGTACTCCGGCTTGTCCGGGTTACCCGCCTGGATGTCCTTCGAGTTCCCGACCATGAGAAGGATCATGCTCTCCGGGTGCAAGTGCTCCTCCGCGACGCGCTGGACGTCGTCGACCGTCACCGCGCGGATCTTGTCGCGGAAGGTCGTCCAGAACTCCTCGCTGCGCCCTGTGAGCTCGTCGCCCGCGAAGGTGCCCGCGATCGCCGACGCGGTCGCGAAACTGCGCGGGAAGACGTTGACGTAGTAGCTGATCGCGCCGTCGAGCTCCTTCTGGTCGACCTTCTCGGTGCGAACGCGCTCGATCTCCTCGAGGACGATCCCGGCCGCCTGCGCGACCGACGGGCTCTTCGACTGGAACACGACGCGGAAGCTGCCCGTGTGCCAGACGCCGAACGAGTAGCTGCTGCGCGCGGTATACGCGAGCCCCTCGTCCGAGCGCACTCGCGACGTGATGCGCGACGTGAATCCGCCGCCGCCGAGCATGTGATTCATCAAGCGGACGGCGTGGTAGTCGGGATGGTCGCGCTGCAGGCCGGTCTGGCCGATCGTCACGCGCCCCTGGTTCACGTCCTTGTCGACGAGGTAGACGCCAGCCGGCGCCGAGTCGCCCGAAGGCGGCACCTTGTTCGGCCCCTCCTCGTCGATCGACGGCGACTTCCAGTCGGCGAGGTGTTTCTCGAGCTTCTTCAGGATATCGTCCGCGGCGACGTCGCCCGACACGGCGATGACGAAGTTGCGCGGGTGGATGTACCGCCCGTGCGCAGCGAGCAGGCTTTCACGGGTGATCGCCTCGATCGACGCGCGCGTGCGTCGGTCGCCGCGATAGTCGTTCGGACCGCGCAGCAGACGGTTCCACTCGCGCGACTCGATCGTCGCGGTCGAGTCGTTGCGACGCTCGAGATCCTGTAGCACACGGCTGCGCCAGACCTCTAGCCGGTCGCCGTCGAAGCCGGGCGTGCGGAGGAGCTCGAAGAAGAGCTCGAGCCCGCGGTCGAGGTCCTTCGTCAGGCAGTCGAGGCTCGCTTGACCTCGCGTCCCGCCGATCGACGTGGAGATCCGCGCGGCGAGGAAGTCGACTTCCTCGTCGTACTCGTCCGGCGGCGTCTTGGCCGTTCCGCCGGAGCGCATCTGCGAACCGACTGCCCCCATCAGCCCTTCATCGCCCGTCCGCTCGAGGTAGCTGCCGGCGCGGATCAGGATCTCGACATCGACGAGTGGCAGCGAGTGATC
>CAYMRB010000385.1:4660-9859 GCA_964392615.1 uncultured Planctomycetia bacterium | reverse complement strand
TCGGCAACGCGAGCTTCCTGATCTACTCACACCGTCCGCTCAGCGAGATGGCGTTCATGACGCTGCTGATCTGGACGGGCCTCCTGTTGCAGCGAATCGCCGACGAACCGCGCGGTGGTTGGCGCCGCGCGATCGCGGTCGTCGGCGCGGCGGCGCTGGTCATCGCGCTGTCGATGACGCGACAAGCCGGCATCTTCGTCGCGGCCGGGTTCGGCGTGACGCTCGGCCTGCAAGCGCTGCGGGGCTCGAGGCGTTGGCTGCCGACGATCGTGCTGACGCTCGCCGTCGGCATCCCCGCGAGCGGCGCGATCGTCTCGCTGATGCGCTACGAGCGCAGCACGGCCGATCTCGACGGCGGCGGCACGTACACCGACTATCTCGAGAAGGGCAGCTTCCTCGAGCGACTCGAGGAGGGAACGCGGTTGCGGACGTCATCGCTCGGTCGCCTGACGATTCCGGGGCTGTTCAAGTCGTACGCCGACGATTGGCTCAACGTCAACACGTTCGTGTTCATCGCGGCGTCGCTCATCGTCCTCTGGGGCTGGACGCGGATCGTGCGAGAGAATCGCGACGTGCTCGCATGGACGTTCCCGTTCTATCTCGCGCTCTACTGCCAGTGGCCCTTCGACGCCGGCACGCGGTTCCTCGTGCCCTTCCTGCCTCTCATCGTCGTCGCGCTGTGGAAGGCGATCGAGACGACGGGACGCGCGCGCGCGGCGATTCTCGTCGCGCTCGTCGTGCTACACGTCGCGTTCGGCGTCGGCTACAAGGCGCGCAAGCTCCCGGAGCACCGCGCAATCCACGCCGCATGGCCTGTAGCCGATGAGATCGTCGCCGTGTTGCAGCGCGATCCAGGCCCGGTCAGCTGGCAGACGCGCAAGGACTCGACGCGTTACCTCGTGCAGTACACGCTCGACCGCCACATCGTCGAGCTCGATCCGCGGCACACGGTCCGCCTCGCACTCGGCGCGAACGGCGACCGCGAGCTACCTGAAGTCGTGCGCTGGATCGTCCGAGCCGCAAGCCAGACCGATGGCGAGATCGGCGAACCGGGCTTCGAGGTGGCCGCGGAGATCGGCGATTATCGCCTGCTGTGCCGGATCGACGACGCACGCGGCGATTCGGACTGACGGCAGGGACACGGGAGCCGACGCCGACGCCGGACTATCGCAGCTCGAACCAGATCGGCATCAGCGCGAACCGTGACCGCCCGTCCAGTAGACCGCTCGACCGCGCCCAGGACGCGAATCGGCGGTACTCGCCCGCGATCTCGCCGCCTGGCCTAGCCGTGCGTGACAGGTCGAGACCGTCGCCGCCGAGCTCTGCAAGGTAGCTCCAGAGCCCGCGCGGGGCGGGGCGGGGCACGAGCTCGACCGGCGTCTCCTCCGGTACGTCGATGAGCTCGCGAACACGTCGCAAGGCGGTCGGAATGCCGCCGAGCTCGTCGACCAGGCCGCGCTCTCGCGCCCGACGACCGGTCCAGATGCGACCGCGGGCTGAGGCCTCGACCTCTTCGACCGTCAGCTTGCGCGCCGCTGCGACGCGCCCGATGAACTCACGGTATTCGTCCATCATGCGGTCTTCGAGAAGCCGGCGCTCCTCGCCGGTGTAGCGCTGGGCGGGATCGAGAAGTCCAGCGTGGCGGCCGCGGGAGTACTCTCGTCGCCGCACGCCGCGCTCTTCGAGGAATCGGCGGTACACGATCTTGCCGCCGAACAGGCCGATCGATCCGGTCAGCGTGCCGGGTTGTGCGACGATCGCGTGGGCCGAGCAGGCCGCGTAGTATCCTCCCGACGCGGCCGCGTCGCCGAACGACGCGACGACAGGCTTGACGCTCGCCGCGCGGCCGACTTGACTCCAGATCTTCTGCGCGGCCGACAGCGCCCCCCCCTGACTGTCGATGCGCAGCACGATGGCGTCGATCGACGCGTCCTCCTCGGCCTCGGCGAGGGCTGCGACGACGGATTCGGCTCCGGTCACGGGACCGAGCAGCAGCGGCGCGTCTCGACCGTCGCCGTCGACGATCAAACCGGTGATCGTCACCAGCGCGACGCGGGCCGACCGCGCTCCACCGGAGCGGGTCGAGGTCAGGTAGGTCGTCGCGGGTATGAGCGCGACGTCGCTGCCGAAGCGACGCCGCAGCATGTCGTGGAACTCGCCCCAGAATGCGCACGCGTCGACGAGCCCGGCCTCTACCGCGCGACGCGGACCGAGCACGGCCTCGTCGACAAGCGTGCGAACGCGGTTCTCCTCGATACTGCGTGAACGGGACACGAGCGACACGATCTCGCCGTAGAGCGACTCGGCCAGGCCGTCCATCGCCGTCGCGAATGTCTCCGATGGCTCCGAGGCCGTCAGCTGCTCGTACGCGCCCTTGAACTTGCCGACGCGAACCAGATCGGCTTCGAAACCGAGCTCGGCGAGGAGATCCTTGAAGAACGCGGTCGCGATCTCGACCCCGGTCAGATAGAGGGACGAGCTGCGATCGAGCCAGATCTCATCGCCCGCCGATGCGAGCACGTAGCCGAGCGTGTCCGGAGACTCCACGAACGTGAGCACCGGCTTCCCGGAACGCCGAAACGCGGTCAGCAGGCCGCGCAGCTCCTCGACGCGACCGAGGCCGCCGGGCGCCGAGGACGCGCGCAGCACGACGGCGCGAACGCGGGCGTCGCGCGCCGCGCTCTCGAGAAGACGCGCCAGCGCCGCCACGTCGATCACCGGAGCCTGCACACACCGCAGCGGACCGTCGGCGTGACGCTCTGGCAACTCGTGTCGCAGGTCGACGACGAGGATGGAGTTCGCTGCAACCAGCGGCGGCGACACCACCGAGTGCAGCGTCCACGCCCCACCGCCGAGAGCGACCGCAACCAACAGCAGGATCCAAGACAACGGCACGCGACGCGATACCGCGTGCGGCAACGCACTCACTCGTGCTCGACTCTCGCCGGCCATGCGCGCTCCACTGATGCCCTCTGGACAGACCACGATGAAGTGTGACCTGTGGCGCCGCCCCCGTCAATCGAGACGAGTCAGCCCGACGACGCGCAGAGGATATCGGCACGTGCCGATATGGGTCCCCGTCCCCTTCCCTGTCCCCGATCGCAGCTCCGGTGGTACCTCGACCGAGCTCGGACGAGGCACCACCGAATCCGCCATCAACGCAGCCGGGCCAGCTCGAAGTCGGCCAGGAACTCGGCCGTGTCGTCGGCCGGCGGCAGCCCTTCCGCGGGCGAACGCGGATACGTGCCGTTGCGCGCCTCGATCTCGCGAATGAACGCGCTCGCGACGCGCTGCGAATCCTCGCGCTCGGCGAGCGACCGCACGGCGTCGAAGCTCGCAGCCGCGCCAGCCTCGTCACCGGTGACGAAGCGCATGTAGCCGAGAACCAACGCGCGATCGGGGTCCTGCGGGTGCATGCGGACCTCAGCCTCGAGCTGGGCGAGTTGCGCCACGAGAGCCGCGGGAGACTCGAAGAGCGGCTCGATGCTCCACCGGTAACGCGGGAACTCGTCCCACCTGTCGAGCGCCAAGCGGAGGAACTCGGCCGCGTACTCGTACTCGGCGATCGTCACGAGCGATTGCGCCAGGAAGACCTTGTAGAGCCGATTGTCGGGCGCCTGCACCGTCGCGTTGTAGAAGGCCTCGGTCGAGTACTGGAAACGTCCCTCACGTACGTGCATCAGGCCGACGGCGAAGCTCAGCTGCGCGGGCTCCAGACTCGCGAGGAACTCCTCCTCCGCGTTGCCCGGCGTCGGGGCCATGACGCCTGCACCCGGATCCACCTCCTCGATACCGTTCGGTCCGAGGACACGCTGCGGCGCGACGTTCTCGGGCGGGGCCTCTTCCGGCGGCAGCGTCTCGTCCGCGTCCTTCTCGACCACGACGACCTCGACGTTGTAGGGGTAGCCGAGGTTGGACTCGACGTAGACGGGCTCGACGTAGTACGAGTTCAGCCCGACGCCCCAGAACGGACTCCAGTAGACCGGGCGGTAGACCCCGTAGCCCAGGTAGAAGCCGTTGTGGAAGTAGCTGTGGCGATAGCCGTAACGCCCGCGCCAGCTCCAGTACCACGGATAGCTTCTGCAGTGGTAGAAGCCGTAGCTCGGATAACCGCCGTAGTAGTACGGATAGCACAGCGAGCCGAATCCGAACCCCGCGTAGAAGCCCCAGTGACTGTGACGGTGACGCGGGCCGTAGTAGTCGTGATGGTGATGGTCACGGTTGTGACGGTAGTGACCGCCGAGCGAGCCGTGCGCCGCCGACCCTCGAGCCACGCGCGCCGCCGCGCCGCGCGCGACGCTCGGCACCAACGCCCCGCCTCGCGGTACGCGCGCCGCTGACGACGCCGAGCCGGAATCCAGCGTGGCTGCGCCAGCTCTCGGCAACGACGCTCGCGCCAGCGCGCCACCCCGGACGGTGGTGTCACTGCCGAATCGACGGCCGGCCGCAGCGATTCGGGAGTCGACGGTCAGACCGTTCGACGCCGTGCCCAGCTGCCGCGGGGAGCGAGCGGCGGACGACGAGATCACGCCGTCTCGACCGACGCGACTCGAGATCGAGGAGATGCCGCGGTCGCCGCCGAGGCGTTGCCGCAGGCTCGTGATCGCCCGCGACTCGATCGGCGAGGGCGCGATCGTGCGACGCTGGAACGCCCCTGACGTGCCGAGGCCCGTCGAGCGCCCGGTCGCGACCGAACGCCCCCACGGAGGGGAAACGCCCCGTGCGCCCGTAGTGCTGCGCTCGAGAAGCGGGCTGCGGCTCACGGTACGACTGTTGCCGCTTCGAGTGCCGCTCGTCGTCCCCGCCGTCGAACGCGAGTTCCACGGCGCCAGCCGCGAGCCGCTGCGAATCGACTCCCCCGCCCTCGCCGACGGCAGCGTCGTAGTCGGCCGAGCCCTGCTGGAGCGGACCGTCGAGCCCGTCGTGCCAGGAAGGCGAATGGACGGCGTGCGCGTCGTGCTCGGCGTGCGGCGAATCGTCGTTGACGGAGTGCACCGGATCGTCGGTGTCCGCGTCGTGCTCGGCGTGCGGCGAATCGTCGTCGACGGCGAGCGCCGGATCGTCGGCGATCGCGTCGTCGACGGAGTGCGGCGAATCGTCGGCGATCGCGTGGTCGGAGAGCGCCGGATCGTCGGCGTTCGCGTCGTCGACGGCGAGCCCCGGATCGTCCGCGACGCGCGCCCGATCCTCCGCCGCGAC
>CAYMRB010000385.1:0-4650 GCA_964392615.1 uncultured Planctomycetia bacterium | reverse complement strand
TGGGGGGGGGTGGGGGGGGGCCGGGGCGCGCGGGGGTTGGGGGGCCAGTCGGCCGGTTTGGGGGGCCCCGAGCGCCGGATCGTCGGCGACGAGCGCCGAACCGTCGGAGATGAGCGCCGGACCGTCGGGGAGCGCGAGACGGATCGCGACGGAGAACGCGACACCGAACGCGACGGCCTCGAGACCGAGCGCGACGGAGAACGCGATGACGGCCGCGACACCGAGCGCGACGGCGAACGCGACACCGAACGCGATGACGGCCGCGACACCGAGCGACTGGACGAGCGGCGCGTCTGGGCCTCGAGGGCCGATGGCGCGAGCGCGGTCAAGAGCCCCGCGATGCACAACCCGGCGACCGCGTACTGCGACGATCGCCCCTTCGAGTGCGCGCGTTGGATCTTCATGGCTCGTTCTCCTGCGGATTTGAGAGCCGAACGGCGTCGATTATAGCCTCTGACAAACCCCGAACCAGCGGGAAAGAACGGCCGCGAGCGGCCTGGCTATACCGTTCCGCGAGGGTCAGACGCGCTCGACGCTCGAGCTATTCGCCGCTTTCTTCCCCGTTTCCGGCGGCGCGCCGCCAGGCGACCTCCACCGCGCCCACAGCCGCTGCCCGAGCGGCTCCAGCAGCACGGCGAGGACGGCGCCACTCGCGTCGGCGACGAGATCCCACCCGTCCGCAGAGCGCCCGGGCACGAAGGACTGATGGATCTCGTCGCTCGCGCCGTAGGCGATCGTCAGCAGAATCGCCGCGATAGCGCGGAGGTCACGCGATCGCGGCCACCCGGTCACACCGAGCGCGATCAGACACAGGGTCGCCCACACGAAGTACGCGCCACAGTGGAGGACCTTGTCGACACCGGGAACCGACGGCAGCTCGGGCCCCGTGGCACCGGACGAGGCGAAGAAGATCAGCGCGCTGTAGGCAACGAGCACGGCCCACGCGGCCGCGCTGCGAGGCAACCGTCGGCTGGATCCTCCCTGGCGCGTTATCGTCACGGGCACCGCGCGCTCAGACGACCCGTCCGTCGACGACGACCGGACGTCCGGAGACGAGTACGTGCACCGGCCAACCGCGCAGGCGCCAGCCGCGGAAGCACGTATTGCGAGCCTTCGACTCGAACGTGTCCGGATCGACGATCTTCTCCTGGGAGATATCGAAAATCGCGACATCGGCGACCTTGCCGGGCACGAGCCCGCCGCGCTCGTCGTCGAGGCCGAGCCGCCGGGCCGGCTCGATCGTCATCTTCGCGACGACGTCGATCAGCGGCAGGCCGTGCTTCTCGACGAGCACGCTGTAGCTGACCGGGAACATCGTCTCGAGTCCGACGACACCGAACGGAGCGTACGCGAACTCGACGTCCTTCTCCTGCGCCGAATGCGGCGCGTGCCCGCTGACGATCATGTCGATCGTGCCGTCGCGCAAGCCGTCGAGAAGCGCGTCGATGTCGCGTTGTGCGCGCAGCGGAGGCAAGACCTTGAAATTCGGGTCGAACTCCGCACACGCCTCGTCGGTCAGCGAGAAGTGCTGCGGCGTGACCTCGGCGGTGACATCGACCCCGCACGCCTTCGCGTGCCGAACCAGGTCGACCGAACCCTCCGTCGAGATCTGGCCGATGTGCAAGTGCCCCTGCGTGATCTCCGCGAGACCGATATCGCGCGCGACGATGATCGTCTCCGAGACGTCCGGAATCCCCGCCAACCCGAGGCGCAGCGAGGCCCGGCCGTAGTTCATCACGCCGCCGCGGCGCAGTTCGGCATCCTCGCAGAACGCGACGACCGGTCGGTCGAACATCTTCGCGTAGAGAAGCCCGCGCCGCATGATTTCTGCGGAGTGCAGACAGCGGTCGGCATCGCTGAACGCGACGGCACCGGCCCGCGCGAGCCCCGCCATCTCGGACAGCTCCTTGCCCTCACGACCGAGCGTGACCGCGCCGACGGGAAAGACGTTCGCGTAGCGCGCGCGCTTCGCCTGCAGGACGACGAACTCCGCGGCGGCCTCGTTGTCGATCGCCGGATCCGTGTTCGGAAACGCCGCCACGGAAGTGACGCCGCCGGCGACGGCAGCGCGCGCGCCGCTGCGGATCGTCTCCTCCTCCTCGTCGCCCGGCTCGCGGAGGTGAGCGTGCATGTCGATCATGCCTGGCACGACGAGAAGGCCAGCCGCGTCGATCACATGCGCGCCGGGATCCACGTCGCGCAGCTTCCCCACTCGACGGATGCGCCCGTCGACGACGAGAACGTCGCCGACCGTATCGAGGCCGGTTTCCGGATCGACGATCCGGCCTCCGTGTATCAGCGTCTGGCGTGTCATTCCCGACCTCCGCCGCGGTCCTGCGGTTCGAGTGGCTCGACGGCCGGCGAGCGCGGGCTCGTGCCCGCCGCAGCGCCGCTGCGACCGACGAGATAGAGCACGGCCATGCGCACGGCGAGCCCGTTCGCGACCTGGTTCAGGATCACGGAGTGCGGCCCGTCGGCGACCTCGGGGGTCAGCTCGACGCCGCGGTTGATCGGCCCCGGGTGAAGGACGAGCACGTCCTTCTTGCAGCGTCGCATGCGCTCGCCGTTGAGACCGAAGAGCCGCGCGTACTCGCGCAGAGTCGGGAAGAGCCCCCTCTCCTGCCGCTCTTTCTGGATGCGCAGCATATTGAAGACATCGATCTCCGGCAGGATCTCGTCGAGATTGTGGTGCACCTCGACGCCGAGCTTGGCGAGCCCGCGCGGCACGAGCGTCGAAGGCCCGATCGCGTAGACCTGAGCGCCGAGCTTCTGCAGCCCCCAGATGTTCGAGCGCGCGACGCGGCTGTGCGACACGTCACCCACGAGCGCGACCTTGAGGCCCTCGAAGCCCTCGAAGCGGCCGAGCTTGCGCCGGATCGTGAACATGTCCAGCAGAGCTTGCGTCGGGTGCTCGTGGGACCCGTCCCCCGCGTTCACGACGCTGGAATCGACGACCTGTGCGAGCTGGTGCGCAGCCCCCTCGCACGAGTGCCGCACGACCAGGATGTCGACGCCCATCGACTGGATGTTGAGCGCGGTGTCGTTCAGCGTCTCGCCCTTCACGGTCGAGCTCGCCGCGCCCATGAAGTTGATGACGTCGGCCGACAACCGGGCGCCCGCCAGCTCGAAGCTGATCCGCGTCCGAGTGCTCGGCTCGAAGAACAGATTCACCACGACGCGGCCGCGCAACGCAGGCACCTTCTTGATGCTGCGCGTCGAGACCTCGCGGAACCCCTCGGCAGTCTCGAGGATGTGCAGGAGCTCTTCCCGCGACAGGTCTTCAAGGCCGAGGAGGTGCTTCCTCTTCCATTCCATCCGCCGTCCGCTCTCTTCCCGTCGCCGTCAAGTCTCGCCGGACAGGACCTTCACGCCGTCCGCTGCGTCGCCGAGCTCAGTGAGATCCACCACGACTCGATCGCTGAAACCCGTGGAGATTTCCCGGCCGGTGAAATCCGACGCGATGGGCAGCTCGCGATGGCCGCGGTCGATCAACACCGCGAGCCAGATGCGTCGCGGTCGACCGAAGTCGAGGAGCAGGTCCATCGCGGCGCGCACGGTACGGCCGGTGTAGAGGACGTCGTCGACGAGCACGATCGACGTCGCGTCCACGCCGAAGTCGATCTCGGTACCGAGAACCGCCGGGGACGAATCCTGGAGGTGGTAGTCGTCGCGATACAGCGAGATGTCGAGCTCGCCGTAGTGCAGCAGCGTGCCGCCGGGATCGAAGTCCTTGCGCAGCCGTCGCGCCAGGCACGCGCCGCGCCGCTTGATGCCGACGATCGCACAACTGCTCGACAGCTCGATCGCGTCGCGAATCGACTGCGACCACGCCTGGTAGATGCTAGCGAACTCGTCGGGGCTCACCAGCTGTTTGGATGTGGCCGTCACGGCGGATTCAGGGGGAGGTTCAGAAGTGTCGCAGGCATGTTACGAGGTGCCGTCGGACCGCGTCAAGGCCCAGCGCCCCTTCCGTCGGCCACGCCGCCTCGGCAGCCCGCAAACAGCGCGCTTGCGACCGCGTGAAAGGAGCGCACGGGTCGTCCGCGGTCGCGTCGTCACCGAGAAAGCGGCGGACGATCGCGGCCCGCAGCGCGTCGAGCCCGCGTCCGTCCAGCGCGGAGATCCCCACGTCGAAGCCCGCGGGAAGCGGCGAGGAGTCGACGTCCCGGAAGTTCGCGACAACGAGCGCCGGACAGGCTGCCGAGCTGAGCGACTCCGCCCCCGAATCGAGGGCCCACGGCGGCACGACGAGCCAGAGGATGCCGTCGATCGGCCGCTCGTTCGCGCCCGCCTCGGTCGCGAGCGCTCGCACCCGGCGAATCGCCTCCGCCTCGACCGGATCGTCCGCCTCGCTGCGCAGCCCCGCCGAGTCCAGGATCTCCACCGGGAACCCGTCGACGACGATCGTCTCCCGGATGAAGTCCCGCGTCGTCCCCGGCTGCGGCGACACCACGACCCGGGAGCGTTCGGCGAGCCGATTGAAGAGCGTGGACTTGCCGCTGTTCGGCCGCCCCGCGATCAGCAACCGCAGCGGCGTCACGAGCCTCCGCGCACGCGGTGCCGCCGCGACGAGCGCGGCGAGCCGACGGCGGAGGAGCGCGGCCGTCGACTCCGACTCCGATCCCGACTCCGACTCCGACCCCGACTCCC
>CAYMRB010000384.1:0-9867 GCA_964392615.1 uncultured Planctomycetia bacterium | reverse complement strand
GACTCGCTGTCGGACTCGCTGTCGGACTCGCTGTCGGACTCGCTGTCGGACTCGCCCCCGACGGCCGTTGCCGAACGAAGGGCTCGGCCTCAGAAGTTGATCCGGAAGTCGCCCTTCGCGTCCTGGACCGCCCGTTCGATCTCCATCTGCGCCTCGAACCGTGCGCGCTGGACATCGGCCTGGCGCTTCGCCTCGGCGCCGCCCATCGCGGTGTTGGCGATCATCCAGACCCAGAAGACGCCGAACACGACGCCGAAGACAACCAACGCCGCCTTGGCGATGGGCGGTAGATTCTGAAAGCGCTCGAAGCTCATGCCCGTTCTCCCTCGCAGCTGCCCCTCTGCGTAAGACTATCCTCGATACGCGGGCGAGACCAGCCGCGACGGATTACGGGCCCTTCGGTGCCGCGCCTCCTGCCGCGACAACGCTTCCGATCGCGCTGCGGTTGCCCGCCGCGTCGAAGCTGCGGACCGCGAACCAGACGCGCTCGCCGATGGGGATTCCGCGGACGGCGAAGCGCTCCAGCGTGGCGGGAGCGGACGGAACCGGCTCGCCGCGACCATTGGCCGCTTTCCACCAATTGCGTCGGCGTCCCGGATCGGCGACCGGGTCCCAATCGCCGTAGCTCGCGATCGGCAACGCGGCCGCCTTGACCTGATACCGCGCGACGGCCCCACCACCGTCGTCGGCAGGTGCCGTGAACTGCACCTGTACGCTACCGTCCCTCGCGCGCTCGACGCGCAGGTCCGTCACCGGTCGCGGCGGCCGTCGATCGTCACGACCCCGCGCCGTCGCGCGGAACAGACGGCAGACCTCGAGCACCGTGTCGTCCTTGGGCGGCGTGTGCCCCGCGAAGCGACCGACCTCGTCCGGCCCGCCGGCGAGCCCTTTCGTCCGATAGCCGCGCTTCGAGCCGTAGTACCAGAAGCTCTTCGCCTGCTCGAGCAGCGCCGCCTCGCCCGTCAACGAGTACGCCCGCGCGCACACGTCGGGAAAGAAACGCGTGTACCAACCCGAATGAACGCAACCCTCGCCGTCCTTCGTGTCCGTGTGCTCGAACGCCCACGGATCGAAGATCCTGCCGCGCTCCGTCACGTCGAGGAACGCGTAGTACGGTGCCTGATGGCACTTCTCGCTCAATAGGTAACGCGCGCTGAATTGTCCGAACGCGATCGTGAAGTCGCGCAGGTCCTCGTCATCGAAGTGCTGAGCGTAGAGCTCGGCGCCCCGCTGCAAGTAACCGTGTTGCCACGTGCCGCCGAAGCACGTGACCTTCCAGCTGCGGTCGCCGACGTGAATCGAGTCGACCGTGCCGCCCTCGCCCGTCCAGCGCATCCCGTTCTGGTCCATCCACGCCTTCACGCGCGGCGTGATCTCCTTCGCCGCCATGCCGCCCCACCCGCCGCCGATCTTCGCGGCGTGAAAGCCGCGCTCGTCGAGCAACGGGCTCTGCCACAGCACGCGCGCACACAGCTCGCAGAGCGAGCGCGTCAGCTCGCTCCGCGGCTTGGCTTGCAGGACCCTCGTCGCGACCTCGAAACCGCGCCCGAAGCCGCGGATCGATCCGATCGTCGACCGTCCGGGCTCGAGCTGCCGGAAGTGGCGAAATTCGTCGTCCTTCTGCTCGACGTTGTCGAGCGCCGCATCGAGCGCGTCGGTGTCGCCGGTCAGGCAGTACCAGTCCGCGAGGCCGCAACCGTAGAAGTGGCAATAGCAGCTCTTCGATCGCGCGTGAATCCACAGATCGGTGCAGTCGGGATCGCGCTGCCGGTCGCCCCAGCTCGCCCCCCACGCAAAGTTCCAGTCCTCCCGCACGCGACGGTTGCCCTGCGGCCCGCCGCTCGGAAACCAGATGCCGCCGTCCTTCCACGCCCAGCCGTCGGTGCGCCACGTCTGCAGGTCCATGTGATAACGCGCCCACGCCTCGGCCTGATCGAAGAAGCCGCGCTGACCTGTGCGCAGGTACATGAGGACCAGCCCCTCGACGCTGTCCGCCTCGCTCTCGTAGTGATTGTCCTCGCGCGCGACGAAAGCGTGCGGTTGCGGCTCGCGCGCGGACGGGAGCTGTTGCTCACGGTGCGTCCAGCCCCACCGGCGATAGCTTTCCAGCTCGTCGTCGAGCGTGCCGAACCGTCCGACGCCGACGACCTCGCAGTCGCTGAGATAGTCGGCGCTGGCGCGAATCCACAGTCGCTGCCTCGATGCGCGCGCCAGCGTCGAAAGCTCTCGCGGGTCAACGGGAGGATCGAAGTCGAACAGGTACTCGCTCGAGTGACGACTCGAGTCGTACAGCCAGAAAGCGTCGGCCGCGAACGGCTCGCCGCGACGCCGCACATCGTTCGCCGAGCCGGTCGGCTCACCGCGGAACTTCGGCGCGATCCCCTCGAGCCGCAACACGCCGTCCGCAAAAGACAGCCGTCGCGGTGGTTGTGCCGAGAACAGCCGATCGCAGACGAAGACGCCGCCGGCGACGATCCAGCCTTCCGGGCGCTCCTTCGGACCTCCTCCCGTGGCCAGGGTCTTGTCGCCGACACCGGCGCGCCACGCGCTCGGCACGTCGCGGTATCGATCGTGAAGCAGCAGCCCCTGGTGGATCCACGCGTCACCTTGCGCGGCGACGGGACGCTGGGCGCCGAGAATCGTCGGCGACGGTTGCGAGAGGCGCAGCTCGATCGACGACGACGCGACCGGAATGACGGTGTAGCGATCCGGGTTCGAGTTTGCGAACGCGTACTTGACGAGCACGCGGCTCGAACCGGCCCACGCGGTCAGCCATGCGCGATACGCGGCGCGAAGCGGATCGCGGATGAACTGTCCTCGCACTTCGAGCGTGACGCGCAGCGGCCCAGATCGCACGACGCGGACGACGTCCGGCGGCGCGGCGACGAACGCGTGCTTCTGCCACGACGCCTTGTCGTTCCATCCCTTGCGGCCGGCGAGCTGCTCGTAGCGCGCACCTCCCGCACCGGCGATGGCACGATCGCCGGTCTCGACGCGGTCAAACAGCGCGAACGGCCGCGTGCGCGACACGGCGACTCGCATCTCGCCCGTGTCGACCGTCACGGCCGACTCCGTCGCGTCGACCTGCAACGACGCGGCCGGTCTCGCGCGCGGTGTTCCGGGGCGCAGGACATACCGCCGCACCTCGGCGGCGCCAAGGTCGTCGATCAGGTCGACGAGGATCCAGCGCAGCGTGCCGTCGGTCTCGACGACGAGCGGGCTGACCTGACACGGGACTTCCGAGCCGTCGGCGCGCTCCAGCACGAACTCCTGCCGTCGCGCGAAGCGCCCCGCCGGTAGCGGCACACCTCCCGAGATCGGCTCGCGCTGACGATCGATGCCCGCGTCTTCGCGCACGGTAAGCTCGACTCGAAACTCCTCGGCGGGGAGCGCCTGACAGACGCAGACGACAGCATATGCAGTGACGCGGAGAAGCCGCATGCTTCGTTTCATCTCGCCCTCCTCCGAGCTGCAGCCCAGCGACCGCAGCATCGAGCTACTGATGCCACTCGTCGGTGTACGGCTCGTAGAACCGCTTCCACTCGCGCCGCGACCACACCGGCCGCGACGGCTCGCCTTCCTGACCGAGCGCATCGACCGCGACGATTTCGTAGCGACGGGTGCCGTCGCCGGCCGTCTTGTCCACGAACTCGGTCGCCGCGATGGGGGTCGCGGTCAGTCGGACGATCGGATCCGAATTCCAGCGACCGTCGTGGCGGTACACGTGGTAGCCGCGAATCGCCTTCCCGCGACTCGCGCGCCAACGCAGGCGCGCCCGCCCGCCGTCCTCCTCGCGCGAGAACACGTGCTCGACCGCCGCAGGATACGTGAAGCAGAGCGGGGACGGCCCGCTCTCGACGTCGAGGCGATTCACGGCGACGACGCGATACGCGTAGACAGCCCAGCGGTACGGTGCGGCCTTCGCATCGAACCGGTCCGGCCGCGGCGGCGAGTCCCAGATCGCGTCGGCGATATCGCGCGCGGAGTCGTCAAGCCGCGGGCTGCGATCGCTCCAATGCGTCGACGTGAGCGCCTGGGCCGTCAGACGTCGGAACGGTCCGATCGCTCGTAAGCGGCCAACCGCGGCACCCGAAGCGTCTCGATAGCGTGTCGCGATACGCACGGCTTGGGCCGTCGATTCCACAGCGACGTCGGCGCGCTCGACGTGGTAGCCCATGACGTCCGCGCTCTTCGACCGCGCCCACTCGATCTCGACCGTGCTAGGATCGGTCGCAGACACGACGACGTCGCCGACGATCGCCGGCCGCGTCGTCGCGGCGAACGAGAGGCGCGACTTCCCGCCATCGGCGTATACGCCGCGCACGCGATAACGCTGGACGACGTCGCGGTCGGCGCGCGCGTCGACGAACTCCGTCGCCGAGACCTCGGGCGCGATGCACGTCGACTCGTGCTCCCAGCTCCTTGGCCCGACGTCGCGCCACACTTCGTAGTGCTTCGGCGCGTCGCCTACCGGCGGCTGCCAGCGCAGCTTCACGCCGTTCGCGCCGGCCTCGACGACGAGTCCGCTCGGTCGCGACGGAGGAGCCGGCGCGTCGGCGTAGCGAAACGTCCAGATCTGCTGCTCCTTCTTGACGCGGTTCTCGAGGACGAACAGATTGCGGTCCTCGAGATAGAGCAACACGCGATTGCGTCCGCCGGACGGATCGGGCTCGCGCGCGGCCTTCAAGTGCTTCCATCTCTTGCGGCCCACGTCGAGCGCCCACGTCTCGAGACCATCAGCGCCGCGAACGGAGCACAACACGATGCCGTTGCGCGTGTCGGCCGCGAGCACCGGACAGCTCTTGGCGGCCGGCGGGTGCGCGTCGACGTCGAGGACGCTCCAACGATTCTGGCGCAGGTCGTACGTCCAGGTGCGAGAGTCCTCTTGGAATTGCGAGCCGAACAGGACGAAGACGCGATGCACGGCATCGTACGCGAACCCCGGCTGCGAGATGCCCGCCGACGGCGCCGGTTTCGGTCGCAGCTCGAACCACGCATTCGCAGCGAGATCGTACGCGATCGTGCCGTGTCGCGCGCCCTCGCCGCCGTGAAGCACGGTGACCTGGTGGTGAGGGTCGAACGCCGCGCCGCGCAGCGGCCGGGAGCGAGTTTCCGGGAACGGACGCATGGCGCGCCAGAGATTCGCGTCGAGATCGTAGGTCCACACCGAGCTGTCGCGCAACGCGATCTCCCGAGGCGATTGCCAGCCGTGGCTGCCGCTGAACGTCGGAAACCGCAGGAAGCGGCGCAACGACACGTCCCAGACGTTCTGCTGCGCGCAGCACACGCCGGGCGGCGCGTCGTTCGGCTCGCGAAGGTCCCAGACGTCACGGTCGAGGTCGTACGTCCAGACCTCGGAGTTCTGCTCGCCGCCACCGCCCTGGTTGTGGCCGCCGTAGCGGACGAGAAGCCGGCTGACCGGGTCGTAGCCGTACGACGTCTCGTAGCCCATGCGGGGCGACGGCGGAGCAGCCGACGTCGATCGCGGATGCCGCTTCACCCACGTCCGCAGCGGATGCGCGTCGTCCGCGAGAAGATCGCCCGCCGCGACGCAGACGAGAGTCGACACGACGATCGAGACACCTCCGACTCTCATGTCGCACCTCCTTGGTTCGCGTATTCGCGAGGTCAGAGCTCGCTGCGACGCGAAGCGATGGTCCGATCAATCCGCGCCGCGCAGGCAGATCACCTTGCCGCTCATCGTCGTCATGTAGAGCGCGCCTCCGGCGGCGGCCATGCCGTCGAAGATCGGCGGGCTGTCGAGTTCGGTCCTGCCGACCTCCTGGCCATCCTTCGACGACACCGCGACGAGCAACGCCCCGCGACGACCGTCGATCGACGCGGCTTGCTCGACGAGGAGCTTCTGCACCTCCTTCTCGTCGATCCGCTTGAACGCTTCGGGCTCGTCGATCAGATCGCGAGGTCCGGCGACGAAGAGCGTATCGCCGGCCTTCAGCATGGCGCGGCCGAGAATGGGCAGCCTGCCCGTCCAGTGGTGCTGGACAGCGAACTGCTGTCCCTTCTTCCCGGCGTAGCCGCTGAACTCCATCGACACGCCCGTCCTGCCGCGCGCGACACTCACGCCGTCCATCGTGCCATCGTTGCCGTTGCCGGACGCGTCGTTCGCGTCTCCCGTGTCGAACGTGTACCAGAGAACGAGTCCCTCGCGCGCCTTCGATCCCGGCTGCTTGCCGGCAGCGCTCGCCGCAATCTCCTCCGCGGCAAGCGCGCGGTGGTACACGCGCACGTCATCGATGCGACCCGCGAACGGCCGCGGCCCCGGATACTCGCCGACCGCGGAGTTCTCGTCCGCGCCGATCTCGAGCGCTTCGTGCGGGTCGCCGTTGACAAAGCCCGTGGCCGCGACGGAGCCGGCGAGCTCGCCGTCGACCCAGACCTGCAGCTTCTTGTCGGCCGTGAGCACGCCCGCGATGCGCGCCCACTTGCCGAGGATCTTGCGCTGCGCCGCTACCGTCGTCGCCTTGCCGTCGCTGCGCAGAGTGAACTGCGGCTTGCCGCCGGCGATATGCAACGAGTATCCCGCGCCACCACCGCCGCGTGCGAGCACGACGCCATCAGGACGCGCTGCACGCACGCGCGCTTCGATCGTCAGCGGTTTACC
Source organism: uncultured Planctomycetia bacterium (assembly GCA_964392615.1). Classification (GTDB taxonomy): domain Bacteria; phylum Planctomycetota; class UBA8108; order UBA8108; family UBA8108; genus CAYMRB01. Next base: position 3,245 of record CAYMRB010000384.1, on the reverse strand, counting down.
CGCCGGGTTGAGACTCTTCGACTTCGCGACGCGAATGCGCGTCTCGACGCCGGACGTCGATTCGCTCGCGCCCTTCGGGGCGGAGTACAGCTGGTGCTCGATCGGCACCGTCCAACGGTAGTACTGCGGCTCGCGGCCGAAGCCGTACACCGTCGTGTCGTCGACGACGAGCGTGCGCCCCGCCGGCGCCATCTTGCCGGCGCGATAGTAGCCGCACCAGCCGCTGACGTATCGGCTACCCCACATCCAATAGCTGCGATGCCACCAGCTGCCCTCGAGGAAGCCGGTCGGCGAGAACAGATGCGCGTACTTCGGATCCTGCGTCGCTTCCGGAGCACCGGCGTCCGCATTGGCCGTGGTCGGCATCGCCTCGAGCGGCAGTCGCGTGCCGTCGAGCGCGAACGCCTGCGAGCGCATGTAGACGTGACGGCCATCGGTCGACAGGACGTCCGGCAGGGCCGCTGGCATGTTGAGCCAGCTGACGTAGTCCTGGATGTGCTTGCCGTCCGCATCGCGATCCGACAGCTCCGTGCATGAGAGCGCGCGCCCGCTTGTCGGGTCGAGTCGCCAGAGGCGCAGGCCACCGTCGACGAACATCGAGCGACCGGCGACGCACCACAGCACGCCGTTTTCGATCAGGACGCTGCCAGGTACCGGCCAGACGGATTCGAGAGCGCCCATCGACATCAGTCGCTGATCGATCGGCGCAGCGCGGAAACGCCAGGCGAGCGCGCCGTCGGATGCGCGCAGGCAGTACACGTGACCGTCCGCCGACCCGAAGTACACGCGGTCGAGATACGCGGTCGGCGGCGAGTCGACCCGCCCGCCGGCGGTGAAGCTCCAGAGCTTGCCGCCGGACCGCGCGTCGAGAGCGTGCACGGTGAACTCCTCGATCGACGCGACGTACACTCGCCCCGCCGCGACGACCGGGCTCGTCAGCTTTGCACCGACTGGCGTCTGCCATGCCTTCGTCAGCTTCGCCGGCACGGACACATGAGTATTGCCACCGCGGCCACCGTCGTGCCGGAACGTCGGCCAGTCCTCTTCGGATGGCGGGATGAACACTGGTGCGCCGTACGCCGCGCCCTTCATCAGACGCGTGCGGTCCGCGCGCTTAGTCGCTGCCGCGAGATCGCGCGAGCCTGCAGCCAACGCGTTGAAGCCCGCCAGCTTCGCCTCGAGGTAGCACGCGCACGGATGCTGCGGCGCGTAGATCAAGCCGTTGGCCGGCATGACGCCGTAGCTGCACGCGCCGCGGAACCAATGGTGCGTGATCCACGTCTTGTTCTCGACGTCGACGAACTCCGTACCGGCCCGCGCCATCAGCAGGTACTTGTTGGTCGCCTTGCCGCGATAGCAGCGATGGTGGAACCAGTACGTGTCCACGTCTGGAGTGAACTCTACCTTGATCTCGCCCGTACGCGGATCGTGCCCCGAGAACTTGCCGACGACACGACCGCTCGTCGTCTCGCCGGCCCACACGAGGCCGTTCGCGACCAGCAAGTCTTCCGGCGACCGATACCCGGACGGCGGATGGTACGCCGACCACAGCTTCTTGCCTGTCTTCGCCGACAGCGCGGTCATCGTGTCCTCGCCCTTCTCGTACCACGACCCCGTCTGCCCGCCTGCGGTCTCGCCGCCGGAGAACAGCACGACGTCGCCGTAGACGACGAGCGTCGGCAGGTAGAACGAGCGCACGACCGCGGTCCGCGCGATCGGATCGGAACGCCAACGTTCGTCGCCGCCGGTGCGGTCGAGAGAGACGATGCCCCCACCGTCGTGGAAGTACACCCCCTCGTCGCCGACCGCGAGCGTGCCGGGAAGCACGCGACGCTCCGAGCTCCACAGCTGCGCGCCGCTCGACGCGTTCACCGCGACGACCTTGCGCTTCGCCTCGTCCCAGAACTTCTCGTTGTAGCCGTGGCGGATGCGGCGCAGGTTCGCGTACTCCGGCTCCTCGGCGTGCTCGTTGACGAGCAGATACAGGACATCGTCCGCGACGAGGATCTCCTCCGTGCCGTCCGTTCCCTCGTACGTGCGAACCGTTCTTCCGGTCGCCGCGTCCAGCGCGGTCACCGGCCCGTCGAGGCTCAACGTGACCCAGACGCGATCGCCGACCGCGACGAGCCGCCTCGGCAGCTGCGCCGGCCCGCTCTTCAGCGGCCACAGGTGCGTGTGCCACTTGCTGATCGCGCGTCGCCACAGGACGGTGCCGTTGAACGCGTCGCGCGCGATGACCGTCCACTTCGGCGGAATCAGGATCGAGACGCTCGAGGCCTCGTCGAAGATCGTGAACACGCGCCCGTTCGCCGTGACGGCTCCGTTGACGCTCGACATGCGATCGTGGTGTCGCGTGAACCGAGGACCGTCGACCCACTGCAGACGCCGGGGCGGGCCGACGACGCTGTCGTCCGATACCGCGTTGTTCGTCGGGCTGTGCAGATAGTGCGTCCACTCGTCGAGCGCTTCAGGCCACGGCTTGACGGTCTTCTTCCAGCCGCCACCGTCGCGGACGTACGCGACACCACGCGGCTGGAGCACGCGCATCACCTCGGCCATCGGCACGGCAGCCGTGTCCGTGACGACGACGAGATTCACCGTGCCGTCGATGTACGGCAACTCGCGCCCCGCCAGCCGTTCGGCCGAGACCGGACCGTAAGCGCCGCGTGCGGCGATCGTCGCGCGGGAGGTCTCGACCTCGGCGGCGTCGCGCGTCAGGCCGTGCACGCGATAGGCGTCCCCCGCGTGCAAAGCCGCCGTCAACGAGCCGTCGCCGCAGCCCACATGGGCGACGAGCCCGCCCTGCGTGCCCGTCGCGGCCAGAATGCCGCCGGCGAGCGCTTCCGCCGTATCGCCTGCCGCCGGCGCCCGAGTCGGGGCCGAGATGACGGAGAGAGCGAGAACCAGAACGCGCGAAAACAGCCTCGAAGTCGTACGAGCGGTCATGCGATGCCTCCAGGAGCTGGGTCGTTCCACGGCATTGTCGATCAACCGATCGGAAGTTGGAAGAGGGTTGACGCGCGCCGCATGCGAGGGAATCGTGAGCTCTTCGGCGGAGCGATACCGACTCCGAGACCGAGACCGACACCGACTCCGACTCCGTCCGACTGGCTCCCGATTCGCCCGAGCCAAGAGAAGAGGATTCACCACAGAGTCACAGAGAGCACAGAGAAGCACGGAGAAGCTCCTTCTTCTTCTCTGCCTTCCTCTTCTCTGTGCGCTCGGTGACTCTGTGGTGAGTCCTT
>CAYMRB010000383.1:0-9907 GCA_964392615.1 uncultured Planctomycetia bacterium | reverse complement strand
TCGCGCGACGCGCGGGGCCGGCGAGAAGCTCGAGCCCGAGGTGCTCGCGGAGATGATCATGGACAGCTCGATCTACACGAGCCCGGTCGCGGTGGACGGCGTCCTCTACATCGCGTCGCGTACCCGTCTGTACGCGATCGCGGCGGAGTGAGGGAGGCCGGCGCGTGACGACGCACGACAAGTCGGCCCCGGCCTCCCAGGAAGCGGTCCGCGCAGCACGGGAGCGACTCGATGCGCACGTGCGCGAGGTCGTGGCGTGGCACTTCGACCCGCAGACGGGATGCCCGTTCTGGCTCGAGTACGCCGAGCGGCTGTCCTGGGATCCGCGCGCCGAGATCGGCGGGTTCGACGATCTCGTGCGCTTCGACCCGTTCCAGGACGAGTGGCTGCGCGGCGGTCCGGTCGAGCGCTGGGTGCCGCGGGCTCTGGCGGGGAAGCCGATCTACGTGTTCGAGACGGGCGGGTCGACGGGCGTGCCGAAGAGCCGCGTCGCGAGCGAGGACTTTCGCATCGACTACGAGCTCTTCTCGAAGACGCTCTCGGACGAGACCTTCCCGAAGGGCGCCGACTGGATCTCGCTCGGGCCGACCGGACCGCGGCGTTTGCGCCTCGCGGTCGAGCATCTCGCGCAGCACCGCGGCGGTATCTCCTTCAGCCTGGACATGGACCCGCGCTGGTTCATCAAGTGCCTGAAGCGCGGCTGGGTCGAGGGCGCGATGGCGTACCGCGACCACGTCGTCGACCAGGCGCTGACGATTCTGCGCGCCCATCCGAACGTCCGCTGCATGTTCACGACGCCCAAGCTGCTCGAGGCGCTGTGCGACAAGGTCGACCTCGTCAAGCTCGGCATCACCGGGATCTTCTGCGGCGGCACAGAGATGGACGCCGCGTTCCACCGCAAGGCGCGTGAGGAGCTCGTGCCGGGTATCGACTTCCAGCCGACATACGGCAACACGTTGATGGGCCTTGCGTGCAACCGGCCGTGGTCACCCGGCGACGACTACGAGATCACGTACTATCCTCCCGCGCCGCGTGCCATGCTCGAGGTCGTCGATCCGGACGCTCCCGAACGCAGGGTCCCGTACGGCGAGCGCGGTCGGGTGAAGCTGACGACGCTGACGAAGGAGTTCTTCGTGCCCGGGTTCCTCGAGCGGGACGAAGCCGTTCGCGCGGAGCCGATCGCCGCCTACCCGTGGGACGGCACGCGAGACGTGCGGCCCTTCGGCAGCCTGGAGCAGAAGGTGGTCGTCGGCGTGTACTGAGCGGCCGGGTGGAAAGCGTCTCACGGGATTCTCCGAACGTCCGAGCAGCAGCCATGCCCGTCCCATCACTCGACTTCCAAGCACTGACCCGCGTCGTGTCCGCTCCCGGAGCGATCGACCGGCTCGGCGAGTTCGCGCGGGACTTCGGCGCGCGGCGCGTGTTGGTCGTGTCCGATCCCGGCGTGGTCGCTGCCGGGCACACCGAGCGAGGCCTGCGGTCGCTGCGCGCGGTCGGTCTCGAGACGGAGCTCTTCGATCGCGTCGAGGAGAATCCGACGACGCGACACGTGCGCGACGGTGTCGAATTCGCGGCTGACCGCGACGTCGACTTCATCGTCGGCCTCGGCGGCGGGAGCGCGATGGACTGCGCGAAGGGCGTCAACTTCGTCCTCAGCTGCGGCGGCGAGATGGCGGACTACCAGGGCGTCGGGAAGGCGACCGGACCGCTGCTGCCGATGATCGCGGTGCCGACGACGGCCGGTACGGGCAGCGAGGCGCAGTCGTTCGCGCTGATTGCGAACGAGCGCACGCACATGAAGATGGCGTGCGGCGACAAGCGCGCGGCGTGCAAGGTCGCGCTCCTCGACCCCGAGACGACCGTGTCGCAGCCTGTGGCCGTCACCGCGGCGACGGGTATCGATGCCGTCGCCCACGCGGTGGAGACGTTCGTGACGCGGCCCCGGAACGTGATCTCGCGCGCGTTTTCGCGCCAGGCGTGGCAGCTCCTCGAGGCGAACTTCGAGCGCGTCCTCGAGCGTCCGGACGACCTGGACGCGCGCGGCGCCATGCAGCTCGGCGCTTGTCTCGCGGGCTGCGCGATCGAGAGTTCGATGCTCGGCGCGGCGCACTCGCTCGCCAATCCGCTGACCGCGCGCTACGGCGTGGTGCATGGAGGCGCGGTGGGTCTCTTTCTGCCGCACGTCGTGCGCTTCAACGCGGCGGTCGTCGGGGACGACTACGGCGAGCTCGCGCGGTGCACGGTGCGCGGTCTTGCCGACGCGACCGTCGAAGGGCTCGCGAGTCGCCTCGAGGCTCTTCTCGCGGCGAGCCGGTTGCCCGGAACGCTCGCCGCGTGGAGTGTCGATCCGGTCGACCTTCCGGAGATGGCCGCCGAGGCGTCTGCTCAGTGGACCGCCCGTTTCAATCCGCGTAACGTGGAGGCAGAGGATCTGCTGCAGATCTATCGCGCCGCCATGTGAACTCGAGTCTCGTCCGAGCTACACGATGACGAAGTACACACACCGTCTGTTCGGTTGGGCCATCGCCGTCCTTTTCACGCTGTCCGGATACGGCGCGCGCGCGGACGACGACTGGTCGACGTTTCGCGGCGACCCGCGCCTGACCGGCTCTCGCGATGTCGCGGTGTGCGACAGCCCGCGGCTTCTCTGGACCTACGATACGGGGTCGGAAGTCGAATCGACCGCGGCCATCGTGGATGGCGTCGCGTACGTAGGCACGATGACCGGCTCGATGCTCGCGCTGTCGATCGACGCCGACTCGAAGAAGGGCAAGCAGCTCTGGGAGTACAAGACCGAGGATTCGATCGTGCGATCGTCGGCGGGCGTTCGCGACGGGCGGGTTTTCTTCGGCGATGACTTCGGTATCTTCCACTGCGTCGATGCGCGCACGGGGAAGAAGGTCTGGACGTACGACACCGAGGGCGCCGAGATCGTCTCGAGCGCGAACTTCTGGGGCGATGCGGTGCTCTTCGGCTGCTACGACAGTCACCTCTTCTGCCTGGATCGCAAGACGGGCAACGTCCGCTGGAAGATCCTCACGGGCGGACCGGTGCACTCCACGCCGGCGATCGTCGATGGCAAGACGTTCGTTGCCGGATGCGACGCGATGCTCCGGGTGATCGACCTCGAGAAGGGGGCGGAGGTCGGTCAGCTGGCGTTGGAAGACTACAGCGCGGCGTCACCGGCGGTCGATGGCTCGCTGCTCTATCTCGGCACGTTCGCGTGCCAGGTCGCCGCGATCGACTGGAAGAAGCCGGCCGTGCGCTGGATCTACGAGCGCCCGAAGCGGAAGTTCCCGTTCTACTCCTCCGCCGCGTTGACGAAGGACTGCGTCGTCGTCGGTGGGCGCGATCGACTGGTTCACTGCATCGAGCGCCAGGGCGGCAAGGAGCGGTGGACGTTCGCGACCAAGGCGCGGGTCGAGTGCTCGCCGGTGGTCGTGCGCGATCGCGTCATCGTCGGATCGACGGATCGCAACCTGCATCTGCTCGACCTCGCGACCGGCAAGCCGGTCTGGACGTTCGCGGCGGACGGAGGATTCGCTGCTTCCCCCGCGATCGCCGCCGGCCGCTTGGTGATCGGCACGATGGAGAGCGGCATGGTCTACTGCTTCGACATCTCGCCCGCCACGAAGAAGTCGGGTGCGCCGAAGAAGCCGACGGCGGCGGGGGCGTCGGCCGAGAAGAACGCGCGCCAGCCGTGAGGATCGCCTACATCGCCGCCGGTGCCGCGGGCATGTACTGCGGCAATTGTCTGCGCGATCACGCGCTTGCGGTCGCGGTCAACCGGCTCGGCGACGAGCTCGTCCTCATTCCGACGTACACGCCGCTGCGCACCGATCTGCCGCAGGGCGAAGAGACGCTCGGCAGACGGTTGTTTTTCAACGGCATCCGCGCGTACGCGGCGCAGAAGCTCGCGTACTTCCGGAAGCCGCGGCCGATCCTGGATCGCGTGCTCGGCTCTCGTCTCGTCGTCGGGCTCCTCTCGCGGCTGTCGGGAAGCACGGATCCGGCGCGTCTCGGCGACATGACGCTGTCGATGCTGCGCGGCGAAGACGGCCACCAGCGGCGCGAGCTCGACGAGCTCGTCGCGTGGCTGCGCGACGAGTTGCGTCCCGACGTCGTCCAGATCACGAATGCGCTCCTTCTGGGCATGGCGCGTCGCTTGAAGGAGGAGCTGCGCGTGCCTGTTCTGTGCTCGCTGCAGTCGGAGGACATCTTCTTCGAGGGGCTGACGGAGGCGTATCGCGACGCGTGTGCGGAGCTCGTTCGCGAACGCGGCGGCGAGGTCGACGGTCTGCTTGCGGTCAGCGAGTTTCACGCCGACTGGGCGGCCGAGACGTTCGGATTGCCGCGACAGACGATCAGCGTCGTGTATCCGGGCGTGCCGCTCGACGGACACACCGTGCGCGAGCGTGGAAAGTACGGCGACGCTCCGACGATCGGCTTCCTCTCACGCCTGGCGCCGGAGAAGGGGCTCGATATCCTCTGCGAGTCCTTCGTCTCGCTCGTCCAGCAGCCCGGGCTCGAGCGCGCTCGACTGCGGGTTGCGGGGTATCTGCCGAATCGGTCGATCTCGTACGTCGCCGCTTGGCGCCGTCACCTCGCCATGGCGGGGCTGGCGGACCGGGTCGAGTTTCTCGGCACGATCCAGCGCGCCGAGAAGCTCGCGTTTCTGGACGGGATCGATGTTCTCGCCGTTCCGACGCGCCACCCGGAGCCGAAGGGGATGTTCGTACTCGAGGCGCTTGCGAGCGGCGTGCCGGTCGTGCTGCCGGAGCACGGCGCATTTCCGGAGCTCGTGGGGAGGTCCGGCGGTGGCGTGCTGACCAGGCCGCACGACAGCAGCGACCTCGCGCGCGTGCTCGGGGAGGTGCTGACGGACCGCGATCGGCTCGTCGCGCTCGGGGCGAGCGGGCGGCGGGCGGCGGAGGAGTTCTTTCACGCCGAGCGCATGGCGCGGGAGACCTGTGAGGTGTATCGGCGGGTCGTGGCGGCCTGAACGCGGCTCGCGGTCGTCGTCGGTCGTCGTCGGTCGTCGGTCGTCGTCAGTCAGCGCAACCGACCGAAGTGTGCCGACACGGTAGCGCGCTGTCGCCGCTCGCGTCGCCGCATTCGGGGAAGGGCGGCGCCGGAGGCGGCCCTGACGCGAAGAGGTAGGCGAGGACGTAGACCGCATCCGAGAGGTCGATGACCGCGCTCGCGTCCGCGTCGGCCGCCGCAACGCAGGGTGGCTCCTCCTCGCCGAGGAAGAGCCAGCCGAGGGTCGTCACCGGGTCGCTGACGTCGACACGATCGTCACCGTTCGCGTCGCCGCGTCGAACCAGCGGGGCGTCGAAGGACGCGTTGCGCAGCAAGGTGAGGTCGTTCGAGAGCTCACCGGTCGCGGCGAGGTCGAGGTGGCCGTCCTCGTCGAGATCGACCGCGACGACGCCGAAGGCGCCGGCACCCACGGGCAGTGTCGCGTCCAATGTGAGGCCGCCGGCCCCGTCGCCGCGAAACACCGCCACCGCGTTCGCCCCCCAGGCGCCGGCGATGATGTCGAGGTGACCATCCTCGTCCAGGTCGGCGGCATCGAGCGCGAGGGCGAAGGACGGCATCGCGTGCGCGACTCGCGCCGCGAACTCGCCCTCTCCGAGCGCGTGGAAGACCGCGAGCTCCTCGTCGTGCGCGACGATCAGATCGCCGCGATCGTCGGCGTCGAGGTCGGCGACCAGAGTGAACTGCACGGTGCCGAAGTCGCTCAGCGTTCTCGACGACGGGAACGCGCCCGACCCATCGCCGAGCAGGATGGTCACGGTATTGCCGGTCGAGTCGGAGGTGACGAGATCGAGGTCGTCGTCGCCGTCGATGTCCGCGGCCGTGATCGCGGTCGGCCCTTCTCCGACCGCGTAGCTCACCGCGTCCGCAAGCTCTCCGTCGCCGCCTCCGAGAGCGACCGACGCCGAGTTTGCGAACTTGTTGATCCATGCGAGGTCGGCGTGCCCGTCCGCATCGATGTCGGCGGCAACGACACGGAGCGGATAGTCTTCGGTTCCCGTCGTGAAGCTACGACCGAGGCCGCCGCGTCCGTCGCCGAACAGGACCGTGAGCTCGTCGTTCATGAAGCTGACGGTCGCGACGTCCGGGTGGCCGTCCTCGTCGAAGTCGGCGATCGCGAGGGACAACGGATGCGCGACATCGAGGCCGGGCACGGGGACGGGGGGCAGTGTCTGCAGGGTACCGTCGCCCAGCCCGCGATAGATCCAGATGTCGTGACTGTGGTGATTGGCGACGACGAGGTCGGCGTGTCCGTCGAGGTCGAGATCCGGCGCAACGACGCTCGCCGGGCAGACTCCCGCGTCAAGCGTCCGCGGCTCGAACCGGAGCTCGAGGGCAGCTGCAGACGCGGGCAACTCTGCCAGGATCGCTGTCAGGAGCACGAAAGCGGCGGTCCGGCCTTCGCTCATCGGTTCCACCTCCCTGTGAAGAAACGCCGCACGACCCCGCTGATTCTAAGAGCGAGATTCGAGAACGCATCGGGCATTCGAGCGGCATCTTCGCCCGCTGGCCTCATGCCACCCGGGCCCGCGGCGGAGGAACCATCTGGACCGACGTCCGGGACGACAGATAAGGTGACGGCGGACGGTCAAGACCCCCGCACGGCACGACGAAGAGGAACGAGACACATGTTCGACAGGCGCACGAAGCTGGTATCCGCGCTGGCGCTGGCCGCTGTGAGCCTCGTCTGGACGTGCGCGTCCGCGCAGGGCACGAACTACGACGAGAGCCGCGTGCCGAAGTTCACTCTGCCGGATCCGCTCGTCGCCAGTGACGGCCAGCCGGTGGGGGACGCGCAAGCGTGGTTCGCGAAGCGGCGTCCGAAGGTTCTCGAGCTGTTCCGCGAGCACGTCTACGGCCGCAGTCCGGGCAGGCCGTGCGGCATGAAGTTCGAGACGCTATCGGTCGACGGGCAGGCGCTCGACGGGGCGGCGATGCGCAAGGAGGTGCGCGTGCTGTTCAACGGCTCGGAGGGTGGTCCTTCGATGGACATCCTTCTCTACGTCCCGCGAAACGCGAAGGGGCCGGTGCCGGCATTCGTCGGGCTCAACTTCGCAGGGAACCACTCGGTCGACGCGGATCCCGGCATCCGATTGTCGACTCGCTGGATGCGACCGGATCGAGCGAACAAGAAGAGCGTCAATCACCGCGCTCCGGAGACGTCGCGCGGGTTGAGCGCGAGTCGCTGGCCGATCGCGACGATCGTCGCACGAGGGTACGCTCTCGCGACGATCTATTGCGGCGACATCGATCCGGACTTCCACGACGAGTTTCGCAACGGAGTTCACGTGCTCGACGGAGGCAAGCCGCGACGTCCGGATTCGTGGGGGACGATCGCGGCGTGGGCATGGGGACTGAGCCGCGCGTTGGACTACTTCGAGGTCGACGAGGCGGTCGATCATCGCCGCGTCGCGGTCCTCGGTCACTCGCGGCTCGGGAAGACCGCGTTGTGGGCGGGCGCACAGGACGAGCGGTTCGCGTTGGTCATTTCGAACAACTCGGGTTGCGGCGGAGCGGCCCTGAGTTCGCGTCGGTTCGGCGAGACGGTGGGGCGGATCAACAAGAGTTTTCCGCACTGGTTCTGCGAGCGGTTCCGCGACTACAACGACAACGAGGACGCGCTGCCGGTCGATCAGCACATGCTGATCGCGCTCTGCGCACCGCGACCGGTTTACGTCGCGAGCGCGGTGAAGGACCGCTGGGCGGATCCGCGCGGCGAGTTTCTCGCCGCGAAGCACGCGGAGCCAGTGTATCGATTGCTCGGAACGGAGGGCTTCGGGGCCGATTCGAGCGCGACGGCGGATCTGCCAGCGGTCGATCGGCCGGTGATGGGACGAATCGGGTACCATATTCGCTCCGGCGGACACGACGTGAAGCTCTGGGATTGGGAGCGCTACCTCGAGTTCGCCGACAAACACCTGGCGTCGACTTCTCGGTGAACCGCTTCGAACCGCTGGTCGTTCCGGATAGTATGGTGACCTTTCGAATCCGGCGATGACCGACCCTCTCGCGCGCATTTGCGCAGATCCCTCGTCACCACCCGTTCTGGTCGTCGGCCACGTCACGCGTGACCTGATCGACGGCGAGGAACGGCTCGGAGGTGCAGCCTCGTTCGCGTCACGCGCGGCAGCCGCGCTGGGCTATCGAACGGTGCTCGTCACGTCGGCGCCGCAGCGTGGGCTGCTGAGCGCGCTCGAGGAGGATCCGCGCATCGAGATTCGCCGACAGGCCGCCGATCGAATGACCACGTTCGCGTTGGACTACTCCGGACCGCGGCGCCGCCTGCGCCTCGATCGTCGAGCGGCCGACCTCGAACCCGACGCCGTGCCGGTCAGCGCGCGGCGCGCGCCGGTGGCCTACATCGCTCCGGTGATCGGCGAGTGCGGTGCGGCGCTCGTCGATGCGCTCGACGCCGGTCTGATCGCGGTGGGCGCACAGGGCTGGATGCGTCGCGTGGACGAGGACGGGGAAGTGCGGCCCGTGGAGGATGCGGCGAGTCGGATCCCGGCGTGCGCGCGCGTCGTCGTGTACTCGGAACTCGACACGCTACGCCCCGAGCGCCTGGCGCGCTGTCTGGCGGACCGGGCGGAGATCGTCGCTGTCACGAGGGCCGAACGCGGTGTGACGATCTTTCGGGGCAGCGCGTCGATCGACCTGGCCGCGGAGCCGGCGGTCGAGGTCGACCCCACGGGGGCCGGGGACGTCTTCGGGATGGTCTTCGCGCTCGGGCTGAGCGCCGGGCTGGAAGCCGAGGACGCGGCACACAGAGCGATGTGGGCTGCAGCTCGGGTCGTGGAGGGACCGGAGATGGGCGCGCTGGAGAGGCGCTCTTAGCTCGCTATCCAGGCCCGGGAGGTTACCGGCTTGTCGCGACGCTGGAGTCGGAGGGCCTCGTGAGCCGATGAGTTGTGGGGAGATCGCGCCGGCCCGGCGCGAGGCGAGGGGGTGGCGGTTCCCACCGGCAGATTCGGGGAGGTTCGCAGTGACCGTCGACGAAACGCGGCGAGCGATCGGCTTCGGTGTCATCGGCCTGATCGGCGTTGTGGCGCTGATCGTCTTCTGGGGTCCGATGCAGAGATTCTGGGTCGGGAGGGCCTTCGCGGAGGGCCGGCTGCGCGAGTTCGAGCGACTGGCCCTCGAGAGTCCGCCGCCGAAGCTCCGCAACGGGGAAGTCCCGCCGCGCGGCAGCAAGGTGCTGCTCGTGCGACCTGGCGTCTGGAAGGTCTACCGGCGCGGGAATCGGTTCTCGACGCAGATCGGCGAGCAAGATCAGCGCAAGAAGGTCCAGGAGATCGATCCTCCGCGCGTCGATGACTTCTTCCTCGAGCTGGACGGGTCGATCCGCGCGTCGAGCCTCGACGAGGTCGATACGGTGATCTTCTGCGAGTACGGCCTCCAGCGGGTCGGCACGTACGTCAGCGATGATCCGAACGACAAGACGACGTTCGCGGCGAGCAAGAAGAGCGTGATGCTGCGCGTCTACGACGTGCGCACGCGGCGCTGCGTCGGGAAGTACCTGCTGCGCGGCGACGATCCGAAGTTCAGCGTGACGGTCTACGACGACCACGCGGGGGAGCTCCCCGATGTCGCGGCCTTCGTCGAGAGCATGCCGGTACGGTAACGCGCTCGGCAGCCGCCGGATGACCGGCTCCGCTCCTTGCGGCTTGCGACTCGACTCGATCCCGTTAGAATTGCGGCGCCGCAAGCGAGAGTGGCGGAACTGGCAGACGCGCAGGATTTAGGTTCCTGTCCCGAAAGGGGTGGGGGTTCGAGTCCCCCCTCTCGCACCATCCTCAAGTCGTTCTGCTGCAACGACTTGAGGGGGTGGCGGGGTTGCCGAAAGTCAATTGCTTGTCGACCGTTGCGA
>CAYMRB010000382.1:0-9975 GCA_964392615.1 uncultured Planctomycetia bacterium | reverse complement strand
AGAAGGGTGACTCCGCCTCGCTCCAACCGACGCGAACCGATTCGAGACCTCCGTTGAACCCCGAACCGCATTCCGGCTCGAGCCGATCGGTCGGGCTCGGCCTCGTCCAGCACGGGGCGAGCCCGGACCGGGCCGAGAATCTCGCCCGCGCGATCCAGGGCATCCGGGCCGCCGCGGCGGACGGCGCGGAGATCGTCTGCCTGCAGGAGCTCTTCACGTCCCCTTACTTCTGCCGAACCGAGGACCCGCGCCACTTCGACCTGGCCGAGCTGATTCCCGGCCCGACGACCCGAGCTCTCGGCGCGGTCGCGGCGGAGTCGGGGGTCGTCGTCGTCGCCGGGCTCTTCGAGCGCCGCGCGGCCGGCATCTATCACAACACGGCGGTCGTGATCGACTCGGATGGGAAGATTGCCGGGTGCTACCGGAAGATGCACATCCCGGACGACCCGGCGTTCCTCGAGAAGTACTACTTTTCCCCGGGCGACGCCGACTCCGACTCGCGAGGGTCCGGGGGATTCGTGGCGATCGAGACGGCTCGCGCGACCCTGGGTCCGCTTGTGTGCTGGGACCAGTGGTTTCCCGAGGCCGCCCGCCTCACGGCGCTGCGCGGGGCGGAGATCCTCGTCGTACCGACCGCGATCGGCTGGCTCGACGCGGATTTCGACGCGCTGGACGACGCTGAGGCCGAGGCGCTACGCGCGGCGCAGGTCGACGCATGGGAGACGATCCAGCGCGCGCACGCGATCGCGAACGGAGTGTTCCTCGTCGCCGTCAACCGGGTCGGGCGCGAGGGTGAGATCGAGTTCTGGGGCGACTCGTTTGTCTGCGATCCGTTCGGCCGGGTGATCGCGCGAGCCAGCCGCTCGACGCCCGACGTGCTCGTCGTCCGATGCGATCTCGGGGCGATCGAGACCGTGCGCCGCGATTGGCCGTTCCTGCGCGACCGGCGCATCGACGCGTACGGCGGGCTCACGAGCCGCTTTCTCGATCTCCGAGAGGACGAGCGGCCATGACGCGATCCGCCAGGGCACCGTCGCCGCGGAGCGAATCCACGGCGCGACCCGAGGCCCGACGTCTGCCGGCGGAGTGGGAGCCGCACGCGGCGACTTGGGTCGCTTGGCCACACTGCGCCGCGACGTGGCCCGGGGTCCACGAGCGCGTCCTCGAGACCTGGGCGTCGATAATCCGCCTGCTGCGCCGCAGCGAGGATGTGATCCTGCTCGTCCGGGACGCGGGCGAGGAAGCGCGCATCCGGGAGCGCTTCGACCTCGGGTCGGACGCCGACGGCCACGCGCTCGAGATCCTGCGCGTTCCGACGAACGACGCGTGGGTCCGCGATTATGGCCCGCTCGTCGCATTCGGCGCGGGCGGTAAGCGCGAGGCGATCGTTTGGCGCTTCGATAGCTGGGGCGGCAAGTACCCGCCGTGGGACGCTGACGAGCGCGCCGCGGCCGCGCTCGCCCGCGCCGCGGGGCTCGAGGTCGTGGAGACGGGCATCGTGCTCGAGGGCGGCTCGATCGACGTCGACGGCTGCGGCACGCTGTTGACGACCGAGTCGTGCCTGCTGCGAGCCAGTCGCAATCCCGATCTCGACCGCGACGCGATCGAGGCGGCCCTCGAACGCTACCTCGGCGCCGGGCGGGTTCTCTGGCTCGGAGACGGCATCGAGGGCGACGACACGGACGGTCACATCGACGATCTGACGCGCTTCGTGCGCCCCGGCACGGTCGTCACCGCGATCGAGACCGAACCGAACGATGCGAACTACCGCGCGCTGCGCGAGAACCGCGACCGATTGCAGGGCATGACGGCGGCCGACGGCGCGCGGCTCGAGGTCGTCGAGCTGCCGATGCCGGAGCCCGTGCGCGCAGGCGGCATGCGCTGCCCGGCGAGCTACGCGAACTTTTACGTCGGTAACCGGCTCGTCCTCGTGCCGACGTACGGCAGCTCGCGAGACGCTGTCGCGCTCGAGATCCTCGCCGACCTCTTCCCCGGGCGCGAGGTCGTCGGGATCGACTGCCGCGACGTCGTCCTCGGTCTCGGGGCGCTTCACTGCGTGCTGCTGCCGCTGCCGGCGGCGCGTGGCGGCGAGTCGCGCGCGGACGTCGATTGGGGCGAAATCCCGCTGGTCGACTGAGCGCGAGTTGCCTATACTCGCGCGCTTGCGGCCCGCAACGGCGCCGCCGCGCACAAGGGAGAGACGCACGGATGAGCACGGCAGACACGACGACGGGCGACGCGAACCAGGCCGCTGCGGCCCCCGAGAAAGCGGTCAGCGATCGCTACGAGTACGACGACCTCTTCGCCGAGTCTGGACCGCTCGCGAAGCGCATCCTGATGGTCACGGGCATCGTGCTGTTGGTCGGCGGCCTCGTCGCGGTGCTCGCGTCGACGGCGCAGTACCTCTGAGCTCGGTCGGCGTCAGCGAATCGCGCTGAGGCGGTCGCGCTCGAACACGTACGCCCGGCGTTGGGGCAGCAGGTTCGCGACGAGCGACTCGGTGTAGACCCAGCGATCGCTCGCGAAGATGCGGTCGCGCGACACGTGCAGCGTCGTGAGCTCGGTGTCTTCGATGTAGCGCGGCGGTCCGAGGCTACGGTAGACCTGCTCCTTCGTCATGCCGATGACCGCCTCGCCCCCGCGCACGCTGGGATCGAGCTCGTCCGGCCCGATCGGGCGCGCTGCGTTCCGCGGCCCCTGCTCGCCCGGCGCGAGCGCGGTCGTCCCACCGTCCTTGGCAGCCTGGAAGTACTTGTCGATGAACGCGTTGATTCCGGCGTCCGTCGTGTCGAAGTTACCGTCCTGCGGGTACATCGTGTACGCGAGCCGGTGGACGCGCATGTCGACGCGGTCGGCCGTGTAGTGCGTGATGACCGCCTTCGAGCCCGCCGGGATCGCGATGGGCTGGGCCAGGTCGTTGGACGTCTCGAGGAACACGTCGCCCGAGAACAGGTTGACGCTCGTCACGCGCTCGGCCTCGATTCCCTTGGTCCACGCGTTGACACCGGTGGGTTCGGGCGAGACGAGACAAGAAATAGACGACAGCGCGAGGCTCGCGACAGCGAGCATGGGCACGACGCTACGCATGGTACTTCACTCCTCTTCGAGAGGGTCTTCTGCGAGTTCTCTCCGTCGCGCTGCGATCGCGGATTCGAGCTCCGCTTCGCCCGCCGTCGGGCGTCTCCTCCGCGGCGCGACTCGCCCGTCGAGCTGACGGACTGCACGTCAATATCGGCGCTGCCCCGCCCCCTGTCAACCTCGGGGTCGATCTGCGACAATGACACGCTCGTGCCGAGTCCGCGCCTAGATCGTCCCGTCGTATGTGGTTGAAGATCCTATTGGTCGCTTGCGGTGGTGCGGTGGGCGCCGCGTGCCGATACCTGGCCGTCGAGGCCGTGTCGCTGTGGGCGGCGGAGCGCGGCTTCGTGTTTCCACTCGGCACGATGGCCGTCAACATCGTCGGCTGCGTGGTGATCGGAGTCTTCGCGGGCTTGGCGGAGACGCGGCACCTCTTCGGCGAGGAAGGTCGTCTCCTCGTCGTGGTCGGGCTGCTCGGTGGGTTCACGACGTTCTCGAGCTTCGGCCAGGAGACGTTCCAGCTGCTGCGCCAGGGCCAGGCGGCGGCCGCGTGCATCAACAGCGCCGTGCAGGTCGTCGTCGGCGTCGCCGCCGTGTGGGCGGGCCTTCGCCTCACGACGATCGGCGGGTGACGATGGGCCGTCGAGTCGGCGCTCGTCGGACGCCGGACGCCGACGGCGGAATGCTGACAAGAGGGAGTACAGCGATGCGACTCTGCCGCTTCGAGCACCGGGGCCGAACGCGCGTCGGCTTCTATCGCGACGACGACGTGATTCCGCTTCACGCCGCGGTCCAGGCGCGCAATCCCGAATCGGTTCCGGAGGGGTTCGGCGCGACCGCGGATCTGCTGCCGCTCCTTCTGCCGAGGGATCCGGCGAGCGACGCGGCTCGCGAGCTCGCCGTGTGGATCGCCGGTCACGGTGAGGAGGCCCGCCGCGTGGCGATCGCGACGACCGACGTCCGGTTGCTGGCGCCGATTTCCGCGCCGCCGAAGCTGCTCCTGCTCGCCGGCAACTACGCGCAGCATATCCAGGAGAGCGGCGGCATCGCGGTCGAGCGCGCGAGGACGTTCCCGTACGTGTTCATGAAGCCGCCGTCGACGACGATCAACCACCCCGGAGCGGACATCGCGATCCCGTCGGTGTCGCCAGAGCATATCGACTGGGAGATCGAGCTCGGCGTGGTCATCGGCAAGCGTGCGTCGGCCGTCGCGGAGAAGGACGCGCTGTCGCACGTCGCGGGTTACACGGTCGTGAACGACATCTCCGATCGCCACTTCCGGCCGAACCCGAATCGCGAGGAACGTAAGAAGGACGCGTTCTTCGACTGGTTGCACGGCAAGTGGCACGACGGTTTCTGCCCCATGGGACCGTGCGTGCTGTCGGCCGACGCGGTCGAGGATCCCCAGAAGTTCCGGCTGCGCCTCGAGGTCAACGGAGAGGTGCAGCAAGACGCGACGACCGCGCAGCAGGTCTTCCCGGTCGCGGCGATCATCGCTTTTCTCTCGCGGTTCGTGACGCTCGAGCCCGGCGACATCATCTCGACCGGCACTCCGGCCGGCGTCGGCGCGGCGAAGGGGACGTTCCTGCGGGCCGGGGACCGCATGCGCGCGACGATCGACGGCATCGGCGTGCTGGAGAACCGCATGGTGGCGGGGTAGCGGAAGCGCGGGTCCCACCGCTCGCTGTCGTGAGCACGTCCGGCGCGAGTAGCGAAGCGCGTTTTCGAAGAGAAGGCTCCCTCCCATGGCCCGGCCTGGAGAACCGCTAATGAACGCTGACAGACGCAGATAGGAGGCTTGGCTTCCGATAGGCGCCGATCAGCGTTCATCAGCGGTTGCCAGGTCTTCGCGTCTACCCGCCGGTTCGTTCCTCGTCCCTTTGATCTTGCCGCCTCCGTTGGTACTCTGATCAGTTGGAAACCGGTTTATCCCGCTACGAAAACAAGCGAAGGAGACTGTCGATGACGGACAAGACGCGTGCTGCCACCCGGCGCGAATTCATCAGAAAGACGATGGCGACGACGGCGGCCGCCGGCACGATGGCCGTCCTCGGCGCTCCGGCGATCGGTGCGGCGAAGAAGGCGAAGTTCAGGACGGGCTTGATCGGTAGCGGCGGTCGCGGCACCGGCGCGTTGCGCGATCATCTGAACGCGGCGAAGAGGCTCGGCGTCGAGATCGAGGTCGTTGGCGTCGCCGACGCGTTTGCCGACCGCACCGGCGGTGCGCGCGGCATCGGCAAGATCCCGCCGAACCGCGTGTTCGTCGGCTGGGACGCGTACAAGAAGCTCCTCGAGGTCGACGTCGACATTATCCTGATGGCGACCCCGCCGATCTTCCGCCCGGTCCACTTCGCGGCGTGCATCGAGGCCGGCAAGCACGTCTTCATGGAAAAGCCCGTCGCGGTCGACCCTCCCGGCGCGCGGAAGATCATGGAGGCCGGTGAGCTCGCGACGAAGAAGGGACTGGCCGTCGCGGCCGGTACGCAGCGCCGCCACTCGCGCGGCTACCGTGAGACGGCCCAGGCCGTCCACGAAGGTGCGGTCGGCAAGATTCGCGGCGGCTCGGTCTACTGGTGCGGCGGCGCGCTCTGGAAGCGCCCGAAGGACCCGAACTGGAGCGACGCCGAGTACCTCGTGCGCAACTGGGTGAGCTTCACCGAGATGTCCGGCGATCACATCGTCGAGCAGCACGTGCACAACCTCGACATCATGAACTGGTACCTGGGGACGCACCCCCAGAAGGCGCTCGGCTTCGGCGGACGTGCCCGACGCAAGACCGGCAACCAGTTCGACTTCCACAGCGTCGACTTCGAGTTCCCCGAAGGCGTCCACGTCCACAGCATGTGCCGTCAGATCAACGGCACCCAGGGTGGCGTCATGGAGCGGCTCGTCGGCGAGACGGGCCTCGCGCGCGGCCTGAAGCCGAAGGACACGGCGCTCTTCGCCGAGGGCTGCCCGGTTGAGGGCAACCCGTACGTGCAGGAGCACATCGACCTCCTGTGGAGCATCATGAACGAGAAGCCGATCAACGAGGCGAACAATGTCGCGACCTCGACGATGACGGCGATCATGGGTCGCATCGCGACGTACAGTGGCGTGTACGTCAACTGGAAGGACCTGATGAACAAGGGCGGGAAGTTCTACGACTACGCCCTGAAGCCCGGCCCGCTCGATTTCGAGGCCGGCGAGGTGGTCGCGCCGAAGGACGAGATCTGCGCGATCCCGGGACGCGACTGATCTGACGGCACGCCCAGGCTGACCGAACACGGCCGGGCGTCGTCCCCTCGCGGGAGACGACGGCCGGCCGTTTCGTTTCGGGCGCTCTCGTTCGGTCTCGGTCGTCCGTCGAGAGCCCGCGGGGGGTGGATCAGATCAGGGGCGCGACAGCTCGCGGAACTTGGCGTAGACGGGCGGATCGTCCGCGGCGCCCTTGAACTCGAACGGGTAGTACTGGTTCTTTTCCTTGTTCATGTAGCCCCACGAGCACATCGAGTACGCGGCGCCCTCGAGCGTCTCGGAGCCCTTCTCGCCGGTGATGTCATCCTCGTTGCACACGAGCGCCTTGGTGACCTTGCTCATCGCCGCGATGCGCAGGTACATCGTGTCGACGTCGATGTTGTTGAAGTGGAGCAGGACGAAGTCCGACTCGGCGGCGACGGGCAGCGGAATGCGTCCGCCGCCCAGGCTGCTCGCCGAGACTAGGAGCTTCGGAGCCGTCTTCTTCGCGAGGCGGATGAGCTCGCGGATCTCGAGCGGGCTGTTGATCAGCGAGTGATCGAAGCCCTTGTGCTGGAACTCGTTGGCAATCTCGACCACGACGTTCGTGTAGCCGCGTGCCGTGATCCACTTCACGGTGTGGACGACGGCGCGGCGTACGGCGTCGGCGTCGGCGAGCACCTGGTCCTGCTGCTGATAGAAACAGCCGAGGATGACCGCGGCACCGGCGCGATCGCAGGCCTCGATCACGCGCGCGACGCGGCGCATGTAGTCGGGGCGCAAGCTGCCGTCGGCGGCATACGCCGAGTTCAGCGCGCCCTCGTATCCCGGCGATCCTCCCTGCAGGCACAGCGTGAACGCGTTGATGCCGTGCGCGACGTACTCGGGGACCTTCGCGACGAACGCGTTCGTGTTCTTTTCCGGGTCGAAGCCCTTCGGGCAGGTCTTCGGGTTGCGGTCCTCGAACGTCGTGTTGACCATGCGGACGTTCAGGAGGAGACCTTCCGCTATGCTCCCCGGGTTCGTCAGCTTGCCGCGCAGGTGCCAGCGGTTCTTCTCGAGCGACACGCGGGTCGCCGGGCGGAACGCGTCGTCCGCAGAAGTGGACGAGAACGCGACGAGGGTCAGGGAGGTGGCGATCAGAAGGCGGCGGGGCAGATCACGCGTCATCGGGTCGATCCAGGGGAGTAAGGGTTGATCTCGTTCCGTTTCAGACACCGAGCCCTCTTGCAGGACGTCGGTCGAGGTCCGGTATTCGGTTTCCGGGCCAGACTCGATCGTAGCAGAGTCATCGCCGGCGGTCCTTCGGGAAACGGGACGGCGCGGACGACGAAGGGAGTGTGTACACTGTGGGAGAAGTCCGGGAATCGGCCTCTTGTCTGACAGCTCGATCGAGTGAGATCACGATGACGACAGCGCGCACACTCCTCTTCACCTGCTTTCTGTCGACGCTGCCCGTCGGACTCCTCGCAGGGGAGGAGCCGACGCAGTTTCTGCGTTTCGTCGACGAGGGCGACAGTCGCGGTCGTCTCGAGACCGCGATCGTCAAGTACCGCGACGCGCACGGTGCCGAGGTCGACTTGATCGCCGCGGTCCACATCGCCGATTCCGCCTACTACCGCAAGCTCGACCGACACTTCGCGACGTACGACGCGCTTCTCTACGAGATGATCAAGCCGAAGGACGCGGTGCCGAAGCGGGGCGAGCGCGGCGGCAGTCTGCTGAGCGCGTTTCAGCGCGGCCTGACGGAGGTGCTCGATCTCGACTTCCAGCTCGATGGCATCGACTACGAGAAGAAGAACTTCGTCCACGCCGACATGGATCCGGACACCTTCTTCCGCACCCAGCGAGAGAAGGGCGAGAGCATCGTGTCGCTGATGCTCAAGTCGATGCGCCAGCAGTGGAAGCTCCAGAAGGAAGGGAAGCTCCGCCAACCGACGCTCATCGATCTGATCCGCGCGTTCTCGAGCCGCGACTCATCGCGCGCCTTGAAGTACCTGTTCGCGAAGCAGCTCGAGGACATGGAGGCGCTGCTCGCCGGCATCGAGGGCGAGGAGGGCTCGGTCATCGTCGCGGAGCGCAACAAGGTCGCAATCGGCGTTCTGCGTCGCGAGCTCGCCGCCGGCAAGAAGAAGCTCGGCATCTTCTACGGCGCCGCACACATGTCGGACATGGAAAAGCGGCTCGACAAGCTCGGGTTCAAGAAGGCGAAGTCACGCTGGGTGCTCGCGTGGGATGTCGGGTCGCGTGGACAGCAGGACGCGTCGACGAAAGACGCGCCGAAGCCGGCGCCGCGGCGCCGGCGGATCTGAGGATCGAGTCCGTCAGCGAGTTAGCTGACGGCGAGCTGCTGCCGAATCCGCGCCACGGCCTCCTCGACCCGATCGCGCTCGCCGAACGCGCTGAGGCGGAAGTAGCCCTCGCCGCTGGGGCCGAAGCCGGTACCGGGCGTGCCGACGATGTGAACCGTCGACAGCAGGCGATCGAAGAACTCCCACGAGTTCATGCCTTCCGGCGTCTCGAGCCAGCTGTACGGCGAGTGGACGCCGCCGTAGACCGTGTAGCCTGCGTCGGCGAGGCCTTCGCGGATGATCCGAGCGTTCTCCATGTAGAACGACACGAGCTCGTCGACCTGCTGGCGTCCCTCCGGCGAGTACGCCGCCGCCGCAGCCCGCTGGATCGCGAACGACGCGCCGTTGAACTTGGTCGCCTGGCGTCGCGCCCAGAGCTGGTGGATCGGGACGTCGCCTCCAGCAGCGTCCTTCCCGGTCAGCTCTCGCGGCACGACGACGAACGCGCAGCGCGTGCCGGTGAACCCGGCGGTCTTCGAGAAGCTGCGGAACTCGATCGCGCACTCGCGCGCGCCGTCGACCTCGTAGATCGACCGCGGCAGCTCCGGATCGGAGATGAAGGCCTCGTAGGCGGCGTCGAACAGGATGATCGCCCCGGTCTCGCGCGCCCACGCGATCCACTTGGCGAGATCGTCCTTCGTCGCGACGGAGCCGGTGGGGTTGTTCGGGCTGCACAGGTAGACGAGGTCGACCGGCTCCGACGGGATCTGCGGCTGGAAGCCGTTCTCGGCGACGCAGGGCATGTAGGTGATGCCCTCGTAGCGCCCGTGCTCGTCTGCCACTCCCGTGCGGCCGGCCATCACGTTCGTATCGACATAAACCGGATACACAGGATCCGCGACGGCGATGCGACAGTCCGCGGCGAAGATCTCCTGGATGTTGCCGCTATCGCACTTCGATCCGTCCGACACGAAGATCTCGTCCGCGGCCACCTCGACTCCGCGCTCGCGGTAGTCGTGCGTCGCGATCAGCTCCCGGAGGAACTCGTAGCCCTGATCGGGGCCGTAGCCCTTGAACGACGCCACGTCGGCGAGCTCATCGACGCCGGCGTGAAACGCCTCGATGATGGCGGGAGCCAGAGGACGGGTCACGTCGCCGATCCCGAGCCGGATGACGTCCGCGTCGGGGTGGGCTTCGACAAACGCGCGGACGCGCCGTCCGATCTCCGGAAAGAGGTAGCCGGCGGCGAGCTTCAGGTAGTGATCGTTGATGCGTGCCATGGCGCGAAGTGTAACGGAGGCGGACGCTGAAGGGAATGGGTGGCGGTGGCGGAGTCGGTGGCGGTGGCGGAGTCGGGGGCGGAGTCGGTGGCGGAGTCGGGGGCGGAGTC
>CAYMRB010000381.1:4156-9988 GCA_964392615.1 uncultured Planctomycetia bacterium | reverse complement strand
GACCGGTATGAGCGGCAATCAGTCGATCCTGCCTCTGGCGGGGTCACCGTTCCGCTTCAGTCAGCACGGCGAGAGCGGCGCGTGGCTCAGCGACCTCCTGCCCCACACCGCGAAGGTCGCCGACGAGCTCTGCGTCGTCCGCTCGATGCACACCGAGGCGATCAACCACGGCCCCGGGGTGACCTGCGTGCAGACCGGTTCGCAGTTCCCGGGCCGGCCGAGCCTCGGCGCGTGGCTCGACTACGGGCTCGGGGCCGTGAACGAGGATCTGCCGTCGTTCGTCGTGCTCGTGACGAAGAACAAAGGCGGTCAGCCCCTCGTGTCGCGACTGTGGGGCAGCGGTTTCCTCCCGTCGCGGCACCAGGGCGTGCGGTTGCGTTCCGGCGCGCAGCCGGTTCTCTACCTCGGCAACCCGGGAGGCGTCGACGCGACGAGCCGACGCCGCATGCTCGATCGACTCGAGGAGCTTCATGCGCTGGAGCTCGGCCGCGTCGGCGACCCGGAAATCGAGACGCGCATCGCGCAGTACGAGCTCGCGTTCCGCATGCAGTCGTCGATTCCCGAGGCCGCCGATCTGTCGAGCGAGCCCGCCTCCGTCCTCGACGAGTACGGCAAGGACGCGCGCAATCCCGGCTCGTATGCGGCGAACTGTATCCTGGCGCGGCGCCTCGCTGAGCGCGGCGTGCGGTTCATCCAGCTCTTCCATCCGGGCTGGGATCAGCACGGAGGGCTGCAGGGCGGCATCTCGCGACAGTGCCGTGAGACCGATCAGCCAACTGCCGCGCTGCTGACGGATCTGCGTCGCCGCGGTCTTCTCGACGACACGCTCGTCGTCTGGGGAGGCGAGTTCGGAAGGACGAACTACTGCCAGGGCAAGCTGACGCGCAACAGCTTCGGCCGCGACCACCACCCGCGCTGCTTCTCGATGTGGCTCGCTGGCGGCGGCGTCCGTGCGGGAACGACTTACGGCGAGACCGACCCGTACGGGTACAACATCGTCGACGGTGCCGTGCACATCCACGACCTGAACGCGACGATCCTTCACCTTCTGGGGATCGATCACGAACGGCTGACGTTCCGGTATCAGGGGCGCGACTTCCGGCTGACCGACATCCACGGCGATGTCGTCGACGGGATCATCGCCTGACGCGGCCGATCGTCTCCCGGCAAGCCCCTTGCAATCCGGCCGCGGAACGGTATTCTACGCGGGATTCGGGCGGCACCGCGTCGGGGGAAGAGCGTCGTCGCGGGCCCGGACCACCGTCTCGAGCCTTTCCTGGCCCCATCGTCTAGTTTGGCCTAGGACACCAGGTTTTCATCCTGGCGACAGGGGTTCAAATCCCCTTGGGGTCACCAGAGTACCGGAGGAGCCTCTCGGCGCGAGGGGCTCCTCTTTCATCCACGCATGGGTCCCCGCGGTCCGTCTGCGGAGGATGGTAGACTCCGGCATGAGCACGCTCTTCACACCTCCCGACTACCTCCGTTTCGAAGATCTCCTGACCGAGGAGGAGCGGCTCGTGCGCGATACCGTGCGCGAGTTCGTGTCCGATCGCGTCGTACCGGTGATTGGCGAGTGCTTCCGCGAGGAACGCTTCCCGGAGGAGCTGATCCCGCAGATCGCGGAGCTCGGCCTCTTCGGTGCGAACCTCGAGGGCTACGGTTGCGCCGGCCTCGGCGCGGTGTCGTACGGCCTCGCCTGCCGCGAGCTCGAGCGTGGCGACTCCGGCGTGCGCAGCTTCATCTCCGTGCAGAGCTCGCTCGCGATGTTCGCGATCTGGCGGTGGGGGAGCGAGGAGCAGAAGCAGCGCTTCCTGCCGCCGATGGCGCGCGGCGAGAAGATCGGCTGCTTCGGCCTGACCGAGCCCGATCACGGCTCCGACCCCGGCAGCCTGCGCACGCGCGCGGTGCGCAGCGGCGACGAGTACGTGCTCAGCGGCAACAAGATGTGGATCACCAACGGCTCGATCGCCGATGTCGCCGTGGTCTGGGCGCAGGTCGACGAGGATGGCGAGGACCGCATCCGCGGGTTCATCGTCGAGAAGGGCACCCCGGGCTTCAGCGCGACCAAGCAGAAGGGGAAGTGGAGCCTGCGCGCGTCGGTGACGTCCGAGCTCCACCTCGACGACTGTCGCGTCCCCGCGACGAACCTCCTGCCCGACGGCGCCGGCCTCAAGGGCCCGTTGAGCTGCCTGAACAGCGCGCGCTACGGCATCGCGTGGGGTGCGATCGGCGCGGCCGAGGCATGCTACGGCGAGGCGCTCGACTACGCGACGACCCGCGTCCAGTTCGGCAAGCCGATCGCGTCGTTTCAGCTCGTCCAGGCGAAGCTGGTCGAGATGCTCAGCGGTATCACGCGCAACCAGCTCATCGTGCTGCGACTCGGACGATTGGCGGAGGAAGGCAAGTCGCGTCCGCAGATGATCTCGCTCGCCAAGCGCGACGCCGTCAGGATGGCGCTCGAAACGGCGCGGGCCGCGCGCGATATCCTGGCCGCGAACGGCATCACCGACGAGTACCAGGCCGGCCGTCACATGATGAACTTGGAGACGGTCACCACGTACGAGGGGACGCACGATATCCACTCGCTGATCATCGGCGCGGATATCACCGGCATCCCCGCGTTCCACGGCTGATTTCGAGTCCTGCCGACCACGATGCAGAGCGACCGCGGTCGGCAGCCTTCGAATCGGATCAGAGCCGCTCGACAGCTCGTCGCAGGCGGCGCACGGTCTCGTCCGCCTCGTCGATCGAGAAGGTCAGCGCCGGGCGGAAGCGCAGCGACCGTTCGCCGCACGCCAGTCCGAGGACTTTCTCGTCGAGCAGTCGGGTGAGCAGCGCGTCGCGCTCGGCGCCGCCCAGGCAATCGAACGCGCACATCAGTCCGCGGCCGCGAACGTTCGACACGAAGTCCGGATGGTCGCCGGAGACATCGTGAAGGCCGGTCAGCAGGTGCTCGCCGACCCGAGCAGCATTGCCGACGAGGTCATCGTGAGCCATCGTTTCGAGGATCAGCTCGCAGCGCACCATGTCGACGAGTCCGCCGCCCCAGGTCGAGTTGATGCGCGATGACTTGCGGAAGACGTTCTCCTCGACCTCGTCGAGGCGCGGTCCGGCCATGACGCCGCAGACCTGTGCCTTCTTTCCGAAGCTCAGAAGGTCCGGAGCGACGTCGAAGTGCTCCCAGGCCCACATGCGTCCCGTACCGCCGAAGCCGGTCTGGACCTCATCGAAGATCAAGAGCGCGTCGTTCTCGTCGGCGAGGCGTCGGAGCTCGAGGAAGAACTCGCGGCGGAAGTGGTTGTCGCCGCCCTCGCCCTGGATCGGCTCGATGATGATCCCGGCGATATCGTGCCGGTGCGCGGCGAACGCGGCTTCCGCCTCGGCGACGGCCTCGCGCTCCGCGGCGGCGACGCGATCGAGCTCGGCGTCGTCGATCGGGAAGCGCAGCGCCGGATTCCCGATACGGGGCCAGTCGAACTTCGGGAAGTGCGCGATCTTCACCGGATCCGTGTTCGTCAGCGACATCGTGTAGCCGCTGCGGCCGTGGAACGCCTCGCGGAAGTGGAGGATCTTGCCGCCGATCTCGCCCCGTCCCGCGGCCAGGTTCTTGTGGACTTTCCAGTCGAACGCGGCCTTGAGCGCGTTCTCGACCGCCAGCGCGCCGCCCTCGACGAAGAACAGGTGCCGGAAGTCCGCCGGCAGCGCATGTTCCGAGAATGTCCGTACAAAATGCGCGAGCTCGCAAGTGTGGGCGTCGGAGTTGGCCGGCTTCAGCTCGGCGACCGACGCGAGCCGCTCGCGGTTTTCGTGCACGTCGAAGACTGGATGGCGAAACCCCAGCGGCAGACTGGCGAAGAAGGTGTAGAGATCGAGGTACTCGTCGCCGTTTCGGGCGTCGACGATCCACGACCCGTGACTGCGCTCGAGATCGAAGACGATCGGGAAGCCGTCCCCGATCAGATGCCGCTTGACAGTTTCCTCCACACGGGGAGGGGAGATGGTTCGGGACGAAGCCATGCGTGCGATTACCTCCGGCAGGAACGTACTACCTTCCCCAACGTCACAGACTAACACCTTCGCGCGGCGCTGTCCGCGTCAGCGTGCGCCCTTTTGACAAGTACCGCGGACTCAGTAGAATGACCAGGCTGGCGGCTTGTCCGCTGGCGGTGTTCAGGGAGTTGTAAGAGGTCTCGTCCGTTCGATATACGACACCGGCACGGCCATCCGGAGCCAGGGTGTCGCCGCCGAGGTGGAGAGGAGCCCGACCGGAAACCGCAGGCCGTTCTCGGTCCGTGCGGACCGGTTCACGGGGAAGATTTATGGACTCTGCCCAGACCAAGCCCAAGCTGCGCATCCAGACGCCGTCATCGCTTCAGGAAGCGGTCTACGTCGTCGAGGAGGGGCAGTCGACGATCGGGCGGTCGGCCGAGAACACGATCGTCTTGCAGGACTCGCTGGTGTCGCGCCAGCACGTCGAGATCTCGTTCGACGGCGAGAAGGTCATTCTGCGCGATCTCGGCGGCAAGAATCCGGTTCGCGTCAACGGGAACGACGTCCAGAGCTACCAGCTGCTCGACGGCGACCGGATCTCGATCGGCCAGAGCGAGATCGTGTTCGAGTACGAGGACGCCGCCCCCTCGGCGTCGCGCCTGCGCGTCGTACGCGACGCCGAGTCGAAGATCGACACCGGCCTGAGCCTCGACGCGTCGAGCGTCGTCTTCGGTCGCCCCGACGCCCTCGATACGCCCGAGGCGACGAAGGGCTACCACCGACTGTCGAGCCTCTATCGCCTGTCGGAGAAGATCCTCAAGGTCACGGATGAGGAGGCGCTCTACGACCTGACCCTCTCGGCCGCGACGGAGGAAATCGAGGCCGAACGGGGCTTCCTCGGACTGGCCGCCGAGGGCAACGAGCTCGATCCGTACGGTCTCAACGTCGTGCGCTTCTGGGATCCGGAACACGGCGAGAAGGCGTCGACGCTCGAGATGAGCGAGACCATCCTGTCCCACATCCAGCGCGACCGCAAAGCGGTGCTCGTGCGGGACGTGCCGGACCGCCAGGACTTCGGCATGAGCGTGATCGATCTGAAGATCCGCTCGTTCGTCTGCGCTCCGCTGACTGACGGCGAGCACTTCCTCGGGCTGATCTACGTCGACACGCGCGGCGCGCGGCAGCAATTCGACCGTAGCGACCTGGAGTACGTCAGCGCGCTCGGCCGCATCGCGGGTCCGACGCTGCAGAACCTGCGCGGTCGATCGAGCTTGCAGCGCGAGAACGAGCAGCTGCGCCTGCTGATGTCGAAGGGCGATCAGATGATCGGCAGCTCCGAGGCGATGGAGCGCGTGTTCCGTCTGATCGAGAAGGTGGCGCCGCGCGAGACCTCGGTCCTGGTCATCGGCGAGAACGGCACCGGCAAGGAGCTCGTCGCGCGCGCGATTCACGAGCAGTCCGAGCGCAAGGGCAAGCCGTTCGTCGCCGTGAATTGCGGCGCGATCCCGCCGAACCTCGTCGAGAGCGAGCTCTTCGGCTACGAGAAGGGCGCGTTCACCGGCGCCGAGCGCACGTCCGAAGGCAAGTTCCATCTCGCGAACGGCGGCACGCTGTTTCTCGACGAGATCGGCGATATGCCGCTCGACATGCAGGTGAAGATTCTGCGTGCGCTGCAGGAGCGGAAGTTCTACCGCGTCGGCGGCAAGCAGGAGGTCGAGGTCGATATTCGCGTGCTCTCCGCGACGAACCAGGACCTGAAGCGCGCGATCGAGGAGGGCACCTTCCGCGAGGATCTCTACTTCCGCCTCGCCGTCGTCACGATCGAGATCCCGGCGCTCAGGG
>CAYMRB010000381.1:0-4146 GCA_964392615.1 uncultured Planctomycetia bacterium | reverse complement strand
ATTCTGGAGATTGCCGACCATTTCCTGAACGGCTCGAATCCCGACGGCATCACGATCAACAAGCCCGCGCGAGACTGCCTGCTCAACTACAGCTGGCCCGGCAACATCCGCGAGCTGCGCAACGCGCTCGAGCAGTCGGTCATCCTCGGAGACGGGAAGAAAATCACGCCCTCGGATCTGCCTCCCGAGATCGGCCGCACGGGACGCGGCAGGATGATCTTTCGCCTCAAGCCACTCGCGGAGATGGAGAAGCAGTACATCCTCCGCGTGCTCGACGAAACCGACGGCAACAAGGCCCGCGCCGCGTCGATCCTCGGCATCTCGCGCGAGACGCTTTATCAGAAGCTGCGCCTGTACCAACAGAGTTAGCAGCCCGCTGGCCCGGTTGCGGCCAAGTCGATCGGCTTGCCGCGCCGATCTCATCCGTAGCGTGACGATGCGCCCGGGATTCGCTGTCGCGGTCGTGCAGTGTTACGCTAGTGCCTTGTCGAGCGACATTGAAGGCTAGAAATTCTCCAACGGGCTGCAAGGAAGAGAACGCGGGCTTCCGCGGCGAGGAGTCATGGAACTCGATCCCATCCTGGACCGGCTCCAATCCAGTGTTCGCGAGCACTTCGACGAGAACGAGCAGGTGCTCTCCTTCGAGGAGTTTCTCGAGCACTTCGTGAGCCACCCGTGTCGTCACCTGAGGACGGCGCCGCAGTACCTGCTCGAGATGTTCGACTACTTCGGCACGCAGGAGAGTTCGCGCATCGGCATGGAGGCGCACCGCTTCGGCGTGTTCGACCTCGAGGAGGTGGGCAAGAACACGAACCTGATCGGCCAGGAGCGGGTGCAGGAGGATATCTACCAGTACCTGCAGAGCTTCGCGAAGCGTGGCGAGGCCGACAAGATGCTCCTGCTTCACGGGCCGAACGGGTCCGGGAAGACGACGGTCATCGAGAACATCGTCCTCGGCCTCGAGAGGTTCTCGCGAGCGCCCGAAGGCGTGCTGATGACGTTCAGCTGGCTCTTCACGGATCGCGAGGGCAAGCTCGATCGCATCGGCTTCGAGGCCGTGCCCGAGGATGAAGACGAGCAGGTGAGCTACGCGCACCTCGACGCGCACGATATCTCGTCGCGATTCGGTTGCGAGCTGCGCTGCTCGCCGCTATTCCTTCTGCCGCGTGAGCGCCGCGAGTCGTTCGTGCGCGACGTGCTCGCGGGGTCGAAGCCACCGCACCCGCACCTCAACTACACACGGTTCCTCGAAGGGGATCTGTGCCAGAAGTGCATGAAGATCTACGAGAGCCTGCTCATCGCGTATCAGGGCGATTGGCGCAAGGTGCTGCGGCATGTGCGCGTCGAGCGGTATTTCGTGTCGAAGCGGTATCGCCGTGGCGCCGTGAGCATCGAGCCGCAGGGCAATGTCGACGGCGGGACGCAGCCGATCACGTCGGAGCACTCGTGGAGCATTCCGGTCGTCCTTCGCAACGTGACGCTGTACCAGCCGGTGGGGGACATCGTCGACGCGAACCGCGGCATCCTCGAGTACAGCGACTTCCTCAAGCGTCCGATCGAGATGAACAAGTATCTCTTGACGACGTGCGAGCGCGGCACGGCGAGCCTGTCGAACTGCATGGTCTACCTCGACCTGTTGATCGCGGGTACGGCCAACGAGAAGCAGCTGAGCCTGTTCAAACGCAGCCCCGACTTCTCGAGCTTCAAGGGCCGCATGGAATTGATCGCTGTCCCGTATCTCCTGCGAGTCAGTATCGAGGCCGAACTCTACCGTCGGCAGATTCGCGCCGTGGCCAAGGGGCGCGACGTCGCGCCGCACACCGCCGAGGTTGCCGCATTGTGGAGCGTGCTGACGCGCCTGCGGCGGCCGTGCGCAGAGAACTACGAGGAGCCGATGCGCGGCGTCGTCACGAAGCTGACGCCGGTCGAGAAGGCGAATCTCTACGACAGCGGCGAAGTGCCGGCTCACTTCTCGGAGGAGGAGAAGAAGGTTCTGCGCGCCGGGATCCGCGAAGTCCGGGAGGAGTTCGAGGAGCACGAGGCCGAGTTCGAGGGGATCTTCGGTGCTGAGTACGAGGGCCGTCGTGGCGTCTCGCCTCGCGAGATGCTGACGCTCTTGTCGCGAGCCGCAGAGTCGGGTGCCGCTGGGCGCGGAGCCGGCGGCTCCGACCGCTGTCTGACGCCGATGGCGGTGTTTGACGCGATCGAGGAGCTCGTCAAAGACAGTAGCTTGTACGATTTCCTGCGCATCACCTCGGACGACGGCTATCACGATGTCCGCGAGCTGTTGACGGCGGTCAAGACCGAGTACTTGTCGTGGGTGACGCAGGAGGTCTACGGCTCGATCGAGCTGATCGACGAGAGCGAGTACGACAGGATCTTCCACGAGTACTTCCGCCACGTGAAGGCGTTCGACAGCGGCGAGAAGGTCTTCAACTCGTCGACCAACGCGTACGATTCGCCGAGCACCGAGCTGCTGGAGCGCATCGAGGGCCTCGTCGAGCACGATGAGGACCCTGAGCACTTCCGGTCGAATATCATGACGCGCATCGCAGCGTGGTCGCTCGACAACCCGCAGCAGCCGCTCGACTATCCGACGCTGTTCCCCGAGATCTACCAGGCGCTGAAGGACAACTTCTACAGCGAGCGCAAGCGCGTGCTGACGCTGATCGAGCAGGACATCCTGAAGTACGGTACCGACGAGTTCGATCTCCTCAGCGACGGCGAGAAGGAGCAGGTCGTCAAGGCGCTCGCCAAGATGCGTGACGAGTTCGGCTACACCGAGGACGGTGCCCGCGACGTGATCGCGTGGGTGTTGCGGTCCTCGTGACCTCGCCGCCGCCCGTGGCTATTTCTTGATCTCACCGCGACGGGCTGAGAGCATCTCCTCTCCCATTCCCTTGGAGACGCTGCATCGCCGTGCTCAAGCCCGTCCTGATTCTCACCGTTCTCGTCCTGGCCGCCCTGGTCACGCTGGGCGTCTTCGCGCTGCCCGTTCTGATCAGCGATACCCAGTACGCGTCCGGCTACACGGAGAGCGGCTTCGACTCGATTCGAGTCGGGGACTCGAAGGATCGCGTGCTGGAGGTCCTCGGAGCTCCGCTTTCCACCAGTGCGGCAACCCCCACGATCTCCTGGCTCTACTGCGGCGAGGATCATTCCGGCTTCCGTGATGACGGCGGCGTGTCGGGGACGTTCACCCTTTTCACCTTCGATGCGGACGGTCGCGTGACCTCCGTCTTCGGGCAGGTCGAGACCGTCGCGTCGGAGAGCCTGCTGTCGCGACAGGTGACCGTGACGCTCGGCGGGGGCTATCTCGGGCTGTCACGCGCGGAGTCCAATGTGCTCGACGGGAAGCCCAGCGCGCTCAACGGGAAGACTCAAGCGGAGATCGAGGCGCTGCACGGCAAGCCGAGATACCGGGAGCAGGATCTCGCCACGGAGTACCTCATCTACTCGCGATCCCCGTCGAGCACCCACTACTACCTGCGCCAGATCGGCATCGACGCCGACGGCAAGGTGACGACGAAGCGTCAGTACTTCTACTGGGACTGAGGCGCGGTCGACGCCTCTCAAGCCTGGCGCGACTCGCCGCTCCGCTTGTTCCGTTGCCAGAACCGCAGCGTGCGCGGGCGCTCGGGCTCCGGCTCGTGGTAGATGCCGTCCGGCATGCTCAAGAGCACGCGGCGGACGATGTCGTCGACATCGATGCCCTCCGCCTCGGCGTGGTAGGTCCGCACGAGTCGGTGGCGCAGCGTCGAGAAGACGACGCCGTGCAGATCGTCAGCGGTCGCCTCGGTGCGTCCGGCGAGGAACGCCAGCGCTCTGGCCCCGGCGACGAGCGCCTGGATGGCGCGCGGGCCGGCGCCCCACGAGATCGATTCTCGGACGAACTGCGGCGCGCTGCCCGAGTCAGGACGCGTGCAGCGGACGAGGCGAGACGCGTAGTCGACGAGCCGGGCCGGCACCGCGATGCGGCTGACGAGCGCGATCGCCTCGACGACATCCTCGTGCGTCAGGAGGGGCTCGAGGTCGCAGCCGTACGCCGAGGTCGTCATCTGGACGATGCGGAACTCCTCGTCGTCCGATGGGTAGTCGATCAGGATCGTCTGCTGAAACCTGTCGAGCTGCGAAACGGGCAGCGGG
>CAYMRB010000380.1:0-9989 GCA_964392615.1 uncultured Planctomycetia bacterium | reverse complement strand
GGACGATCCTCTCGGTCAGCCCGTCGTCCACGTCGTCGTCCTGCCCGTCGTGCTGCTCGTCGGTCGCGTCGTCTTCGTACGGCACTCGCACCTCCCGAAACGTCGCCCCGTGTGGCAGAATGAGCCGTGCTCTGCAGGTAGCCTCCGAGTATATCGTCGGCAGCGCAGGGGAAACAGGCGTCATGCGGGACGAGAGCCTGGCCGAGATCTTCGGCCGCGCCCTGGACCAGATCCACGCCGGCGAGAAGCCGGATCTCTCGAAGCTGCTCGGAAACGAGCCCGAGGCTCAGCGCGAGATCGCCGCGATCCTGCCGCTGCTGGAAGAGCTCGCCGCGACGGGGCTCGATCCGACCGCCGCTCGCGCTACCTCGACGCGCGATGCGCCAGCCCTCGAGCCTGGCCAGCAGCTCGGCGACTACACGATCGTCGAAAAGATCGGCGCGGGTGGCATGGGCGTCGTCTACAAGGCCCGCCAGCAGTCGCTCAAGAGATTCGTCGCGCTGAAGGTGCTCCGCTCGCCGATCTGGTCCGCCGAGAGCCTGGCCCGCTTCGAGAGGGAGCCCATGACGGCTGCCCGGTTGGGCCATCCGGGTATCGTCAGCGTCCACCACCGCGATCGCGTCGACGGCTGCCCGTTCTTCGTGATGGACTACGTCGACGGGCGCTCGCTGAAGGACGTCCTCGACGACCTGGCTCGCGGCGTCATCCCCGACGAGCCGAGCGACGTGCTGGGCGCTCCCGGGCCGGTTGCCGAGGGCGAGGCGGATCGCCCCGCGATCGTCGACCGACTCGGCGTCGCGTACGCGCGCTGGGTCGCCGAGATCGGCGCGCAGGCTGCGGACGCCCTGTCCTACGCCCACGAGCGCGGCGTCGTCCACCGCGACGTCAAGCCGTCGAACCTTCTCCTCGATGGCGCGGGGCGCGCGTTGCTCTGCGACTTCGGCCTCGCTCGGGACGAGCAGGCGTCGATGTCGCTCTCGGCCTCGGGAGACATCCTCGGGACGCCCGCGTACATGTCTCCCGAGCAAATCGGGGGCGGCGACACGAAGCTGGACCACCGCACGGACGTCTACTCGCTCGCGCTGACGCTCTACGAGGCGCTGACCCTGGAGCAGCCGTATCGCGCGGAGAGCCCGCTCGCGATCCAGACGCACGTCCTCGCCGGACGCGCGCCGCGCGTCCGCACTCTGAACCCGACAGCGTCGCTGGAGCTCGAGGCCATCGTCACGCGCGGCATGGAGGCGCGAGCCGACCGACGCTACGCGGACGCCTCCGAGCTACGTGACGACCTGCGCCGCTACCTCGCCGGAAAGGAGGTTCGCGCGCCGAAGCTGACGATCGCGCGACGCGTATGGCGGGCTGCCCGTAGGCGGCCGTTCGAGATCGCCGCCGGCACCATCGCGATCGCGGTCCTGACCGTCCTGACAGCCGTGTGGATCGCGCCGGCGCTGCGCTTTCGCGCCGCGAAAGCGGAGATCGCCGCGCAGCTCGATCGGGCGTGGTCCGATCACCGGCAGGCCGAGTTCCGCAGCGCGGCCGACACTGCCGATCGAGCCCTGTCGCGGCAGGAGATCGCCGGCGATACCGTCCTGAAGGCGAAGGCGCGGTTCATCCGGGGAGCGGCGAACTACAGCCTTCCCGACGGCGTATTCGTGCAGGCCGAGGATGACCTCGGCATGGCCTACTTCCACGGCGGCGACTCGGAATGGGGTCTGCGCGCTCGCCTCGTGCTGTCGCGACAGAAGCTCCTGGAGGGCTACCCGAAGCCGGCGGAGAAGTGGCTTCCCCTCGTCGCGGAGCAAGCCACCGACGACGCGCTGCGAGCGGAGGCGACGCTCGAGCTGGCCAAGCGACTCATCGAGACCGAAGACTACGAGGAAGCGCTGAAGAAGCTCGAATCGGTGGCGACGATTTCCGACGCGTCCGAAGGCGTGCTCGACGAAACGCGGGCTCTCGATGAGCTCGTCCACAGAGACTTCCTGCTGCCCGTGCTCGGCCGTCTGCCCAGGGGCCAGGCTCGTGGCATATGCCTCCTCGAGGTCGATGGCGAGCCGCCTGCCGAGGTGGCCGTACTGGCTTCCGACGAGCTCGACGTCTACCGATTCCGGATCCTCACGCGGGACGAACTGCCGAAGGGGATGTACGGCGAGGAAATCGAGGCGTGGGAGACGAAGTTCGGGCGTCCGCTCGAGCGCTGTGGAATCATCGAGTCGCTCGGCGCGGTGGGCTTGCCGCTCGAGCCTCCGGAGGGCGAGAACTGCAGCTGGACGGCCATCGTGTCCGGAGAGCTCGATGGCCGCGGAGCGGAAGAGCTCGTCGTCGCCTTCGCGAAGAACGAGGCAACCGGGATTGAGCACGAAATCTGCTGTCTCCGTTTTCGTCGCGCCGATGATGGTCGGCTCGAAATCGACAGGGGCCCCCACCTGTCGGTCTCGGGAAG
Organism: uncultured Planctomycetia bacterium; assembly: GCA_964392615.1. GTDB lineage: Bacteria > Planctomycetota > UBA8108 > UBA8108 > UBA8108 > CAYMRB01. The sequence continues at coordinate 7,549 of CAYMRB010000380.1, read as the reverse complement.
CGTCGCGCAACGTAAGCTGATCGTCGGAAAGTTGTCGAACGAGCCGCACGAAGCACGCGAGACGCTCGTGCTTGCGCCCATGGGCGGTGACGATAGCCTCCGCACGTATGCCGTCGGTCCAGATGGCGGGTTCATCAAGCGCCGCTGGGTGCTAGACGGGGCTGACGAGCGGTTCCGGTTCACGGTCGATGGCCTGCACCTCGACGATCTCGATGGCGATTCCGAGAACGAGCTGATCGCCGGCGTCGTCGGCCACGACCTCGACGGTTACGGCTTGCGCGTCTTCGCCCGCGACGACGACGGCGAGATCCGCTTCCGCGCGGGCTACCTGATGGGACGAGAGGACTTGCCGGGGCGGATCCCGTTCGGCCCCTGCACGACGGTGAGGATCGGCCCGCCCGAGAGCTCCGTTCTCACGACCATCGGTTGCCGCTACGGCGAGTCCGATCCGGCCCAAGTCGATCTCGATCCTCTCTGCGAGTTCGGTGGCATCGTCGCCTGTCACTACCGCACGGCCGGAGACGACGGCCGCCCGTCTCTCGCCGCCCTCGCCGCGATCGACATCGCGCGGGGCCTGCACGTCGAGAGCCTCTGCGCCGGAGATTTCTCGCGAGCCGCCGCGGGCGAGGAGCTCCTGGCGACCGTCACCGACGACCAAGGGGGCCGTCGCCTGTGCTTCTACGTCTTCCGGGACGGCCTGCGGCGTCCCTGGTGCTGGCGCTTCGACAACCACCGCCGAAGAGAGAATAACCCGGTGTCCGTCGCGGTGGCGATCAAGATGAACGAGGCCGGGCAGCGGGGAATCCTGTGCCTCCTGGACGACCGGATCGTACTCTTCGATCCGTCAGGCAACGGCGCAGCGCGATGATCTCCTCGGGGAGGAACAGCACGACCCAAGTGGCCGCCTCCCTGTGGAGGGGCGCATTCGTCGTGATGGCAGCGACGTGCGGCTGCTCGCCCGCAGTCGACGCCGAGCGCGATCTCCTCGCAACGCGCTGCCTCGAGTCGGCGCAGGAGCTCCACGAGGTCCGGCTCGACGACCTCGCCGAAACGCTCCTCGACCGTGCCGCTCCCGAGCCGTCGCGGTCCAGCGACGACGTCAAGGCGCGGCTATTCCGAGCGTACGCAACGATCGAGCGACCGCAGCGTGCGTGGAAGTACGCGTCAGCGGTTGACGTGAGCCGCCTCGCCGAGCTGATCATGGCTCGGATCGAGATCGACTACTACTCGCTACTCGAGCCGCTGAGGGCGAATCTCACGGCGCTGACCGCTGCCGATGCGCTGCTGCTGGCTCGCTGCTACGCCGACCTCGGCGCGTGGGAGGCGGCGTCGCAGCTCTGCCTGCAAGCAGCTGATGTGCATCGAAACGGCCGCGCCGAGCTGTTGAGCGAGGCCGTCGCCTTGGGGGCCGAGATTCACGATATCCCGACCGTCCAGGAGGCGCTGGCGAGACTCGGCCCCGCGCAGACGTCGACGCGTGACGACCTTCGAAGGCTCGCGTTCGTGACGAGCTTCGAACGGGAGAGTCGCCCCGGGCCTTGGTTTCTCGTCGACGGCATCGGAGACGACGGAGTCGTCGTGTGCCGGCACGGCGGTCGAAACCCGCGAACTCCGATCGTTCAGGAGGCCGGTTCGCGCCCCTGCTGCGGACCGGTCAAGATCCCTCTGGGCACGCTGGAGGGCTCTTTCGAGGTGAGCCTGACGATCGTGGTCCACGCCCTGCCGTGGAACCGACGGTTCTTCGCCGTGCTCTCCACTCGCCAACCGGAGCTGTACAAGAACCGAACTCTCGAGAAGGTCGACGAATCGAGAATCGCCGCCCTCGAGCTCAAGGCGATGTCCGGTACGCGAAAGAGCAAGTTCACCGTCTCGAGCGACAACGGGCTGACGATCCTGCCGGACCTGGGGAAGCTGGACGGAGTCGACGTCAGTACCGGAACGAAGCGCGAGATCGTTTTCTGGGACGGCTCGAACGGATCCAGCAAGCACGGCGGCAATTTCGAATACGGCGAGGAGTGTAGGCTGCGGATCAGCTACTGGGCCCCGTTGGACGAACTCGTCTTCGCAGCCCAGAGAGTCGGCCACCCGAAGGTGTCAGTTCGCCGCGTGGCGCGTCCCGACGGTTTCCCCGCAGGAGAGAAGCACCTCTACTTGCTTCATGAGCCGCTGAGCCCCGGAGCCGTGCATTGCCAGGTCGTCAAGGATCTCGAGATCTGGACGCCCCGATGACGTTCTCGCTTCCCCGGTGCTACGATCGAGCCAGCGCGACACTGCGCCCCACCCAACGGACAGGAACCGACGCATGCCACACTCGAGGAGAACGACCCGCCGCCGCTTCCTGAAGCAAGCCAGCGCTGCCGCCGCCGGCGCCATCTCCGCGCCGCTCGTCGCCGACGCCGACCTCCTGGGCCTCGCTGGCCCCGGCGCCAACGACAGGATCCGCATCGGATTCATCGGTGCCGGGCACCGCGCCCGTCTCCTGATGAGCCAGACCCCGAAGCCGGGGCAGATCGTCGCGATCTGCGACGTCTGGAAGCGACGTTGCGCCGAGGCGATCCGCGAGAAGTCCGAGATCTCGGCCGGGTGGGACTCGTGCCAGGACTACCGCCGCATCCTCGACCGCAAGGACATCGACGCCGTCATCGTTCCGACGACGGACCACGGGCGCGTCATCCCGTGCATCCACGCGTGCCAGGCCGGCAAAGACATCTACGCCGAGAAGCCGCTGACCCTGACGATCGCCGAGGGCCGCGCGCTCGTACGTGCGGTGCGCAAGTACGAGCGCGTGTTCCAGACGGGATCGCAGCAGCGCTCGATGGAGTACAACCGCTACCCGTGCCAGCTCGTGCGCGAAGGTCGCCTCGGCAAGATCCACACCGTCCTCGCCGCGAACTACACCGGGCCGGGCAGCTGCGACAACCTTCCCGGCGGTCCCGTTCCGGCCGATCTCGACTGGGACACGTGGTGCTCGCGCACGCCGCTCGCCCCGTACAACTCGCGACGCCATCTCGGTTGGATGGGCTGCCGCGACTACTCCGGCGGCGAGATGACCAACTGGGGCGCGCACGGTCTCGATCAAGTGCAGTGGGGCCTCGGCATGGACGGCACGGGTCCCGTCGAGATCTGGCCCGCGACCGATGCCGACAGCCCGCCCGGCGCGGTGCACATGCGATACGCGAATGGCGTGCTGCTGAAGCTCGAGCTGCCGCCCGGCCCGATCATGGGCGGCGCGATCTTCATCGGCGAGAAAGGCCGCATCGAGGTGCAGCGCAACACGTTCAAGGCAACACCAGCCGAGCTGGCGAACGATCCTCCCGAGCCGCAGAAGCGCGAGATGTGGGAGGGTCCGGGCTGGCAGGCAAAATTCCACATCGGCGATTGGCTCGACTGCATCCGCACGCGGAAGAGGCCCGTCGCCGACGTCGAGGTCGGGCACCGCTCGATCACCGTCTGCCACCTCGGCAACATCGTGCGCGAGGTCGGACGCAGGCTGCGCTGGGATCCGAAGAACGAAACGTTCGTCGGCGACGAGGAGGCGAACGCGTTTCTCGAGCGGCCGCGGCGGAAGGGGTACGAGCTGCCGACGCTTGCGTGAATGGCGGTTTGCGTCGAAGACGCCGCGAACCGCCATTCACGCATCAGGCGAACGCGGCGACCGCGGCTCCGATGAGGTTGGCGTTGTCCGGCGCGGGAAGAACCTCGATCTCACCATCGAACGAAGTCTGGAGCAGTCTCCGGACCTCGTCGCAGAAGCCCGGCAGCTTGTTGATCGTCGATCCCTCCGCCACGATCAGCACGCGCGGATCACCGGCCGTCGTGTGCGCTGCCTGACGCGCCACACCCAGGAGGTTCGAGGCGACGAACCGTGCGGCTCGCTGAACCAGGCTCTGCACCAACTCGAGCATGTGTTCCCGGTCGCTCGCGGCTGCGTCCTTCAGCAGCGCGGCCAGCTTGTTGTCGCCGTCCGGTTGCTGCAGATACTCGCTGAACCTGATCGTCGGTACGTCGTCTTCCTTCAACGCGCCCAAGCGGGCGCCCACACTCGCCGTGAACAGATCGCTCTTCTTGCACGCGATCTTGATGACCCGTAGCGCGTACGGTCCGACGTAATTGCCGGACACCCCGCTCTTCTCGTTCGGGTTGACCCGTTGCTCCGCGGCGGGCTCGTCCGACAGCAGGTCGACGATGCCGAGCGGTCCGCGCTGGAAGTTGCCCGCCTCGATGTTGACCAGCATGTGCTTGCGCGGGGTGCGCTGGGTCCACGCGGTCCTGTCGGCGTCGTCGAGCTTGGCGATCTTGTCGATCTCCTCGACGTACGCGATGTTGTAACCAGCACCGCCGACCAGACCGATGACGGTCGAGTACTTTTCGTCTTCCCACTCGTCCAGGGCCAGCGCCGACAAGAGCGCTGCCGGAGTGTCGTTGAGGAGCCGAACGGCCGTGTCGCGCTTGTCGAGCGCGGTCCTCAGCTCGTCTCCGAGCCAGGTGTCGACCACGTCGGGGGCTTGAATCCCCTTGGTCCACTTGATCAACCTGCCGTCGCCGTCGGAGCGAATCGCTGTCGGGTAGCCGAAGCAGAATCCGATCCTCGCGATCTTCTCGGCTCGGTCGCCGACCAGGTTCACGAGCTCGTCGTAGAAACCGCTCTTGCTGAGCAGCCCCAACGTTCCCGGCATGGGCTTCTTGACCGGGTCCTCGGTCGGCCAGTTGCCGACCTCGACGTCCTCGACGCGGATGTTCTCTCCGCCAGCGTCGAGCACGATCGCCTTCTCGCCTTCCCGCACGGTGACGGGCCACGGAATGAACGCCGGGATCATCGCCAGCGGATAGCCCGCGCCCTGGTACTCCTTGCTGACGGCGAGCCCCCGGACCATGTCCTCCTGGAACATCCTGGCGGTCACGTCGACGTCGATGTCCCCAGACCAGATCCCGAGGGATCGCAGAAAACCGACCACCTTGTCAGAAGCCATCGCCGTTCCTCTTGTTCTGCAACGCGAAATCGAGCGACAGGCATGGTCCCGGGACTCCTCCCGGATGTCAACGCCTCCGCTTGTGATCGTCGTTCCGCCGCGTCAGCCCCTGGCCGCACCGCGGCACGACGCGCTGACTCGACGTCGCGTTGTACTCGAAGATCGTGAAGCCGTTCGTGTCGAGACGACGCGTCGCGCGGACCTGCTCGATCAGCCGGATGACGTCGCCCGGATCCGTCCACGTGCTCAAGCCGATGCCCGGATAGCACGGCACGTCGCCGCACGCCTCGAGCTGCTGCTTGACGAGATTCTCGAACTCCGTCGTGCTCGGCGTGTAGTCCATCGGACAGACGAAGTCGAGGTAGCCCTTCTCGCACCAGAGCTGCCAGTCCTGGCCGATGCTGTCGCGATCGATCGCCGGTTGGCGGAAGACCGCGGCCGAGATCTCGACGTCCGGTCGCTGTCGCCGCACCTGCGCCGCGACCCCTGCGACGACTCGCGTGATGTTCTCGCGGCGGAACGCGAGCCACTTCTCGCCCAGCGCCGCGTCACGACGGACGGCCTGCGGCCAATCCTCGATCGCGGCGCCGACGGAGCGCCCGAACCGATCGCGACACCCGTTGCAGAAGCACCCGTCGCGTCCGGGGTAGCGGATGTAGTCGAAGTGGATGCCATCGACGTCGTACTTCGTCGCGACCTCGACCATCGCAGCGATCTCGAGCTTCCGATTCTCCGGATGCGACGGACACAGCCAGGCGCCCCGCTCCGAACCATCGAACATCACTTGCGTGCGTCCCGCCCGCTTCATGCGTGCGACGAACTCCCGCGACGCGCGACCGCCGGTGTTCCAGTTCACCTTCCAGACGTGACACTCGACGCCGTACTTGCGGCACGCCGCCAAGCAAGCCGCGATCTGATCGCCGCGCCGCGCGACTTCCGGCGCGACCGGCAACACGTCGCTCTCGTAGTACGCCGTGCCGCCCCACAACATGTTCGGGAGGATCGCAGTGAAGCCGTTGCGCGCGAGGTGCGCGATCGCCTCGTCCCAGCTCATGCCGCTGACGCCGAACGCGCTGTGACACCAGAGCGCGCGGTGCTCGCCGGGTCGGGGCTTCTGTGCGCTGCAGTACGCCGATACGAGAAGATCGCGGGCCGACGCCGCACGGTCGATCGCGTCGACGGAACGCCCGGCCGCGATGCTCGCGGTCGCCTCGCGCGCCAACACCGTGACGCGAGCGAGATCGCGAGCGACAGACGGCCGCGCGTCACCGGCCTCCGCGCGGATCGTCCGCAACGCGTCGTCGAGGCCCTCGAAACCGCCGAACCGCCCGATCTGATCGACCTGCGCGCGCGCCGCGTCGCGCCACAGCGACGGTTCGAAGTGTCCGAGCATCGACAGCAGCAGCCGCCGCTTCGCCGTCACATCGTCGCGCAGCAGCACGTGCGTCATCACCGCGCCGGCCTTCCCGACGATCACGGCCGCGTGTCCGGTCGCCTTGCCGCCCGAGTCATGCCACTCGGCGGCCACGCGGCTGCGACCGGCGATCGGCACCAGACGGTGGATGTTCCACGAGCGCTGTCGCGCTTCTCGCGGCGCGCCCGCGAGCACGCCGCGGCTGCGGATCGCCGCGAACTGCCCGGCATACTGCGCCCCGAGGTGGCCGCGGCTCTCGACCCCGAGCACGTCGCACAGTCGTCGCGGCAGCGTGTAGAACGCGACGATCTTCCCGCCGCCCCCCGCGAACCTCGCGAGCGCCTCGACCGCGCCAGCGGGCAGTCGTGGCGTGTGCGGCAGGATCGCGACGCGACGACCGCGCAGGCGCTCGTCGTCCAGCTCGCGATCGCTCAGCATCGTCGACGCGAGGCCGAGTTCATCGAGGCTGCCGATGATCGACGCGCAGTACCGCTCGACGGCCCCCGCCTCGCCGCTCGAGCCCGTGGCAGCCGTTTCTCCCCGGATGACCGCGATCGGCGCCGCGAGCGTCTCGACGCCGAGATCCGCGATGAAGCACTCGGTGTCCGACGCGCGCCCGCGCCACGCGGAGATGCGCAGCGCGTCGACGCGACTCCATCCCGCGGGCCGCCCTTCGATGCGCGTCGCGCTCGGCGCGATGCGGACCGTGCTCCAGCCCGGGCCGGTCGGCGCAAACGACGCGCTGTACCAGCCGCCGCCGCTGCGCAGGTAGAACGAGAAGTGCGAAACGGGCGCCGCGTCGCGGCAGAAGAACCGGAAGACAATCCCCCGCGCCCGCGTCAGATCGAGCCGCACCGCGCGGTCCCAAGACGCCCGTTCCCCCCGCGCATCGGAGAACCGACACGGCAGCGCGAGGATTCGCCGTCCGGAGCCGTCTCCCTTGACGATGGAGACCGCTTCCGAATCGGTCATCGGTTTCCACGCAGCCCGCGCGGCCGCATCGTCGCGGTAGCCGAACGAATCGATCGCCTCGAAGGCCCCGGTCGGCGCAGACGGCAGCGGCGGCAGATCGGCGGCGACGCACAGCGTCGATGCCAGCAGGGCGCCGCCGGAGGCGCATAGTCGACTGAGCGCAACAAAGCCAGCGGGCGTAGATGCCGCACGG
>CAYMRB010000379.1:0-10039 GCA_964392615.1 uncultured Planctomycetia bacterium | reverse complement strand
GGAGTCGGAGTCGGTGTCGGTGTCGGTGTCGGTGTCGAGGTCGAGGACGGAATCGAGGACGGGTTCCGGGCGCGGCGTTATACTGTCTCCGTCCGTTCTCTCCTTCTCCGTGCGAGGTGCCATGCCGTTGTCCTCCCGATTCGAATCCGCTCTCATCTGGGCCGCGCAGCTCCACGCCGATCAGGAGCGCAAGACGACCGGCGCGCCGTACCTCGAGCATCTTCTCGGGGTTGCGAGCATCGCCTTGCGCTACGGTGCTTCCGAGGACGAGGCGATCGCCGCGCTACTGCACGATGCGGTCGAGGATCAGGGCGGCGACGCGACTCGGCGCGAGATCGAGACGCGGTTCGGCGCCGGGGTCGCGGCGATCGTCGACGGCTGCACCGACACCGATGAGACTCCGAAGCCGCCGTGGCGCGAACGCAAGGAGGCGTACATCGCGCACGCCGCCAGCGCGTCGGCGTCGGCCGTGCTCGTCTCCGCGTCGGACAAGCTCCACAACGCGACCGCGATTCTCGCGGACTGCCATCGCCTTGGCGACGAGATCTGGAGCTTCTTCAAGGGCGGTCGCGACGGATCGCTCTGGTACTACCGCGCGCTCGTCGATGCGTACCGTCAGGCGCAGCCGCCGGCGCGCGTGCTCGAGTTGGTCGACGAGCTCGAGCGCGTCGTGACGGCGATCGAGGCGTTCGTCAGCGCGCGCGAATCCTGACGCACACCAGCTCGCGGTGGTCGCGGGCAAACACCTCCTGCCCCGCGAACGCCGGGTGGGCCCACGTCTTGTCGATGATATGCACGCGGCCGAGCTCCTCGTACCTCTCGGCGCCGAGGCCGAGCAGCACGAGATCGCCGAGCGCGTTCAGCGCGACCGCGAGGCCGGAGCGGCCCGCCGCGCGCGACGAGGCGTCGTCGACCCAGACGATCGACGCGTGTGGATTGCGCTCCTTCGGCGTCAGGCGATAGTCGTCGCGCCAGAGCTCGCGCCCGGTCGCCCACTCGACGCACAGGAAGCCATTGCGGCGGTCGAGCGCCCAGAGCTTGCCGTCCCGCGACAGGGGCGTCGCCATCAGGCAACTCGGCTGTCGCGCCTGCCAGACCGGTCGCGGTACGCCGTCGCTCGAGGCATCGAAGACGCGCGTGCCGTCCCAGAAGCCCGACAGGACGACGCGCGGCCCGCAGACGACCGGCGAGATGATCGCGACGTCGAAGTTGCTCGTGCGGAACTCGACGCTCCACTGCGACGCACCTGTCGCCGGGTCGAGCGCCCAGAGGCGGTCCGCTGTCCATACGAGGAGACGGCGCTTGCCGCCGATGGTCGCGACGATCGGGGACGAGTAGCCGGGGCGGTCGTCGAGGGCGCGCCATCGCTCCTCGCCGCTGCGCCGATCGAGTGCGATGACCGTTCCCTTCGGCCGTGCACCGAGCTGCAGGATGACGAGATCATCGACGAGAAGCGGCGACGCCGCGTGCCCCCAGATCGGCTGCTTCGCACGCAGTCTCGTCGCGGCGTCGACGGTCCACACCGGCGCACCGTCCTCGAGGCGCAGGCACGCGACGTATCCGACGGTGCCGACCGCGAAGACGCGGCCCCGCTCGACGGTCGGCGTTGCGCGCGGACCTTGGGCGTGATCGAGGTCGCCGTAGTCCGCCGCGTACTCGTGCGACCATTCGACCTTGCCGTTGCGAGAGTCGAAGCAGACGACCCGCTCGATCTTGCCGGTCGCCGGGCGATCCATCGTCAGCACGCGCTGACCGACGACCGCGATACCCGCATAGCCGCCGCCGATCGGGACGCGCCATCGCGTCTCGACGCTGTCCTCGGTCAGACGCGCCGGCAGCCGAACACCCCGCCACACGCCGTCGCGCCTCGCCCCGCGCCACTGCGGCCAGTCGTCTGCGAGCGCCGACGTCGAGACGACCAGCGCGAGCAGGACGGCGAGGAACTCAGGGCGTGGCATCGGATCAGAACCGCTGCTTTCCGTTGACGATCTGCACGCCGCTCAGGAGCGGCAGCCTGCCGTCCTTCCCGACGAGCCGGATGCGCAAGCGCTGCTCGATCGGCACGTCGCGGAACTCCTTGACGATCTGCCGGAACGCGCCGCCCGCGTCGCGCGCGATGTCGAAGTCCTCCAGACGGGGCTCGCCTTGAAGGTGGACGTCGAAGCGGCGCTCGCCCGCGGCCGCGCCACCGACCTCGGCGAACACGAGCCGTACGGTGTACAGGGACGAGTGACCGTCGCCCTGCCCTCCCTCCATGCGCCAGCGACCGACGACGTGCTTTGCATCGACCGGTTCGCCGCCGAGGAAGCTCGTCGGATTGAGGGCGATGTCGCAGACGCGCAGGTCGTCGAGGAAGCTGTTGTGATTCGCCGCGTTCTGGAGGACGGCCCACGTCGGCGCGTCCTTCTCCCACCACAGCGGGCGCCCGTCCGGCCCGTCGTGTGAGCCCACCAGCTCGCCGTCCGCCCAGAGCTTGCCCTCGCCGGTCACGAGATCGTACGTGAACGCGACGTGGACCCAGGTGTTGTCCTTGAGGCGCTTCTTGTCGTTCGAGATCGTGACGACCGACTCCTTGCCGGTGCCGTCAGCATTCGCCGGGAAGTAGCGCAGGCGCAGCGTGCGGTTGTCGATGACGAAGCCGTGTTGGGACTTGGCCGACGCGATCCGTGCGTCGACGTAGTCCAGATCGCTGTCGACGCGCGTGCGGAACTCGACCGTCAGGCTGCCGCGCAGCGCGAGCGACGCGTGGGCGTCGATCTTCGCGTCGACCTTGCCGCCGCCTCGCGCCTTGCGCAGGCTCGCCCTGCCCGCGTCGCTGCCGTTGGGAGGGATCGTGTCGGAGAGGGCCGCGCTCTCGGCGCGGATAGCGGGTGCGCCGTCGACGTCGTTCGCGATGGTGACGCGGTGCTGCGGCACGATCTCGATCGCGATCTCGCCGCTTCCCTCGACCGCCGACGCCGCGACCCAATCGAGGCGGTCGGCGCTCTCGCCGAGGTCGAGAACGACGCTCGCGTGGTGGCGGTGATAGCCCGGCTTGTCGATCTTCAGCTCGACCGGCACGGAGGGCGAGTCGCCGCCGACGCTCGGGTAGTCGAGCCAGAGCGTTCCGTCCGGACCGCGACGGTCACCCGGCGCGCCGAAGTTGAGGCCGAGCTGGCGGACAGGCGCGGCGTCGGAGCCGAGCGCGTTGAACGTCCACATCTCGACCTCGGGCATGTGGATCAGTGCGACCGACGATTGATTCTGGTACGAGCACGTGCACGTCCGCGTGTAGTCCGGCGCGCACAGGATGCCGCCGGCCGGAATGAGGTTCGACGTGCAGCCGGTGCGGAAGCCGCCGAGGTTGCCGGTGCCGCTGTCGCCGAGCAGGTCGTAGTAGCCGGCCGCCGCCGAGCGGAACGTCAGGAGGTTCGGTGCGCCGATCGCGGTATTGCAGCCGTAGTTGCGCTTGTACTGCCAATCGATCGCGGTGCCGGTCAGCGGGTGCGCGCGCTTCACCTTCTCTCCCGTCGCGAGCTTCAGGGCGACGCCCGCCGTTCCGTGACCCTGCGTGAAGATCGTCTCGCCGACGATCACGAGGGGCCCCTCGTAGGTTGCGTCGCTGCGCCAGAGCACGTCGCCTGTCGCTCCGCGGTACGCGGTGATTCCCTTGCCGATTTCGTCCTTCGAGCGGTCACGCGACTTGCTGCCGGCTTGGAGCAGGACGTCGTGCTCGACGGAGTAGCCGAGCCAGGTGCCGAAGATCCCGTCCGCGGCCGTCCACCGGACGTCACCGCTGACGAGATCGATCGCGGCGAGGCTCGAGTGTTCCTCGACCGTCTTGCCGCGGCGCCGGAAGTGGCTGCGCTCTTCGGCCGACATGCGGTCGAGGTAGAACACCGTGCCGCGACCGGCGGCGATCGCGTTGTGGCGGATCTGGTGGCGCGCCTCGCGCTCCCACAGGACCTTCCCCGTGTTGCGGTCGAAGATGACGAGGCGCTTGCTCGCCGAACGCGCGAGCGAACCGGTCTTGCCGGCCGGGACGCGGGCGTAGTCCGCCAGGCCGTAGTACTTGTTCAGCAGCTTGCGTTTGAGAAGAAGCGCGTGCCGATCGGTCGGCTGTCGACCGGGGACTTCGCTGAGGTACTTCGCGAGCTCGTTCTCGGTCTTCTCCATATCGACCTTGTAGCGCACCCGAAGCGGAATGTGGGACGGCAGGTCCGCGGAGAAGAACAGCTTGAGCAGGTTGTTCCAGATGTACTGCTTGTCGAGCACGTCCGCCTTGCCCCTCTTGCGGCGCGGCACGTGCTCGAAGTCGACCAGCGCGTCGATGGACGCCTTCCACTTCTTGAGCGCAGCGTCCTTCAGCCCGTCGACGTTCGACTTCGGGATGTCCGGCGAGTCGAACAGTAGCGGCTGGGCGCCGGCGATCAGGAAGCGATCCGCGATGCCGATGTAGCCCCACTCGGGCAGGTCCTTCTCGCCGGCCTTCGGCAGCTGGAGCTCGGCCAGCGTCGCGCCGGTCGCCGGATCGAGCCGCAGGCAACGCCGACCCCACGCGACCCAGACGCCGTCCGGAAGAGACACGTAGTTGCTGCCGAGGATGTTCGCGCCGGGCTCGTGCGACGTGTAGTCGTAGAACTTGCCGACGTCCTTCAAGTCGCGCTGCCACAGCAAGCGACCGGTGTAGGCATCGGTCGCGCGGATCATGTCGCGGCCTTCGATGAAGCAGCGCCCATCGACGACCTGCGGCGTCGGGCCATGGCCGTGTCGCGGCAAGACGTTCGCGTTCGACGGGCCGCCGAACCAGAGCAGCCCGAGCGGTGCGCGGACGATCGTGTCCGTTGACGCGACCGAGTTGGCCGCGCTGGCGTTCTGGTGCGTCCAGTTCCCCGCGCCCGTCAGCGCTCGAGTGCGCGCGAGGAGGCTCCAGCGCCCCGACCGTTCGACCTCGCCGCCGTCGAGCCCCGCGTCGGTGATGAGCCCCGCGAAGGCCTCATGATCAGAGTCGTCGAGCGGTAGAATCGCGCGTCCGGAGAAGGGACGCAGCGATGCGAAGAGGCGTCGGATGCCGTCGACGCTCGCGTCGAGGGAATCGACCGTCTCGGGCTCCGCGGTGATCAGCTCGGCAAAGTAGGGCGGCAGCGAGACCCACGCCGGATCGTCGACGACGACCGTGACGCGCTCGCCGTACAGACCGATCTTGTCGAGGCGGCGCCGGAAGGACGCCACGCGCTCGGCGTCGGACTCGACCGCGATGACGTGGAGTTTCGATCGCACGGCGAGATCTTCGGCGAGGCGCCCGTCTCCGAGTCCGAGGACGACGGCATAGCCGGCCATGTCGGCCGCGCGCGCCTTCGACCCGTTCGACTCGATCCACCGCGTGAGGAGAGCCGTGGCGGCGTCAGCGCTCTCGACAGCCGTCGGCGACGCTATCGGCTTCTTCTCGACGAAGGAGCAGATCATCTCGAGATCGAAGCCGAGGTCCGAGCTCGTCCGCGTCGACTGGTGCACCGACGCGGCGATCACGTTGCGGCCTTCGCGCAACAGGCCGACGGGCACGTCGACCTCGTCGACCGACTTCTCGTTGCTCAGCCCTGTCGCCGCGAACGTCGCGTGGCCGACCTCGCCGCTCGCCATGCGTAAGCGGGTCACCTCGGTGCCGTTGAGGTACAGCACGGCGCCGTCGTCGGCCCAGACGCGCATCGACAGGGGAGGGCCGCCGCTATCCGAAGGGGCTTCGAACTCGTGCCGGAAGAACGACGCCGCGAACTTGCGCTTCGCGTTGCCGCCATACGAGACGACCGTCTTCTCGCCGTCATTGCCGTAGCCGAGACGCGCAGGGCCTTCCTTCCAGCCCCCGTCGTCGAACTCCAGCGAGCGCCAATCGGCCCCCGGATCGCCGCCGGTGTCGTGGAAGCGCCAAACGGAACCCCGCTCGACCAGCATGCACCGGTCGGGATTCGTCGCGTCCGTCTTCTCGGGCGTGGCGGGTGACTTCGCCGACGCGATCGGCGGCGGCGTGGCATCCGACGAGTTGCCGCCGAAGCAGTAGATGCGACCGCTGGCCGTAGCGACGAAGAGCTTGCCGTCGCCGCAGATCATGTTGAGCGGCCGGTCCGGCAAATCCGCAGACCACGTCGTGCGCGCGCCGGTGAAGATGTTCGTGATGTCGACCGCCAGGACGGCATTGCCCGCTCGGCAATACAGCTTGCCGGCGGCGAGGATGAACGCCTGGTCGATCTTGCGGTCGAGCGGCGTCGACCACAGCGTGCGCACGGACGCCTTCGTCTGCTTCTTGCCCTTCTTGTCCTTCGTCACGGTCTGCGTGAACCGCGGCTCGAACGCGCAGATGCCGCCCGCGTTGCGTCCGATCACGACGTCCGGTGTCGCGATGAGGGCGTCGATCTTCGCGAAGTACTTGCCGTTGTCGAGGCGGTAAGCGATGCCTCGGTTGAGGTAGTAGTTGCCGGCGACGCAGACCTCGTAGCCACCGCCGCCCTTCGATCCCATCGTGCGGTTCGAGACGTCGTAGTGCAGGAACGCGCCGGTGTGGCGATCGTAGACCGCCGGCATCGTTCGTCCGCCGGCGACGACCAGCTTGTCTTCCGTCGCCGCGATATAGCCTTGCGGCGCGACGCCGGCGAACGCCGGGCTATTGTGCTGCTGCGTCTGGTATCGGGAGCCCTCGCCGCTCTGCGTCCACACGACTTCGCCCGTGTCGGCGTCGAGCGCGTGGAGGAAGATGCCCATGAACGGCCAGATGCCGGCGCCGAAGTAGATCTTGCCGTCGCGAAGGACCGGACCGCCGCGCGCCGGCCACATGTTCACGAGGCGTTCATTGCCGACGACGCGGCGATCGGACGGGCCGCCGCGGAACTTCCACAGCAGCGCGCCGCTGTCGGCCGCCACGCAATACAGGTGACCGTCGTCCGACGCAAACCAGACCTTGCCGTGCGCGGCGACCGGCGCGAGGCGCACGGGGCCGTCGCAGTAGAAGGTCCACAGCTCCGCGCCGGTGTCGGTGTCGTAGGCGGAGACCTTGTCGCGGACCATCGAAGGGACAAAGATGCGCTTCCCGTGGAGCACCGGCTCGTACAGGCGGTCGAACTGCAGCTTGTCCTGCGTCGACGGCCACGCGGGTCGGGGCGCCGGAAGCTCGAGCGTCCACTGCAGGTGGAGCGCGTCGGGAAGCTGCTCGGTGGAGGCGCCGCTGCGATTCGCATCGCAGCGCCACATCGGCCAGTCGGCGGCGACGATCGGGGGAAATGCGGCCGCGACCAGCACGAGGGCGGCGGCGACGGCAAACGGGCGCATTGCGAACGGATGATCAGCGCGCATGCTGTTCTCTACGGACCCTGTCTCTTGGCACCCTGTACGCGGCCCGTCGGAACACTTCTCCGACGAGCAGCTGGGGAAATTTCCGGCATCGGGAAGAGCCGATAGTACTTTCGATTGGCGGGCCGCACCATAGGTTACGGCTTACCGACGTCGAGTCATCGACGCGAGCGTGCCCCCATCTTGCGCCGGAGGCCCTCGGAGGCTCTCGATGGCCGAGCGCACGGCGTCGCCGATCACCCGCGTACGCCGACGCAGACCAGCGCGCCGCGCGAGTTGCGGCAGTAGATGCGGCCGTTCGACAAGACCGGCATCGTCCAGCACTTGCCGTCGAGGACTTTCGTGCGGGATATTTCCCGGAACTCCCGCGGCGACGCGGCGACGACCGCGAGATCCCCGCGGTCTCCGAGCACGATCAGCTTGTCGCCGGCTCCCATCAGCGACCCGCAGCCGAAGCCCATCTTCGTCCACTGAACTTCGCCGGTCGCGAACTCGAGGCACACCAGCTTCACCGTGCGGCGGCTGTTCGAGTTGCCGTCGAATCCGTAGAGGTGACCGTCGAGCAGCACGCAATTGTTCATGTGATTGCGCATGCTCTTGTTCTCGTAGACGCGCTCGAGGTCCTTGCCGTCGAAGCTGACGAGGGCGCACCCCTTGTTGTAGCCCGTCGAGATGAAGAGCTTCCCGTCGCTCCAGATCGGCGTCGTCGAGTTCGTCTTGTAGCTCGTCGGCCACTTGAAGAGGTCGCGGACCTCGCCCGACGGCGTCGCGACGAGCAAGCCGTCGTTGTTCAGCACGCTGACGTAGCTCTTGCCGCTGTGCTCGAACACGATCGGCGAGCCGTAGCCGCACAGGTACTTCTTCGTCTTCCAGATCAGCTTGCCGTTCTTGCGGTCGAGCGCGAGGAGCGCTCCGGCGTCGATGTAGAGGCGATCTCCATCGATCCAGGCCGACCCCGAGAAGCCCCACGTCGGCATCTTCGTGCCACTGAGCACGCGGATGTCCTTCTTCCAGACGACGCGGCCTTTCGTGCGCTCGAAGCAGATCAGAATGCCTTCCTTGCTGCACGTGAACACGTGCTCGCCGGCAACGGTCGGCGTCGCGCCCGGGCCGCCCTCGTGGAGGTTGTCGACGAGCTTGCCCTTCCACGAGTGCTGCCACTCCGGCTTTCCGGTCGTCGCGTTCAGGCACCAGACGGTATCGCGACCGCCGTCATGGCCGAGCGTGTAGAGGAGACCTTGGCTGACGGCGACGGTCGCGAAGCCGGTGCCGACCTGCGCGCGCCAGACGACCTCGGGTGCGTCGTCGGACCAATCGCTGCGCCAGTCCGTCTCGGTCGACACGAGGTCGCGGCGCGGTCCGTGCCATTGGGGCCAGTCCTCCGCGAAGGCGAGCCGGCCGGTCGACAGGAACGTCAGGCAGAGAGCGAGCGTCAGAAAGGGGCGATGCATGGCGGTTCTCTTGTTCGGTTGGGTGGTTCCCGCTATTCTGCGCGACAACGTTCGTCGAGAAAAGCGCCGGGAGGGCCCGGAGGATCGCGCGGGCTGGAAACCGACAGGGAGGCCGAGACGGCGATGGAGCGCAGCGACGAAGAGTGGCGGGCCCGGCTGACGCCCGAGCAGTACCGCGTATGCCGGCAGAAGGGCACCGAGCGCGCGTTCACCGGGCCGTACTGGAACGCGAAGGACGCGGGCACGTACGTCTGCATCGCGTGCGGCCACGAGCTCTTCAGCTCCGGAGCGAAGTTCGATTCCGGCACCGGATGGCCCAGCTTCTGGGCGCCGGCCGCGGCGGACAGCGTCGCGACCGAGGTCGACCACAGCCTCCCAATGGCGCGCACCGAAGTTACCTGCGCGCGGTGCGGTTCGCATCTCGGTCACGTCTTCCCGGATGGCCCACAGCCGACGGGCATGCGCTACTGCATCAACTCGGTGTCTCTCGACCTCGTTACCGACGCGACGACCCCGAACGAGACCGGCGCCGACGCCGGGCCAGCGAGCGAGGTGGCGGAATGACGGCCGGCGGAGCGTTCGAGATCCTCGACTGGCGCACGACGCCGCTCGGCGTGCTCTGCCTGCGCCGGCGCGAACTCCTGTCGCAGCCCGGCACGACGGTGACGGAGGTGACGCTCGACGGCGAGTTCCTGATGAGCAGCTACCACACCGACTCCGAGCGCGCCCTCGCGAGCCGTGCGATCGAGTGGCACGGCGGCGGGGACGACCTGCGCGTGCTGGTCGGCGGGCTCGGCCTCGGCTACAC
Source organism: uncultured Planctomycetia bacterium (assembly GCA_964392615.1). Classification (GTDB taxonomy): domain Bacteria; phylum Planctomycetota; class UBA8108; order UBA8108; family UBA8108; genus CAYMRB01. The sequence continues at coordinate 463 of CAYMRB010000379.1, read as the reverse complement.
GGCGCACGAGGCGCTCGCGGCACCGAGCGTGTGCGAGGTCGAGGTCGTCGAGCGCCTCGGCGCGGTCATCGACTGGCTCGACCAGGGGCTCCTGCCGCTCGCGCCTGCGCTGCAGGCTGCGGATCACCTGCGCGTCGTCGACGGGGACATCTTCGCGCGCCTGCTCGGCCCGCGCGCCGACGCCCGGCCTTGGGACGTCGTGGCGATCGACGTCGACCACTCGCCCGACGAGCTCCTCGACCCGCGACACCGGCCGTTCTACACCGCGGACGGCCTGCGCCTCGCGCGCGCCCACCTCGGCCCGAGCGGCGTGCTCGCGATCTGGTCGAGCGCCGACAGCGACGCGTTCGAGGCGCAGCTGCGGAAGGTCTTCGACGAGGTCCGCCGCGACGTGATCGCGTGGCACAACGAGCTCATCGATCGCGACCAGGAGGACGTGCTCTTCCTCGCGCGCTGAGCGCAG
>CAYMRB010000378.1:0-10043 GCA_964392615.1 uncultured Planctomycetia bacterium | reverse complement strand
GTTGATCAGAAGCGAAACGGGCGACAAGCAGATGTTGTTGTCGACGAGGAACGGACCGTGGTTGACCTCGAGGAACAGATCCTCGCTCGGTCCGTTGTCGTGCAGCAGATTCCGGGTGACCCGCGTACCCTGCGTCATCCAATCGAGCCAGATACCGCGACACGTGCGGTAGATGTGGTTGTCCGCGATCAAGGTGTCGATCGCGGCGTGGAACTTGATGCCGGCCATCTCGGCGCCCGTGAAGAGACGGCGGATGTGGCAGTCGTGGATCACGTTGCCGGTCACCGTGCAGAACACCGGTCCGAGGCTGCCCACGATGCCGGCCTGCTCGCAATGCGAGATGTGGTTGTTGCGCACGATGTGGTGGCCGATGTTCTCCTTCGACCAGCCTCGGGCCAGCCCGCGCTCGATCGTCTTCACGTAGCCCTCGGCGGAGTTCGCCGACGTGTTGTCGAACTCGTCGCCGTGCTTGCCGAGCGTGATGCCCACGCACGTGGAGTAGCGGATCGTGTTGTTCTCGATGATCCAGCCCTTGCTCCAGTGCGTGCCGATCAGGCCGATCTGCTCGGCGGTTGGCGGCGCCCACGGCGTCGCGGCGTGCTCGAGCGTGAAGCCGCGAACGGTGATGTAGTTCCTGCCCTCCTCCTGCGGGTAGAAGATGGACTGACGGACGTTGATCTCGACACCGGACTCATTCGGGTCGACTCCCTTGAACTGCGCCCAGATCGTCGTCGTGTCGCTGTCAGGTTCGTCGTCCGTGTCGGCGCCGTGCGGCTTGAACAGCAGGCACAGCGTCTTCACGCCGCGCGTCGCCTCGATCTTCGCGTCGATGGTCGACCACTTCTGCCAGCCGCCCGTGTGCGCGACCGACCCCGTTCCCAGGAGCTTCCCCTTCGGACCGTCAGCGCGCAGCTCGATGCGGCCACCGCCCGTATCCGACGCGACCCGCAGCTCGACTTTCTTTGCACCGCCGCCGAAGTCCGCCTTGGCGTACTTCGCCCAATCCCCGGCCTCGATGAAGCCGATGCACTGCCCGCCTTCCGAGCAGGGCGCCTTTTGCAGGCCGCGTTGCGCCGAGTAGCGGGCGGCGGGAATGCGCGCGCCGTCACCGACTCGGATCCACGCCACGTTCAGCAGGAAACCTCCGACCGGTGCCGCCGCATCGTCCGTGTACCACAGCGGGTTCTCCCCGGCGGGCGCGAGCACGTCGCTCTTGCGCGCCGTTTCCGTCAGCCAGTGACCGTCGAGGTAGACCGCGCCCGTGTGGTGGACTCGGCCCCTGCCGTTGAACCAATCGCCGGCGATCCGATCGCGATACGGGTTGAGGTCGCCGAAGAAGCTGTCGGGCAGCGTCACCTTCCACGTGTCGTTGCCGACCTTCTTCCAGCCCTTGACGACCTCGGATCCCTTGACGACGACGCGCTCGCCGGGCGCCGCCCGATAGACGATGCGCTGATCGTCCGACGCACCGCCGCGGGGCGGATCGATGCGCTCTCGATAGACGCCCTCGTGCACGGTGATCACGTCCGCGGGCCGAGCGCGCTTCGCCGCGGCCGAGATCGTCGCGAGCATGCGAGTCGCCGAGCCGTCGTTCGCGTCATTCCCGCGCGGGGACACGTGGTATTCCCGGCCCTGAACGATGCCGCCGGCAAGAAGGGCGATCGCCAGAGTCCACACGACGACACCTGCAACGGTCCTGTTCCGCATCATGTCCGTTTCCTCGTTCAAGACTGGCTCGGCATCCGGGACACCGTACGAAAAGCCCGCGGGCATTATAGGCCGAATCGTCGGAGGCTACGTCACGATCCCGCGACGCCCGCGATGCGCCGCAGCGTGTCGTCGGCGAGATCGCGCAGGTCGACGTCGCGCCAGCACAGATTGCGCACGCGGCGGATGTGCGGCACGGCGCACGCCGCGCGCGGGCCGTAGTCGCCGAGGAGCTCGAGGACGTACCGGGTGGACGCCGGGCCGGGAGCCACGGGATGGTCACAGGAGCTCGGGCTACGCCGGTACGCGCCCTCGATCGCCCACGGCCTCCGGCGCGACGCGCCATCCTGCAACGCGCGGACGACGACGTCGACGTGCGCCTCGCCCGCGACGTTCCATAGCGCGCGGGCCGCGCGGGCCGGTCGATCGCGAAGCCACGGCCGCAAGCGCGGCGCGAGCGACTTCGCGCGCGGGCCGAGCTCGGCGGCGGCCTCGAGGGCGTCGGCGCCGTGCGTCGAGAATTCGCTCGCGCAGTGACACTGCCGATAGCCGGGCGGGCAGCGTCGATCGAGTAACCCGGCGATCGCTTCGACCATCGAATCGTCCACCTCGTCGACACGCACCAACAGACGCACCGCGCGCTCGCGAAGGAGCTGTTCTCCGTCGCGGGCGAGGCCTCGAAGGGTCGGGCAGACGCGGCGCGGCGGCGCAGGCAACATCAGAAGGTTGCTGAGCGTGGCGTATGTCTCGACAGGACGCTCCTGCTGCGCCCGCTCGAAGGGACGGCAGAACGCACTAACGACCCGCGGATCGTGCGGATCGATCGCCGCGAGCAGTCCGAGGAGCGCCGCGTCGCGCGCTCGAGCGTCGATCGAATTGGCGACGATCTTGAACCCACCGGTCCACCCGAGCGCTTCCAGCAGATCCGGAAGCGCAACGCCCGCGACGGCACCGGCACGCCTCAGCCCGTCGAGTATCGAGACGACGCGCTCGATGTCGTCGCCGCTCGTCGCGGCCTCGACGAGCGGCCGGATGACCCGTGGCGCGCGCCGGGCGAAGCGAATCAGCGCCTCCGCCGCCGCATGCCGACTGGCCGTCCGTTCGTACTGGCTGAAGGATCGCTGGCGCGTCACATGGCGCTCGAGAGCCCGCACGGTGCCGTCTTCGCCGTCAAACGGTCCGAAGTCGGCGAGACGGCCGAGGATCGCCGCGGCGACGTTGGCGTACGGTCCGCCCTCTCCGTCGAGCTGCGCCAGCAACGCGGGCACGTGCTCGACCGCCTCGGGCCCGACCCAGCGCGCCGCGCTGTAGGCGAAGGCGGACCAAGGCGCGCGTTCGAGCAGCATCGACGCCAGGTCGGTCGTCGGATCGAGCATCCGCAGCGCCCCAGCGGCGACGGCCCCGCCATCCCAGTCGATCCTCCGTCGCCACTCTTGGGCATCGAAACCGCCATGCGGAATCATCGCCGCGTGGCGCAGCGTCCGGAGGACCTCGGGAGACGCGTCGCCGATCGCACCGAGCGCGAACGCGGCGCCCGTCCCTCCCGGCGAACTCGGTCGATCGAGAGTCTCCACGAGAGTCCGAACGGCCTGCGCACCGATGGCCGCGAGCACGTCGGCGCAAGCCAGCTGCCTCTCGGTGAGGCTCTCGCTCTGCGGAAAAGCGATGCATCCTGAGCCCATCTCCCTCCTTCCCATCACCTCGATCAGTCGGGGTATGGCGGGCGCCGCCGTCGGGCCCTGACGGGCGAGAGCGCGCAGGCAGACGGCACGGGCTTTCCTGCTGAGAGACAGGTGGCCCGCGTCGAAGGTCCTCGCGCAGAGATCCCACCTCTCGAGGCACTCGATCAGCAGCTCCTCCGTACTCGGCACGGGCAGCATCTCCCAGCCGAGCTGCAGCGAGCCGTCATCGTCCGGCCTGGAGGGCCCGATAGACCAGACGTGCGACGCCTTCGACGCAGAGTGGCCGAGGGCGTCCACGATGGCATCGGTTGCCGGCTTCGCCACGTCCCCGAGCTCGGCGAGCGCCCAGGCCGCCGCGCGTCGACGCTCGTCACGACGAAGGAGCGCAGCGATCTCGGGCACGGCATCCCGCGCCGCCTCGCCCAGGCCCGCGAGCGCAACGGCGGCGGCGCCGGCAACGCGGTCATCGTCATCGGCAAGCGCCTGGCGCAAGGCTGTGACGACCTCGTCGCTGTCCTGACCGATCCTTCCCAGCGCCTCGACCGCGCAGAAGCGCACGTCGCGGCACGCGCCGCGGGTCTCCCGGATGAGATCCGGCACGACGCGCCTCGCCGTCGGTCCTATCCTGCCGAGCAGAAGCGCGCCCTGCCATCGCGTCTCCTGATAGCGACCCTCGAGCGCGGCGACGTACATCGCCACGAGCCCGTCGCATGGCGGCTCGTCGTGACGGTCGGCACGCAGCAGCGCGCGGCAGAGCTCGAGATTCTGGCCGCGCACCGCAGCGACGTACAGCGACTGCGCCTCGCCGTAGACGGTCGGCGCACCAAAGCGGGCGACGAGCCGACGGTGCCACCGAGCGAAGTCCGAATCCTTCTCCATCGCGGCGGCAACGATCGGCGCGATGGCGCGACGGCTGCCCGCGTCGATCAGCAGTTGCCCAGCGCCGGTCCACGTGGCGTGGTCCTCGGACTCGAGCCGGCGCAGCCGCTGCGCCTCGATCGCGTACTGCCCTGCGACGATCGCGACGACGACGATCGCCGCCGCCCCGAACACCGCCAACACCGCCTTCTTCGGCTTGCCCATACGTTCGATTGTGCGCGCCGCAGAGCCGCGTGCCAAGGGCATGCGCCGTCGCAGAGACGCGTCGACGACCCCTTATCGGTCGACCCGTCACGATGTGATCTTGCTCACTGCTCGCCCTCTTGGCAGTCGATACAGCGGATATCGGACAAGTCGCACAGGAGAAGAGCAACGTGGCCATGAACTTCAGCCTGGAAGGGGTCGCCCTTCCGGACGTGTTGCAGATGATCAGCATGAGCAGGCTGACGGGCGTCGGAACACTCGCGCGAGATCAGGAGTCGATCCGACTCGTCTTCCGTCAGGGGCGTCTCGTTCACGCCGTGGCGAGCCGAGGCGGTCGTCTTGGCGAATCCTTGATCGCACGCGAGATCGTCACCGAGAAGCAGGTCAAGGACGCGCTCGCCGAGCAGCGGTCGCAGCACTACCACGAGCACCTGGCCACGATCCTCGAGCGCATGACCGACGTGCCCGTCGAAGTCATCGAGTGCGAGACCGTCGACCACATCAAACACGTGTTCGGCGAGCTCGTGACGTGGGAGTATGGCAACTTCTCGTTCCGGCCCGCCGACCTCGACGCCCGCGTCACGGTCCTGCGGGAGGGCCTCAAGGTCGAACACCTGCTCCTTCAGGCCGCGGCGAATGCCGACGAGACGCAGTACGAAGAGCTGGACGACGAGCTGCAGGAAGAGCTGCTGGAATTCCTGCCGTAGACGCCCGGTCCCACGCGGGTATCGATCCCGCCTCACGCGCGCTCGTGGATGCGCCCCGCTCCGACGGCTGCGTCGAGCGCCCGGCGTGTCGCGCCGAGCGCTGCTTCGTACGCCGTCGGCCCGCGATCGAGGCGGGACGGGCCACAGCGGGGCAGGTCGTCGATGATCAACGACACCATCCCCTCGCGCAGCGGCCGTTCGAGCGCCTCGCGATCGCGGCGCGCCGAGCGGGATCGCAGGTGGTGGTGGAACACGCGCATGCCCACCGGAATCCCCGCGACGCCATCGCGGTCGCGCACGCCGCCGTCGAGGTGCGGCCGGCCGTCGATTCCGACCGGCCAGAACAGGAACGGAACCGCGCAGGAGGCGTGAATCGCCCGCGCGAGGTCGCCCGACTCGATGACCCGCGTGCGTCGCGCGAGCACGTCGTACGTCGAGATCGCGATCGGGACGCGGCACGCCTCGAACGTTCGCACGGGTAGCTTCGCCTCGAGCCGCCTGCGCAGCCGACGGCCCCGCAGGAGACCGGGACCGGGGAACGGATCCCAGAAGTCGCGCCGCTCGATCTGCTGCAGCTCGCGCAGCATCGCGTCGGCATCCACGCCGGCGCCCCAGAACCCGGCGACGAGCGAGCCGGAGCTCGCACCGCTCGCTCGAACGGGGACGAGGCCCGCCTCCAGCAGCGCGGTCAGCACCCCGCAGTGCGCGAAGAATCCGAAGAAGCCGGCCGACAGGCTCAGCGCGAAGGGCCCCTCGGCGAGCCAGTCTCGCAGCCTGCGAGGTCGGTCCGACGCACTCGATCCGTCGGATTCGCTGGATGGTCGGTGATGCATCGCTCGCAGCCGGAGTCCGTCGAGCGCCGAGGACCAAAAAAACCGGCGACTCGAGTCTCGTAACCCGAGTCGCCGGTAAGGATTGTATTGGAGCGGGTGATGAGATTTGAACTCACGACAACTGCGTTGGCAACGCAGTGCTCTACCCCTGAGCTACACCCGCTTATTGTCGGTGTCAGGAGTCTCGTCGGAAGTCGCGATTATTGGCGTAACGACCGCTCAGGTCAAGCTCCGGTTTCGGGTTCTCCGTCGATCGAGCTCGATCGAGCCCGGGGCACCAGGCTCAGAAGAAATCCCGCTTGCGGAAGAGCGAGATCGCCTCGATGCCCGCCTCCGCCAGCCGCTCGACTCCGCCTTCCTCGCGGTCGACGATGACGCAGGCCAGCGTCGGAGCGACGCCGACCTCTGCGAGGATGGCATCGCGCGCCTTGATGAGCGAGCCCCCGGTCGTCAGCACGTCGTCGACGAGAGCGATCCGGACCGAGCCGTCACCGGGCAGCACCGGCCCCTCGAGCCGCTTCTGCATGCCGTGGCCCTTCGCCTCCTTGCGGACGTAGAAGAGCCGCATCGACACGTCGCGCTGCCACGCGATCACACCGATCGACGAAGTGATCGGATCAGCGCCCGAGGTCAGCCCGCCCACGGCTCCGACGCCCCGACTCGCGAGCTCGTCGAGCATCATCTCGGCGATGAGCACGGAGCCTTCGGGGCTCAACGACACCAGTCGACCGTCGAAGTAGAAGTCCGTGACCTTCCCGGAGCTCAGCGTGATTTCGCCGGTCTGGACACACGCGGCCAGGAGCTCGTGAAGACGCTCTCGCGTCGCGGGTGATGGTGACGTCATGAATGCAGGTTCTTCTCGAGGCGCAACGTATTTCCCGGGCCCGAGTACTGGAGGCGGTCCGTACACCTGGACATGAGCAGAATGCCGAGGCCACCGCGCATGTTCTCCTGCACGATGCGGCGCTTCGCCTCCTCGAAGGCGTCGTCCCGGTGGAGCCGCGAAAGATAGTACTCGTAGTCGAATCCCGCGCCCTGGTCTTCGACGATGACCGTCACTTTTGAATGATCGACGAGGAAGTTGATGTCGACCGTCTTCTTCTCGTCGCGTCCGTTCCCGTGCACGACCGCGTTGTCGATGCCTTCCTTGACCGCGGCGTACAGTGCGGTGATCTCCTCCTCGTCGTTCACCCCGGAACGGATGACGAGATCGGCGAGCTTATAGGCCTTCTGGACGTTTTCGTCCGTCGTGCGGAACTCGAAGTGCACCTGCTGGTTGAAGACGGATCGATCGCGCGGCACCCTGCGGAGCTCGCCTTCGACGAGCGAGAAGAACTCCAACATCGGGAACGGATCGATGAGGTAGTCGTTCTCCCAGATCTTGAAGGCGACGCTGCCCTGCACGTCGGTCTCGCGTCCGTAGATCTTGATGACGGACGTCAGACTGCGCTCCTTCTGCACCTTGGTACGACTGACGAACTCGCCGTCCGGGTCGCAGCGATCGTCGACGACGACGAGGTCGGGATTGATCGAGTCGAACTGACGGAACGCCTCGTGAACGTCGTGGACGAGGTGGTACACCGCTGCGCGTCTCTTGTACCGCCGACCGAGGACGCTGGTGAAGCGGCTCTTCACCGGCGAGATGACGAGCACGCGTCCCTGAGCGACGCGCGTCTCCGCCGCCGCAGCCGCGGGCTTGTCGTGTTCACCGACGGCCGTGTGCGATGAGCTCGGAGCGACCTCAGGAACGACCGGTGGGGCGGCGCTGACGCGTCGAGGGTTTCTCAGGAAGTCGGTGACATACGCTCGCCCGGCGGCGACGTCCTTCGCGAACGAGATCAGGCTCGTCACGCCGAGGAGGTGCATCGACAGCCCGACCGGTTTCGAGACCGAGACGAGACACAGCACGCCGCCGCGCTCTCGATAACGCTCGAAGTGGCGAATCAGCGCGCTGATTCCCGTACTGTTGATGTAGCTCACCCGGGCGAAATCGACGACCAACGACTTCTTGTCCTCGGCCGCGGCTTCGTCGAGAGCCTTCTCGAATGTCCTGAAGTTGGCCGCGTCGATGAACCCCTGGAGGACGAGTTCCACGATCGTCACATCGTCGCCGGTGCCGTTCGTTCCCTCGAGAACGTGGGTGCGGATCTGGTAGGTGAGCTGGGTCATGGGTGTCACGTGCCGCGTCGAGAGCCGCCGCTCGTTGTAGGATTGAAGAGAGACCCCCGACGCTGCCGATTGTATGCCTGCCCGTGGGGAAACTCAATTCAAGGCAGTCGTGCCGGTGTCGTCGCGCAAGCCGCGCCTGACCGACCTCTTGCAAGCGATGGCCGCGGCGGCGAGAATCACGCGGTTGACGGGTGGAACTGTCGTTGCGGCGCATCCCGCCGCAAACTCGAGTCGATTACGCCGAAACACGCCAGACTTGGCCGCTTCTCCATGCCCCAGAAGATCCTCTACGATATCTCCGGCCTCGACCTCGACCATGTCGAGTTCGGTCGCGACCAGATCGACGCGGTCAATCCGCAGCGCTACGAGTTCTCCCAGCTCAGCCATATCGCAGCGTTACGACCCGACGAGGAGATCGTAGTCGCCGTTCGAGACCTCAGCGCCGAAGAGTTCTGGACGCGCGGGCACATGCCGAACCGGCCGATCTTCCCGGGCGTGCTGATGCTCGAGGCTGCCGCGCAGCTCTGCTCGTTCTACACGAACCAGGTTCTCGACACCGACTCGATCATGGGCTTCGGCGGTGCCGACCGCGTGCGTTTCCGCCGTTTGGTGACGGTCGGTGACCGACTCGTGCTGCTCGCGCGACCCGAGACGGTCTCCATGCGCCGTTCGCTGTTCCAGGTGCAAGGACTCCTCGACGGGAAGCTCGCGTTCGAGGCGTCGGTCCTCGGCATCGCACTGCCGCCGGCGTAGCCGACGCAGGAGAGCGATGCGCGAGGTCGGGAGTGTGGCGGAGAGGCGGGGATTTGAACCCCGGGTACCTGAAAATTAGGTACAACAGATTAGCAATCTGCCGCTTTCGACCACTCAGCCACCTCTCCGCTTCTGATCGGAGGCTCGGTCGAACAGCCTTGTCGGCCGCGAGCACCGCGGTGCTCAAGTTGCCCGGGATTGTAGCTGAATCGACTCCCTTTGCAAGGAGCGACAACGCGCGTTCGGACACGTGGAGGACCGGCGCACGGCGGTCGTTTTGGTTTGACGGTCTCACGAGCGAGTGCTACGATCCGCCGCCGTCGTTGGACGGCCGGGCGCTCCTCGCCAGCAACGAGTTCCCACAGCTTCGATTCGGCGACGCCCCGCTTCGACCTCGTATAACACCGGTGGTTGGTGATGTCCCGTCGGTCCGACTCCGATTCAGAGTCGCGTGATCGTGGCTCTCTCGTGGACGTTTTCCTCGAGAAACTCGCAGCTCGAGTCCCTCCGACCGACTTCGAGATCTGGTTCCGCCAGACGCCCTGCGAGCACAGGCCCCCCTCGACGTTCGTCCTGACCACGCAGAACCACTTCCGGTGCAAGTGGATCCGCAAGGAGTTCGGCGGCGCGGTCCGCGAGGTCGCCACCGAGATCCTCGGCGGCGCGGCAACCGTCGAGTTCGAAGTCGAATCGGCAGACCCATCCGCCTCAGCCGGTGCTTCGTCCGGCGCCTCTGCGCACGATGAGCCGCTCGACGCTCCCGACGAGACAGGGCGCCGCGAGTCCGAGCGCAGCGCGAAGCAGCAGCCTGTGTCGCTCGACAGCGTCGAGCTGAACGGAACCGTCGACGAGCCCGCCGAGCTGCGCAACCCCTCGGGCGGCTCACCGCTCAACCGTGAGCTCGCGCTCGAGAGCTTCGTGGTCGGCGTCGGTTCCCGCGTCGCGTTCGCGGCCGCTACCGCGGTCGCCGAGTTCCCTGGGAAGACGTACAACCCCTTCTGCCTGTACGGCCCGTCGGGCGTCGGCAAGACCCACCTCCTGCTGGGCGTCGCGCGACAGCTCCTCCGCTCGACCATCCTGCGCACGCTCTACACGACCGGCGAAGCGTT
>CAYMRB010000377.1:0-10045 GCA_964392615.1 uncultured Planctomycetia bacterium | reverse complement strand
GGACCAGGGCGGTCGGCTGCAGGGTGTGGTCCGCCCGCTCGCGGGCCATGCAGGCGGCCGCGCGCGCGTGGAGCTCGTCGTATACGACCGGCACGAGCTCGTCGAAAGCGTCACGATCGCCCTCGGCGACCCGCGCGAGCAGTCCGGTGACCTGCTTCGTACGCACGCTCATACGGACAGGTTCGCAGAGCGCGAGGGGTTTGTCATCTGCTTCTCCCCGGGCGCGATCGTCGATTCCCACGCCGATCTCGTAGAGCGCTCGATCTTTTCTGCCCTCTCTCCGGGCGGTTCGCGCATCCCCTCGTGAGCGGGAGCCCGGCCTGGCGTCGGGGCCCGGACTCCGAGTGACCACCGCTGACCGTCGCCACGGCGACGCCACGAGAAAGGACGGTCTCATGACAGCGCAACGACGGATCTCATCTCCCTGCCATCGCGTCGCGGCGACGCTGTTTCTGGCCTGCGCACTCCTCGCGCCGCGTTGCACCGACGTCTGTGCCCAGGAGAGCTGGCCGATGTTCCAATGCACGCCGGATCATTGCGGGCGAACGGCGTCCGAGGGCCCGGCGAACAACTCTCGACGCTGGTCGACGAACGCGCGCCAGGGCACGTCCGGATCGTCGCCCGTCGTCGCCGGCGGCCGGCTCTACGCGGTCAACTCCGCGGGTGAGACGCTCGACGTCCTCGACGCGATCACGGGCGGGCTCGAATGGAGCGTCGGCATCGAAGGCCCCGCTGAGATGTCCCCGGCGGTCGGCTTCGGCCACGTCTTTGTGGGCAACGCCCGCGGCACGTTACTGGCGATCGATCTCGGGACACAGGAGGTCGCTTGGCGCGTCCCCGGCGCGGAAGGCGTGCTGCCGTCGCCGACGCTCGCCCCCCACGAGCTGATTCACGCCCACGGCAGCTCGGTGTTCGCACGCGAGCCGCGTAGTGGCTCACCGATCTGGGAATTCGAGACGGGCGACTACTACGGCACGTCTGACCTCGGGTATCTCTTCCGCGATCCGAACTCCGGCGGTTGGATTCATTCCTCGCCGGCGCTCGGTCCCGATCCTGTGGGCGAGGGAATCCTCGTCGTCTTCGGATGTGACGACGGCAAAGTGTACGCGGTCGAGGACCGGCCGGACCGCGAGGGCGGCGGCGGGGCCGACAATCTGCGCTGGACCTATCGGGCCTCCGATCAGCCGCTCCTCGGGGCACCGGCCGTCGGGGAGAGCATGGTGTACATCGGCACGCAGGAAGGCGAGCTCTTCGCACTGCGCCTCGAGGGCCAAGAAGACGGATTCGACAACGACGGCAACGGCGTTGTCGACGACGAGGGAAGCGTCGAGTGGATCTACGACGCGGGCGAGTCCATCACCAGCACGCCGGCCGTGGGCGCCGAGCAGATCATCATCACGACCGTCGGCGGTGCGATTCACTGTGTGGACCTCGGGGGCCAGGCAATCTGGACCGACTCAGCGCCTTCCGACGGCCAGTTCGATGCGAACTCTCCGATCATCGCCGGCAACCGCGTCTACGTCGGGTCGTCCGCGCACTTCCTGTGCTTCGATCTCGATGGCGGTGACGCGGGGCGGTCGCACGTCGTTTGGTCGCTCAACTCCGGCGATGCCTACGCGAACTCCGCGACCTATGCCGCGGGGACGGTCTACGCGATGACCGACGAGGGCAAGATCCACGCGTTCGGCGCGACGGTTCAGCCCGATCCGGATCCGATTCCGGATCCCGACCCACTGCCGGTTCCGCCGTGCGAGCCGCCGGACGATAGCGACGACGAGACGCCGACGGAGACGGACGACGTGGTGTACGCTGGCACCGACGCGGGCAAAGTGCACCGTATCGCGTTCTCGAGCGGCGACATCCAGTGGACCGCGTCGATCGACGGTCGTGTCGAGTGCGTGGCCGCGAGTCGGAACGGCCGGTGGGTCGCGGTGAGCACGCACAGCCACGTCGGCCTGCTGCGCGCCGACGACGGTACGCTCGTGTGGAGCGTGTCGAACGGCGTTGCGCCACGACGCCTGGTCGAGCTCTCGCAGATCGCCATCGATGGCGAAGGCGAGCACGTCGTCGCCGCGCATCCCGACGGTCTATGCGTCTATCGGCGCGACCGCGATACGGACGAGGTGGTCGAAATCTGGAGCAGCGCGTACGAAGCCCGATCCGTCGCGATCACCTGGAATGGCGCGCATGTCTTCGCGGGCGGCGATGCCGGAGTCGCGTACTACCGCACGCTCAGTGGCGACTGGAGCGACGGCGCGCTCGGCTGGGTTAGCGGCTTTGGCGCGTCGACGCTGACCGTCGACATCGCAGTGGCCTACGACGGCGCTCCGGAAGACGGCGACTTGTACATGGTGGCCGGCTCACGCGGAGGCCAGGCGTGCCTGTATCAGTCCGCGTCGAGCGAGCCCGTCTGGGCCTTCGTAGCTTCGGGCGAAGCCGACAACCCCGGCGGGTTGATGTCCGTCGCGATCAATCCGGCAGGTGACCGCGTCGCGGTCGGCAACGACGACCCGACCAACAGCACGGGAGCGGTGCTGCGCCTCTTCACTCCTGACTCCGGTGCACCGGCGACTTGGGACGCGGAGGACGGCGAACCGGCGTGGACATGGGATCCTGGCCCCGACGGCGGTGACGATTGCCGCGCCGTAGAGTTCGGCTCGAGCTCGGGCTCGCAGCTCGTCTCCGGCGGCTCGGGCGGTCACGACGGCTTCGGCATCTTCCGCCACGGCGATGACTGCGAGAAGCCCGCGTGGGACGGGCGACCGCGCGGCGAACGCGACGACGTGGCGTTCGTCGAGCGCGACCCCGCCAGTCACTCGTGGCTGGCGACCTGCGATACGCGTCGCGCCAAGGTGCGCCTCTACCGCACGCACTCCGACTCGACCGAGCCGGTGCACCACGTCGACACCGAGGGGCGCTGCCGCTCGGTGTCGGCGCCGGCCGACGATGGCTCGGAGACCGGACCGGGTCTGTCGCTGCGCTGCGAGGTCCAAGTGGACGGCGCTATCCGCCTGTTCTGGGATTCCCTCGGCGCGTGCGCGCAGATCCGAGTCCTCCTCGACGGCGAGGAGATCGATGCTGTCGACGGCGACGCGACGAGCTACGACTTCAACGATCCTGTCGTCCCGGCAAGCGCTGCCGCGCTGACGTTCTGCATCGAGGGCATCGCGGAGGTCGGCGGTGCTCGCGTATCCGGTCGGGCCTGCTGTTCGGTCCGCCTGGACGACGTGCCGCCGGTGCGGGACCTCGAATGGGAGTTCGCCGCCGACGGCTCCGTGGTGCTGACCTGGGAAAACGCTGCGGAGTACGACGGCATCGCGGTGTACGTCGACGGCGAGATCGCCGTCGATGGCGATCTCGACGGCGGAGCAAGGTCGTTCATCCTGCCGGGCGAGCTCGAGGCCGCGGCGACGTTCTGCGTCGAGGCGACCATCGGAGCCGTTTCGGCTTCCGCTTGCTGCGAGGTCGGGGAACCGCCCATCGTCGGCCTGCATTGCGCGATGGACGCGAACGGCAACGTCGCTCTCGAGTGGACGAATGACCGCGACGACTACGACTCGATCACGGTCTTCGTCGATCGCTCCGTTCACTCGGTGCTCGGCGGTGCCGCTACGTCCTGCCAGTTCCAGGCCGATCCGAACGCGCTTCTCTGCATCGAGGTCGTCGCTCGCATCGGCGTGCGCGTGTCGGCAGCTGCGATGTGCACGGCCGGCATCGTCCCGCCGGTCGCGGCGCTCACCTGCAGAGCGCTTGGCGCGATCGATGCGGAGCTCACCTGGACGAACGGCAGCGAGGAGTACGACGCGATCATCGTCGAGGTCCACGTCGATGGCACCCTGCGGGGCGGCGCCGTGCTGGCGGGACAGGCGGTATCGTGGACGTTCGAGGGAGAGGTCGAGGCCGGCGCGGAGTTCTCGGTCCACGCGCTGATGCGTCCGGTCTGCGACGCGATCGGATCCGGATCGGCCGAGGTGATCGCGTCCGCGCGCGTCACGTGCACGCTGGAAGTGGAGGTCGACGGCCCACTGTTCCGACGTGGCGATCCGAACGGCGACGGCGACGTCGACCTCAGCGATCCGGTGTTCATCCTCAACTACCTCTTCACCGGCGGCGATCGGCCCGACTGCCTGGAGGCCGCCAACGCCAACGGCTCGAGCGGCATCGACATCGGCGACGCGATCTTCCTGCTCGGCTACCAATTCGGCGGCGGTCCACCGCCTCCGGCTCCGGGACCTCACGAGTGCGGCGTGGATCCCGATGACGCGGACGTCGACTGCGAATCGTACGGTGGCTGTTGATGCGTGACTGACGGGGTGTGACGTCGAGGTCGGCCGTCTCGCGCGGGCTCTTCCTGCGAGGCGGTCGACCTTTCATCGATGACCCCCACGCGTTTTCGCTCTCGCATTCAGCGGGCCGGACCTGCGAAGATCGGACGCGTCCAAGCGAACCGATCGACACGAGGAGCTTGCCATGACGGACACCCGTCACACCACCCGCCGTCGTTTTCTCGGACAGACCGCGATCGCGGGCCTGCCGCTCATCTTCCCGTCCGCAGCTCGAGGTCGCGAGGAGCAGCCCGCTGCGAGCGAGCGCGTCACCGTCGCGGGCATAGGCGGCGGACGGCGCGGCCGGCAGATTCTGGCGCATTTCCTCCAGCGACCGGAAGCTCAGGTCGTGGCGATGTGCGACGTCAACCGCCGCACCGCCGAAGCGCGCAAGAAGGAAATCGACGCGCACTACGGCAACGCCTCGTGCGCGATCCTCGCCGACTTCCGCGAGCTTCTCGCACGCGACGACATCGACGCGGTATTCGTCACCGTGCCGACCCACTGGCACGTGCTGATCACGATCGAGGCCCTGCGCCGCGGCAAGCACGTCTACATGGAGAAGCCGATCGGCCTGTCGATCGAGCAAGCCCAGAAGCTGCGCGCCGCGGTGCACCGATACGGACGCGTGTTCCAGCTCGGCACGCAGCAGAAGTCGTTCAAGAACTTCCGCTTCGGCTGCGAGCTCGTGCGCAACGGCCGCATCGGCAAGCTGCAGCGCGTCGAGGTCGGCGTCCCCGGCGGCATGGTGCGGCCTACGTATCCGGAGGAGGCCGTCCCGGATTGGCTCGACTTCGACATGTGGCTCGGACCCGCACCGACAAGGCCGTTCAGCTCGCAGCTGCTGAATCCGATGCACCACGAGATGATGAGCGACTACGTGTCGGCGGGCTTCATGATCGCGTGGGGCATCCACCATCTCGACATCGCGCAATGGGGCGCCGGCACCGAGCTCACCGGCCCGACGACGGTCGAGGGCACGGCCGTCTTTCCGGAGTCCGGCCTGCTCGACACGCCGCTGAGCTGGAACGTCGGCATGGAGTACGCCCGCGGCGGCGAGTTGAGCTTCACCGACAATCGCAAGAACCCGCAGGGCGTGATCTTCCGCGGCGACGCGGGGCGGGTCCATGTCTGGCGCGGTGGGCTGCGAGTGCACCCGCAGTCGCTGGTGAAGGAGACGATCGGCGAGAACGAGGTCCGGCTGCCCGGCCACGGCCAGGAGCACGAAAGTCACCCGCGCAACTTCCTCGACGCAGTCCGCGGCATCGCCGAGCCGAACGCGCCGATCGACACCGCGGTGCGCAGCGATGCATTGTGCCACCTGAGCGAGATCGCCGTACGACTCGGACGCAAGGTGACGTGGGACGCGAAGCGCGAGATGTTCGTCGACGACGCGACCGCGAACCGGCTGCTGACGTCCTATCCGCAGCGCGCGCCCTGGCTGCTCTGAGACCGTGCGACACATCTCGCGGCACTGCGCTCGTCATCCTTTCGCCACCTTGAGCATCGCGGTCATCGCGACCGCCCTCGCTGCGCCCGGAATGCTGTGGCTCGAGCTGCGCACCGACGGTCGCGCGCTCGTTCCGGCGTCGGCTTCGGAAGTGGAAATCGACCGCGAGATCCGCGCCGCGTTCGGCATCGAGGACCCGCTCGTCGTGTTGATCCGCCCGAGCGATCCGAACGATCCCGACGGCATCTTCCGCCCGGGCCCCCTGCGCCTCGTCCGCGACCTGACCCGCGCAATCGCGTCGATCGACGCGATCGGCATCGAACGCGTGTCGAGCCTCGCCACCGAACCGAGCGATCGGTATCGCGCCGGCACCTTGCTCTTTCGCCGCTTCCTCGAGCCGCTGCCGACGACCGTCGAGTCGTGTCGCCAGGTACGCGACGACGTGGCGGCGATCGGCATCTTCGACGGCATCCTGGTCGCGAACGACCGCCGTGCGACGTCGATCATCGTCGGCGTTCCCGAAGGCACCGATCGCACGACATTGTACTTCGAGATGCGCGAAGTGGTCGCGTCGGTCGTGCGAGCGTCGGAGTCGGAGTCGGAGTCGGAGTCGGAATCGGAGTCGGAGTCGGAATCGGAGTCGGAATCGGGATCGAACTCGGGACCGGCATCGAACTCGGGCTCGGCCTCGGACTCCCCCCTCGCCGTCCGCGTCGACGTCATCGGGGCTCCCGCGGCCGAGGCGCTTCTCGGCGTACACCTGCTCGAGGATCTCGGATTGCCGGCGGCCGTGTTCGGACGACCGCCGCTCGATGGCGACGATGTGGGGACGGACGCGCTGTCGCTTCACTCGCTGCGCCGCGTCGTCGCACGGCGAATCGGGCTCGTGCCGGTCGCGCTCGCTCTGATGGCGCTCATCTTCCTCGTCGCGTTTCGACGCGTCGCGGCGCTGGCATTGCCGCTCGTCGAGGTCGGCGCGTGTCTCGCGTTCGTATTCGGTGTCATGGGCTGGGCCGGCACGCCGGTGTACCTGCCGATCGCGGTCTTGCCGGTCATCCTGACGGCGATCGGGGTGGCGGACGAGATTCACGTGTTTCACCGCTATCGTCGCGAGCTGCGCCGACGCGGCGGTGCAGCCCGTCGGTCCGAGCGCGTCGAGGCTGTCCAGGCCGCGATGGACGACATCGCGCCGCCTGTCGTCAAGACCTCGCTGACGACGGCCGCGTGCTTTCTGACGTTCGCGCTGTCCCCCATAGCCCCGGTGGGCGCGTTCGGCGTGTACACGGCGATCGGCGTCGTTTTCTGCATGCTGTGGTCGCTCACGGTCATCCCGTCGCTTCTCGTTCTGCTGCCGACGCCGCGCGTGGTTTCATCGGGGCAACTCGCAGCGTCGGACGATGGCCGGATGGCGCGCGCGCTCGAGCGCGTGTGTGCCGGCGTGTCGCGGCGCCATCGCGTCGCTCTCTGCGCGTTCGGAGTCGTGCTCGTCGCCGCGCCGTTCGGCGTGTGGCGCGTCGTGGTCCAGGACAGCTGGATCGACGGGTTCAGCCCCGAGAGCGGCTTTCGAAGCGCGACCGAGTCCTTCGGCGAACGGTTCTTCGGCACGCACCAGCTGGTCGTTCGCATGGACGCGGGAGTCGATCCGCTTCGCGGCACGGTGTCGCCCGCGAGCGTCGATCACCACAGCCTCTCGATACCGCGCGAGCTGCTCGGAGCGGTGGCCGCGGATCCCGGCCGCCTCGTCGGGCGCAGGATTCGCGTGCGGAGGGCACCCGATGCGACGATCTCGAGCGCGCCGACCGACCCGCGGCACGACTGGGGAACGTGGATCGAGAGCGCCGAGCTCGACGACGATTTTCTCGTCGTCACGCTACCGCCCCGCAGCGGCTCGCCGCGCGTGGCCCTACGCCTGGACCGATCGACCGGAGCCGCGAATGCGAATGCCAATGCGAATGAAGTGCTCGTCGAGTTCACCATCGAATCGCGCCGCTTCGCGCATCCGAACGTGCTGCGACAAGTCGAGGCGTTCGGCGACTTCGTGCGTACGCGGACGGACCTCGCGGTCGGCGGGGTGCTGTCGCCGAGCGACCTGATCGCGACGACGGAGTTCATCGTCCGTAAACGGGCTGCCGACGCCCGCGCCATTCCCGACACCCCGGAGCGCACCGAGTGGCTGTGGCAGCAGTACCGCCGCATCCGAGGCGATCGACGACTGCGCGAGATCGTCGACGAACACCTCGACAGTGCGCTCTTGACGGTGTACCTCGAGGACGCGAACTACCGTGACACCGAGCGACTTCTCGCCGCGTTGCGCGCCTACGAACGTGAGCACCTCGCGCCGCACGGCATCGAGTTGACTTTCGGCGGCGACGTCGCCGTCAGCCAATCGTTGATCGGGGCGATCGTGACGACCGAGGTCCGCTCGCTTGCCCTGTCGCTCGTCGCGCTCTTCGTCGTCACGGTCTTTCTGTGGCGCTCCGTGTGGCTCGCTCTCTGTGCGGTGCTGCCGTGCTCGCTCGCGGTGCTCGTCGACTTCGCCGCGATGGGGGCCAGCGGCATGCCGCTCGGCGTGGCGACCTCGATGTTCGCCGCGATGACGCTCGGCGTCGGGGTGGATTTCGCGATCCATTCGATCGAGCGCTGGCGGCGCGCGCGACGCGAGGGGCTCGACGCGGCGGCTGCCGCGCGCGAGGCCGCGAGGACCGTCGGCCCGGCGATTCTCGTCGACGCGGTCGCCGTCGGGGCGGGCTTCGGGGTGTTGTGCATCTCGCAGGTGCCGGCGAATGCGCGCTTGGGGCTGATCGCGGGCTTGAGCGTGGCGGCGTGTTTCGCCGCGACCGCACTCGTGCTGCCTGCCCTCGCGTGCGTCGGCGCGCGTCGGGGTATCGAGACGCGCGCGCACGTCGGAGACAAGGGATCGCCATGAGGCAGCGGAGCACGTCGGAGACCGATACGAGATCGGCAGAGGTCGTCCGTTGGGTCGGCGCCGTCGTCGGGCCAATTGTCGCCGCGGTCGTCTGGTTTGCCCTCGCCGGCAGCGACCTCGGCTCGAAGGGGGCGGCGACGGCGGCCATCGGCAGCTGGATGGCCGTCTACTGGGTTACCGGCGCCATTCCGGTCGCCGCGACGGCGCTGCTGCCGCTCGTGATGTTTCCCCTGTGCGGCGTGGCGACGATCAACGACACGGCCGCCCCTTACGCGAGCAAAGTGCTGTATCTGTTCATGGGCGGCTTCATGGCGGGTATCGCGCTCGCGCGATGGGATTCCCATCGGCGCATCGCCCTGCTCTTGATTCGCGCCATCGGTACCAGCCCGCGGCGGATCGTCGCGGGATTCATCGCGGCGGCCGGATTCCTGAGCATGTGGGTCTCGAACACGGCCACCGTCGTCATGATGGTTCCGATCGGTGTGAGCATTATCGAGCTTCTGACCCGTTCCGACCGCGCCGATATCGACGATCGCGACCGCAAGAACTTCGCGCTGGCTGTCTTGCTCGGCATCGCGTACGGCGCGTCGATCGGCGGCATCGGCACGTTGATCGGAACGCCGCCGAACGTCTTCCTCGCCGGTTTCCTGCAGGACAACTGGAAACAGGAGCTCTCGTTCCTGCGTTGGCTGTGCTTCGGTGTCCCATTCGTCGTCGTGTTCCTGCCGATCACCTGGTTCCTTCTCTGTCGAGTTATCTATCCCAGTCGGCTGTCGAGCGACGCGATCGGGGACTCGTTCATCGCCGATGAGCTCGCCGCGCTCGGGCCGACGAAGCCGTCCGAATGGCGCGTCGCGGCCGTGTGCATGGCGATGGCAGTGTCGTGGATTGCCCGTCCTCTGATCGTCCTCGCGACCGGCTTGCCCGTCAGCGATGCGACCATCGCGATCACTGGAGCGCTCCTGCTCTTTCTGCTGCCGGCGGGACGGGGAGCGCCCGGCGAACGCCTGCTCGATTGGGAATCGGCCGTCAAGCTGCCCTGGGGCGTTCTCGTGCTCTTCGGCGGTGGGCTGAGCCTCGCAGCGGCCGTCGAGGCGAACGGCGTGGCGCAGTTCCTCGGCGACGCGATGAGTTCGTTCTCCGTCATCGGACCGCTCGGCATGGTCTTCTTGATCGCGGTGATGGTCATATTCTTGACGGAGCTGACGAGCAATACCGCGACGACGGCGGCGCTCCTTCCCGTGCTCGGCGCGCTCGCCGTCCAGATCAAGGTCCATCCATTCCTGCTGCTGGTTCCAGCGACCGTCGCTGCGAGCTGCGCGTTCATGCTGCCGGTCGCGACGC
>CAYMRB010000376.1:0-10052 GCA_964392615.1 uncultured Planctomycetia bacterium | reverse complement strand
ATACCGGCGCCGCGGATGCGATTCATGCATGCCCCCCGAAAGGACACGTTCATGCGCGAGGCGATCCGGCTGTCGACCGAGTCGATGCTCGCCGGCGACGGTGGGCCGTTCGGAGCTGTTGTCGTGCGCGATGACGAGATCGTCGGAAGGGGGAGCAACCTCGTGATCGCGCGACGGGACCCGACCGCGCACGCCGAGATCGTCGCGATTCGGGCTGCGTGCGAAGCGCTCGACAGCTTCCAGCTCGTCGATTGCGAAGTCTTCACGAGTTGCGAGCCGTGTCCGATGTGTCTCGGCGCGATCTACTGGGCGCGGCCGCGCGCGGTGTGGTATGCGGCGACGCGCGACGACGCCGCACGCGTCGGCTTCGATGATGCGCGGATCTACGCCGAGATCGCCGCGGCGCCTGGCGACCGGCGGATCCCGATGGGGCAGGTTCTGCGCGACGAGGCGCTCGAGGCTTTCGATCTCTGGGACGGATTGGACGGGAAGATCCGCTATTGAGGAGGCCGACGATGCACGGCACACGATCCGTACTCGTGTTCTCTCTGGTCCTCCTGGCGCTCTGCGGAACCGGCTGCTCCTCGTTCGAGGATCGCTGGGCTGAGCAGCTCGATCGCCCGCCGGCCAACGGGCTAGCCGGCCTCTGGGAGGGCACCTGGCTGAGCGACGTCAACGCGCATACCGGCGGGTTGCGCGCGATCGTCGAGAAGAGCAGCGACGGGCGCTATCACGCGTACTACCGCGCGACGTACACGCTCGTCTTCTGCGACGTGACGTTCGAGTACGATCTGCCGATGGACGTGACGGAGGAGGACGGCGCCTACCGTTTCCGCGGCGAGGCCGATCTGGGCTCGCTCGCTGGAGGCGTATTCGAGTACGACGGGACCTGCGCCGACGGCGAGTACGCGAGCGCGTACCGGTCGAGCTCCGATCACGGGACGTTCGATATGCGGCGTCCGGGGACCGCCCCCCCGGAAGAGTAGCGGTTTCCACTTCGAGGCTGCGATCATGAGCCAAGACTCGAGCCGGTCGAAGGACAGCGGTCGGGGCGTCGCAGGGTGGTGCGCGCGGTGGCTCGGAGCGTTCGCCGCCCTGCTCGTGGCGGCGGCGGTGTGGCTTCCCTGCGTGCACTGGTTCTTCGTGCCGGACACGTCGGGTACGTTCGAATCGTCCGCTATCGCGCCGGAGGCTCGGCAGCTCGCCGCGCGCTATCACTTTCTCTGGAGTGACGGCGAAGCGCGCGCCGAGGTGACCGACATCGCGCGGTCGACGAACCCGGAGTGGGACTTCATGGGGCGGACGTTCCTCGTGCTGGCGCTTGCCGAAATCGCGCGGCGCGATCCGGAGCACGCGGAGCGTCACCTCGCGCTGATCGACCGCGCCGTGGACGACACGCTGCGCGTCGAAGCCGAGAGCGGCTACGAGCACTTCCTGCTGCGGTACGGGCACGGCCGGCCGTTCGCGCAGAAGCCGTCACGGAGCTTGTTCGTCGACGGCGAGATTGCCCTGATGCTCGGCGCGCGACGGATGATCGCGCCCGACGAGCGTCTGGCGGAGCTTCATCGCGAGCGCGTCGAGCGAATCGTCGAGCGCATGGAGGCGAGCCCTGTCCTGTGCTGCGAGTCGTATCCGGACGAGTGCTGGATGTTCTGCAACGCGGCGGCGCTGGCTTCCGTGAGCCTGTCCGACCGGCTCGATGGAACGGATCACGGCGAGTTCTTCGCGAGGTGGGTCGACGCGGCCAAGGAGCACCTCCTCCACCCGGCGACCGGCCTGCTCGTCTCGAGCTTCGGCTACGACGGCAGGCACCTCGACGGGCCTGAGGGATCGTCGATCTGGTTCGCTGCCCACTGCCTCCGCCTCGTTGACGAGGATTTCGCGCGCGATCAGTACGAGCGCGCTCGTCGCGAGATCGGCCGGACGGTTCTAGGTTTTGGCTACGCGAGGGAATGGCCCGAGAGCTGGGTCGGGCCGACCGACGTCGACTCGGGGCCGATCGTTCCGGTGGTCGAAGCGAGCGCCGGGTCGAGCGGGCTGGCGCTCGTCGCGGCGAGCAGCTTCGGCGATCGGGAATACTATGGCGCATTGCGCGCGACGCTCGACTTCGCGGCGTTCCCGACCGAGGAGGACGAGCGGCTGCGCTACCGGGCCAGCAACATCGTCGGCGATGCGGTGCTTCTTTACTCGATGGTCGCGGGGCCGCTCTGGAGCGAAGTGGTCGCGGGAGGAACGTCGCCATGAGCGCCGAGGGTTTCGGAGGACACCGCGACACCGATCGACGCCGCGTGCGCGTCTCGCCGGCCCGGTTGTTCCTGCTGCTCGCGATCGGCATCGCGGTTGCATTCGGCGTCAGCTCGCTCGTCGGGCTCGAGGAGTACACGGCGGTTCTCAGCGGCACGGTGGCAAACGAGGGCGACAAGCACCGGGAGCTGTTCCTCGGTCTGCTGCACGTGAAGCTCTGGTTCGGCGCGACGGTCCTGGCGCCGATTCTGGTGCTCGCGGCCGCGATCTGTGCGATCGGTGGGCTGGCTACGCGCAGGCGGGAATCCACACAATAGCACCTTCGGCTCAGTGCTCGTACCGGACCTCCGCGGCGTGAATCTCGTGTTCGGCTCCTGTCGTGTCTTGAACGACGAGCTCGCCGCGGTCCGTCAGCCCGACGACCGTGCCGTGAAGCGGCGGGCGATTCGGAGCGAGGACCTCGACGCGTCGGCCGCGGTGGGCGAGATCGTCGCCGACGATGTGCGGCAGGCCGTCACCGCGTTCGAAGCGGTGGTAGAGCGGCCATAGCTGCGTCAGGATGGCGATCGCGAGAGCGCGCGGCTCACGAACACGCGGCGGCCCGGCCTCGGTCATGCAGATTGCCGCGTCTTGGAGCTCGGTCGGCATCGAGAGGCGCAGAGCGGGTGGCGTCAGATCGATGTTGATGCCGACGCCGACGACGACCCAGCGCTGCCCGCCCTCTCCGCGCGCCTCGCACAGGATCCCGCCGAGCTTGCGGTCGCCGACGTATAGATCGTTCGGCCAGTAGAGCTCGACCCCACGCACCTCCAATCCCGCGAGGGCGGCACGGCACGCCGCGCCGACGATCAGCGCGAGGCCGCCCCAGTTCGTACGCGCACGCGTCGGGCGCAGCAATGTCGACATCCACAGTCCCGCTCCCGGCGGGCTCCACCAATCGTGATCCCCGCGGCCGCGCCCCCGCGTCTGCTCGCGAGCGATGTGCGTCGTGCCTTCCGGAGCGCCGGCGCCCGCGGCGCGATGGAGGCTGTCGTTCGTCGATTCGAGACGATCGAAGATCTCGATGGGAAAGCGTGGTCCAGAGGTCATGCCGGAGACTCCGTGAAGGCCGCCAGTATAGCCGGAGCCGGAGTCGGAGCCGGAGTCGGAGCCGGTCTGTCCTCGGAAACCGCGTGGCCGCCTGTGCGGGGCTGATCTATAATCGCGGCCCCTTCGACGAGATGAGTCCCATGTCCGAGCAGTCGCAGCCCCGCCTTCTGAAGACCAAGGACGTCCTCGAGGCTACCGGTATCACGCATCAGATGCTCTATCGATACGTGACGCTGGGGCTGATCGAGGAGGCGTCGAACACCCCCGGGGGGCAGCGCCTCTTCCATCCGCGGGTCGTGCCGCTGATCCACCGGATTCGCGGGCTGGTGGATACCGGCTACGCGTTGCGGCACATCCGGGAGATCTTCTTCAAGGAGGAGCGCGTTCGCCGCGCTTGCGGCGTGGAGGGGCCGGCGGAACCGTCCGATCGAGCGACCGACGCCGCCGCCGACGGGCGTGGGGAGCTCAGCAGTCCGTTGAAAAAGGGCTCCGAGCGCGAGGGCGAGACATCTCGTCCAGGATCGAGGCGTTAGAACGCAGGCAATGTGGTGCATTGTCGAGTTCTGACAACGAAGAGCCTGGGCGAAATGGCCGCCATCGCGCCGGATTGCCTTCTTCAACGAGCTGTCAGCTGAAGAGCGACTCCCAGCGGTCCAAGGCGCGGTCGACTCGGGCCTCCGACGCTTTCTTGCGCTCGTCGTAGAGGTGGAACTCCTCGCAGTAGTTGAGCGCCGTACGCGAGCCGATGTACACCGTGTTCTTCAACCTGCACGCGCGGCTCACGGCGTGGTCGAAGTGGTGGCAGTTCTCACAGCAGTGATAGTAGCTGCCACATGCCTCGCAGATCTCGCGCGTCCGGGGCTCGGAGCCGTACCCATGCCACGGGGTACCGCAGCGATAGCACTTGCGCATCACTTCTCTTCTTCTCTCTTGAGATTCTCTTCTTCGGCCCCCGTGGGGGCAGGGGCCGTTCTCTTCGCGTTCGTCCTCTCTCGCGACGCACCGAGGGGAACCCTCGAGACCCTCTCGACAGCGCGCCATTATCGGTCGAACGACGTCCCGTCTTCTACCCGGATGCTAGGGTGTTGTCAAGGCCTAACATATTGTGGATGAACATCTTCTGTCGACGTTCGATGCGTGATGTGGAAACGCTGGTTTTGGACTTGTCGGGGCGTCGATGGCCCCTATAATCGCGTCTTTCGTGCCTGAGGGCAGGTCGCGCCCCTCCACCGTAATCCCTCTCTTGGGTCGGGGCGGACGGTGGCACGGTGGACTCTTTACGCTTGTCGGTTCTCCTCGAACGTCGGAAATCCTCGAAGATGTCGTCGCTTCTCGTGAAACCCGCTCAGAAGAAGAAACAGGGGAAGAAGGGCTCACCGCTCGCTCGGATCCGCAACATCGGTATCGTCGCCCACATCGACAGTGGCAAGACGACCGTCACCGAGCGCATGCTGAAGCTGAGCGGTAAGATCCGCAACCTCGGTGAAGTCCACGATGGCGAAGCCACGATGGACTTCATGAAGGAGGAGCAGGAACGCGGCATCACGATCGGCTCCGCGGCGACGCACTTCGTGTGGGGGGACTACCAGGTCAACCTGATCGATACCCCCGGACACGTCGACTTCACCGCTGAGGTCGAGCGCTCCCTGCGCGTTCTCGACGGGGCCGTGCTCGCGATCGACTCCGTTGCCGGAGCCCAGGCGCAGAGCGAGACCGTCAACCGGCAGATGAACAAGTACGCGGTGCCGCGTCTGGCGTTTGTGAACAAGATGGACCGCGTCGGGGCCGACTTCGGCCGCGCCGTCGAGTCTTTGCGTTCGCGATTGCACCTGGACGCGCATCCGATCCAGATGCCGGTCGGCGAGGGCGACGAGTTCTGCGGCCTGATCGACCTGGTCGAGATGGTCCAGGTCAACTTCCCGGACCGCACCGACGATCCCGGCGAGTTCACGTCCGGACCGGTCGACCCGGAGCTGGTCGACGCTGCCAACGCGGCGCGCGGCGAGCTTCTCGAAGCGCTGAGCATGCACTCCGACGAGCTCATGGAAATGCTGCTCGAGGACGCCGAGGTTTCGCGCGATACGATCGTCGAGACGATGCGCAAGGCGGTGATCCACGACGAGTTCGTGCCCGTGCTTCTCGGTTCCGCGCTGCGCAACCGCGGTGTTCCGCTGCTGCTCGACTCGGTCGTCGCGTACTTACCGAGCCCGCTCGATAACGGCGCGGCCGCCGGTACGGATCCGCGCAGCGGCGAAGCGGTGTCCTTCGGGCCCGACCCGGACGGTCCGCTGAGCGCGATGATCTTCAAGACCATCCACTTCACGACGGGCGACCTGACGTTCCTGCGCGTCTACTCGGGGACGCTGATCAGCGGCAAGGGGTTCTACAACCCGCGACTCGGCAAGCACGAGCGCGTCGGAAGGCTGTTCCTCGTGCACGCGGGTTCGCGTGAAGCGATCGAGGAAGCCTCCGCCGGCCAGATCGTCGCCGCGATGGGGATCAAGCAGGGCGCTACGGGCGACGCGCTGTGCACGAAGGAAGCGCCGATCCTGTTCGAGGATGCGTCCTACGCCAACCCGGTCATCTCGATGGCGATCGAGCCGCGCACGTCGGCGGATCGTGACCGACTCGGCGAGGCGCTCGGCGTGGTGTCGCGCGAGGACCCGACCTTCCACATCCACACCGACGAAGAGACCGGCCAGACGATCATCTCCGGAATGGGCGAGCTGCACCTCGAGGTCATCGTGCACCGCCTGCGCGACGAGTTCCGGCTGCAGGTGTTGACCGGAAAGCCGCGCGTGTCCTATCGCCAGACCCTGCGCGGGCCCGCCGAGTTCGAGACGCGGCACATCAAGCAGACCGGCGGCAGCGGCCAGTACGCCGTCGCGAAGATCCAGTTCGAGCCCGTCGACGGCGACGAGATCGAGGTCGAGGACACGATCAAGGGCGGCAAGATCACCAAGGAATTCCTCTCGGCGATCGAGAAGGGCATCCGCGACTTTGCCGAGTCCGGCGGCCAACGGGGCGCCCGGATCCAGGGCTTCCGCGCCACGATCGTCGACGGTCAGATGCACGACGTGGACTCGAGCCAGATCGCGTTCTACGCCTGCGGCGTGCAGGCGGCGCGGACCGCCGAGGAGCGCTGCGGTTTGGTGCTCCTCGAGCCGATCATGCGCGTCGTCGTCACGACTCCCGAGGAGTACCTCGGCGCGGTCATCGGCGACTTGAACTCGCGCTCCGGCGTCGTGTCGAGCATCGAGGACGAGGGGCTCGACAAGCAGGTGACGGCATTCGTTCCCCTGCGTCTGCTCCCGGCCTACGCGACGACGCTCCGCAGCGTGACGAGCGGCCGCGGCAATTACTCGATGGAGCCGGAGGGCTACCAGCCCGTACCCGCCGACGTCGTCCGCTCGCTCGAGCTCTGATTCTCGAGTCTCGAGTAGCAGCCTTTTTCAACGGATGGCAGGCGCCCTTCTTCGACCGTGGATCCCGGCGGCTGACAAGCGGTCGGAGACGGCTGTAGGATGGGTCACATGCCCAGATTGATGATTTTCGACGACCGGATCCGCGCCGTCGATCTACCCGATCGCGTGGTCGTGATCGGCCGGTCGCGCAAGACGGATATTCCGATCGAGGACGAGATCCTGTCGCGTCAGCACTGCGAGATCTCGCCCACTGCCAGGAGCTACGAGCTTCGGGATCTCGGCAGCGCACACGGGACGTTCGTCAACGGCGCACGCGTCGAGCAGGTCGAGCTCGAGTTCGATGACATCGTCGAGATCGGTCACACCGTGCTCGTGCTGCTCGACACGGAGACCTGGAATCGGGGCGAGGGTCTGACCCGCCTGCGCAATCCGGTCAAGGCGCAAGAGCTGATCCAGCGGATCAACCGCTCCGTTCCTCCGGAGCCCGACGAGGCAGCGGCGCGCTTCGTGGCCGAGCTCTCCGGTTCCGGTGCGCCGGCGAGCGCGAAGACGTCGGAGCCTCCGGCGGAGCGCGGGAGCCGCAGGTCGAGGTCGCGCTCCGGACGCGGTCGTGAAGCGACTCGCGAGGAGTGCGACGCAGCGGCTGTCCTGCGCGCCGCGATCGACGCTGGGCCGGACGTCGGCGCAGAGACGATCTTCGAGCGGCTCGTTCTTCACGAGTACGGCAAGCGGCTCCTCGCCGCGTCGCCGGAACTGCGCAAGCTCGTGCGTCGGACCGTCGACGATCTCTTCGACGACCCGGAGCTCGCCGCGCGAGTCGATGCGCTGCGTCGAGCGATTCGCGACGCGCTGGCGCGCCGCGCGAGCTCCTGACCGCGAACCGCTCGCACAACACTGCGTCGCCGAATCCGGAATCCGGAATCCGGAATCTGGAATCCGCACACGCGAAAGGGCCCGAAACCGCCGTATCGAGAGTGGGAAGCTGCGTCACTCGGAGGCGCGTTTCGACCTCCGTGTCGCGTCCTTGCCGGGCTGCGGGAGCCGTGTATACTTCTGCGCCGCCGGACGGGGACTCCCCGCGGGGCAGACGCCTGTTGAACGGGGCTCGCGCCTTCGATGGGCTGGTGGAGGGTATCGCATGACCGGGGCCATGGCGGCATCGAGTCGCCGAGCTCGGAAGGGCTTCTCGCCGGATATCCGGCAGAACGGGAGCCGTTCGGAGCGAGAGGGGAGGCTCCGGTCGGCACATATCGGAAGGGGATTCGGATGCGGTTGGTCGAGAACGAGCGGGGTCACGTCGGTTCGAAGCGGAGTCGTCCGGCGTGTAGCGAGGCTCGACGCGCACCAGAGACACGGAGCCGAGGTATGCGACGCGTAGCGACTTTGGGGACTTCCGGCATCTGTCTCGTGCTGCTCGTCGCCACGGCGGGTTGCGTGAGCCGACAGAGGCTGACCGACAAGGAGACGGAGCTCGCGGAGCTCCGCAAGGTCAACGAGACTCAGGTGGAGGCGCTCGCGGTAGCGAACGAGCGTCTGAGCAACTCGCGCCAGCGGAGCGACGAGCTCGGGGCGGAGCGCGACGCGCTGAGCTCGGATCTCACCACCACGCGGCACGAGCTCGAGGAGAACCGCAACACCCTCGCGACGGTCGAACAGCAGAAGGCGGGCCTCGCCACTCAGCTCGAGCAGGCGCAGCGCGTGTTCAAGGCGGAGCGCGACCGGCTGAAGGCGGCGACACGAGCCGCGTCGGAGCAGGTTGACGAGCTCACGCGACTGCGCGCCCAAGCGGCCGAGTTCACCCGCCGGCAAGAGGTTCTTCAGACCGCCAATACGGCGTTGCGTGCGGAGAACCGCAAGACTCACCAGGAGCTAGAGCGAACGAATTCGGAGCTTCTCGCCGCCAATGCCGTCATCCGTTCGATCACCGCGGCCGGCGTGGAAGGTCAGGATGCGCAGGCCGCCGTGCTCCAGGCGCAGGTGGCCCAGCTCGAGCGCGAGAAGAGAGCGCTGGAGGCCGAGAAGGACGTGCTCGCGAGCCGCGTCGTCGATCCGAGCGCGACTGGCGACCAGGTCGAGCTCGCCGCAGCGAGCGCTCCGGCCACCGTGGCAACGGCTGGTGCAGA
Source organism: uncultured Planctomycetia bacterium (assembly GCA_964392615.1). Taxonomy (GTDB): domain Bacteria; phylum Planctomycetota; class UBA8108; order UBA8108; family UBA8108; genus CAYMRB01. The sequence goes on along the minus strand of CAYMRB010000376.1, from coordinate 1,171 downwards.
GGGGACATGGCAGGACTTCTTCGCACTCGTCGGCGCGCGTGCGAAGCTCATGGCGCGCGGCGAGGCTTCGTGGGACGCCGTTGACAAGACGCTGGCGTGCGCAGCCGTCGGAGGCGTGTTCTTCCTCGGGTTCCTGGTCTGGTTGCCGCTTCGCTGGCGCCGACGCACGCGCTCCTCGCGTGAGCTGGCGGCCCTGCATCAGAGGATCGAAGAGCTCGAGATGCAGGACGCGTCGGTGGGCGCGCAGCAGCCCTCGCCGGCACCGCGCCGTGCGCGGCCGAGCACGGTCGTGCGACGCGGCGGCAAGTTCTCGCCGATCATCCAGTCGACGGACGAAACGCTCGACGAGATCGATGTCTCCGAGGAGGAGATAGTCCAGACGGAGGAGGAGATCGACGCCGAGGTCACGGTCCAGCTCGGTTCCTTCGATCCGGTCGATCTCACAGCGTTGGATCCTCAGGAGACCGAGAGCCCGTCGGCCGACGTCGAGGAGCCGAGCGCGTACGACGATGACACGGCCTCAGTGCCCGAATCCGCGGCGCCGGCTGTCGAGGAAGATGCGTGGGCGGACGACGACGACGACGACGGCGACGACGACGATGAGTTCGCCAACACTCAGATCATTCCGAGCCTGAGCGAGCTCGAGGAGCTCGGCGACGTCACGCAGCCGATGAAGCCCGCGCAGAAGAAGAAGAAGGGCTCGAAGCGAGACCGCGAGTTCATGGACGAGCTGAAGGACATCATCGGCCAAAAGGTCGACGAGATGATTCAGTAAAGTCCCGGCCCGGAGCGCCTGCTGCCTCGCCGGCGCTCGGAACGAACAAAGCAAACGAGCCAGGTGTTTCCGATCGGAAGCGCCTGGCTCGTTGCTGTTGACCGTGGACGCCGACAGCGCGGCGTCCCGATGACCGTGCTACTTCGCGGACCGACGGCGGTTCGTGGTGCACTTGCGGTTCGTGGTGCACTTGCGCGCCGTCGACTTGCGGTTCGTCGTGTTCTTGCGCGCGTTCGGCTTGCGAGCGGTCGTCGTCTTGCGAGCCGTGGTGCTCTTGCGCGTGTTCGACTTGCGAGCTGTGCTGCTCTTGCGGGTGCTCGGCTTGCGAGTCGTGGTGGACTTGCGAGCTGTGCTGCTCTTGCGGGTCGGCTTGCGAGCCGTGGTGGACTTGCGAGC
>CAYMRB010000375.1:0-10056 GCA_964392615.1 uncultured Planctomycetia bacterium | reverse complement strand
GAGTCCTTCTTGGTCTTTCGGGTTCGACTCCGACACCGACACCGATCCGACACCGACTTCGCACTGCCGCCAACGCGAGCGTCGCAGGACCGCGGGTGCCGTCCGGACGATCGTGCCGTGGACTTCCCCTCGACGTTGCGCGACGATGGGCTGGTCCAGCTACTGGGGCAACGAACACGAGGTCAACGACGCCCAACGAACAACGGGCTCGCCCATCAGGAGAAAACCGTCATGTCAACTCGTCGCGCGTGGATCCTCTGCAGCGCGCTGTCGCTGACTCTGGCCGTCTCGAAGATCGCAACGGCGGACGCGCCGCCGAATCTGGTCGTGATCCAGACCGACGAGCATCACTACAACACACTCGGCTGCTACGGCGGCAAGATCGTCAAGACGCCGCACATCGACTGGCTCGCGAAGACCGGCGCGCTCGCCACCAGCTTCTACGCGTCGACTCCCGTATGCTCGCCGTCACGCGCGGCCTTCTTCTCGGGGCGCTATCCGCAGAACACGCCGGTCGTCACGAACAACATCTCCCTCGCCGACGACACGGTCACGTTCGCCGAGATCCTGCGCCGCCAGGGCTACGCGACCGGATACGCCGGCAAGTGGCACCTCGATGGCCCCGGCAAGCCCCTGTGGGCGCCGAAGCGCAAATTCGGCTTCGAGGACAACCGCTTCCTGTTCAATCGCGGGCACTGGAAGAAGCTCGAGGACACGCCGAACGGCCCGCGCGTCGCGGCACGAAACGCAAATGGCAAGCCGAGCTATGGCGTCGCGGGCGCCGACGACAAGTCGTTCACGACCGATTGGCTCGCCGACAAGGCTGTCCGGTTCATCGAGCAACACGCGAAGAAGCCGTTCTGCTACGTCGTGAGCCTGCCGGATCCGCACGGCCCGAACTCGGTCCGTGCCCCGTATGATGCGATGTACGCCGACGTCGAGGTGCCGATCCCTTCGACGCTGCACAAGACCGCGGCGCAAACTCCGGCGTGGGGCAAGAGGGCCAACGTGACGGCGAAGAGCCTCCGGAAGATCATGCCGCAGTACTACGGCATGGTGAAGTGCATCGACGACAACGTCGGCAAGATCCTCGGCACCCTTCGCGAACGCGACCTGCTCGACCGCACGATCGTCGTCTTCACCGCGGATCACGGCGACCTCTGCGGCGAGCACGGTCGATTGAACAAGGGCGTGCCCTACGAGGGATCGGCGAAGGTTCCGTTCGTCATGCGGTACCCGTCGCGCATCAAGGCGGGAACCGTCGTCGACGATGCCCTGTCTTGCGTCGATTTCCTCCCGACGGTCCTGTCGCTCATGGATGTGAAGACCGCACAGAAGGAACAGGGCCGCAACGCGTCCGCGTTGTTCACGGGGAAGCGGCCGGCCGATTGGGACGACATCGCCTTCCTGCGCAGCACGCCGAGTGCCAACGCGTGGCTGTGCGCGGTCTCCGATCGCTACAAGCTCGTTTTCTCGAAGACAGATCGCCCGTGGCTGTTCGACCTGCGCGAAGATCCGAACGAGTTGCAGAACCGCTTCGACGACCCGGCGTTGCGCGATGTCGTCCGCCGGATGACGCGCGCTCTCGCGCTTTACGGAGCGTGGTACGAAGACCCGCACGCCACAGACCCGAAGATCAAGGCCGCGATGGACGCAGCCCGCCGCGAGGCCAAGTAGCGGGAGGAATCGATCGTGATGAGTCAGCAGGCTCCTCGTCTCGCGCTCGCGGTCGTTGCCGTGGGAATGGCGTCGCTGCTCGCCCCTCCGACAACCGCGGGAGCCGCCGATCGCAACGAAGCTCGCCTCGAGGCCGGCTGGAAGGACCCACCGCTCGACGCGCGCACGCGAGCGTTTTGGTGGTGGCTGAACGGAAACGTCACCAAGGCGGCGATTACGCGCGACCTCGAGGAGATGCGCGCCAAGGGCATGGGAGGCGCGCTGCTCTTCGACGCCGACGGCTCCGGCCAACGAGGCAATCGCCGTGTGCCCGCCGGCCCGCTGTTCGGCTCCGAAGCATGGCGCGAACTCTTCGTCCACGCCGTGCGCGAAGCGGCTCGCTTGAAGCTCGAGCTTTCCCTGTCGATCCAGAGCGGCTGGAATCTCGGCGGGCCGGACGTGACACCGGCTGAAGCGGCCAAGCAGGTCACGTGGTCGGAGCTGAAGGTCAGCACGCCGGGGCGACTGGCGCGGAAGCTCGCGCAGCCGTCGGCTCGCAGCGGTTTCTATCGCGACATCGCGGTGCTCGCCTTCCGTGACCGTCCGCAGACTGCCGCGGCTCGATCGATCGCCATCTCCGCGAACGGGAGTCAGGAGGGTTTTCCACCTGCGCTCGCTGCCGACGGTGATCTCGACTCGTTCTGGGTTTCCGACGGCGACGAGCCGGGCGACGGGCCGAAAGACGGAGAGCCCGAGTGGCTCGCGTTGACATTCGAGAAGCCCGTGACCGTCTCCGCCATCGACCTGCTCGGCCGCAAGGACTACGGGCCGAAACGTTGCCGGGTGGAGTTCTCCCGCGATGGTCGATCGTTCACGACCGCGACAGAGGAGTTCGCCGTCGCGAACGGGAAGACGATACGACAGCGCTTCGAGCCGGTCACGGCGACACACTTTCGTCTCGCGATCACTGCGGCCTACGATCCCCGTCACCCGAACGCGCCGCGCAATGCACAGGTGGTCGAGTTCGACCTTCTCGGCGCGGGGAGGCGCTCGCTCGTGCCGCGATCGTCGCGGCGGCTGATACGCGACCTGCGTGCCAAATCGATGTCCCGCGAGCTCGGCGGCTCGGCGCCGGACTGTCGTCCGCTGCTCTTCGACTTCCCCGTCAGTCCGAGCGATGCGCACGTCGCGCTCGCTGATGTCATCGACCTCAGCGATCGCCTGGCACCGGACGGCACACTCGACTGGGAGGTGCCCGCCGGCGCGTGGACGATTCTGCGTTTCGGCTACACGCCGACTGGCGCACACGTGTCGACCTCCAGCGGCGACTGGCAGGGAGCGGTCGTCGACTACATGAGCGAGGCAGTCCTGCGCGCGTACTGGACTCGCCACGTCCGGCCGCTCCTCGAGCTCGTGCGACCGCACTGCGGCACGGCTCTGAAGTACGTCGAGACCGACAGCTGGGAGTGCGGCGGCATGAACTGGTCGCCCGGTTTCGAGACGAAGTTCGCGGCGTATCTCGGCTACGACCCGATACCGTGGCTTCCCGTCCTCGCCGGCAAGATCGTGGCGAACCGCGAGGCGAGCAACGCGTTCCTCGCCGACTTCCGCAAGGCGATCGCGCACTGCGTGGCCGACGATCACTACCGCGTGCTCGGCGAGCTCGCCGACGAGTTCGGGATCGGCACGCAGCCCGAGTGCTCCGGCCCGCATGCCGGGCCGCTCGACGGCTTGAAGAACTACGGCCGCAGCGACCTCGCGATGAGCGAGTTCTGGCGTCCGTCGCCCCATCGACCGCGGCCCCAGCACCGCTTCTTCGTCAAGCAGGCGGCGTCGGCCGCGCATACCTACGGCATGAAGCTCGTCGGGGCGGAAGGCTTCACGTCGATCGGTCCGCATTGGAACGACTCGTTCTGGCGCGACCTCAAGCCGAGCTTCGACCACGAGGCCTGCGACGGGCTCAACCTGACGTTCGTCCACACCTTCACGTGCTCGCCGGTCGAGATGGGCATGCCGGGGCAAGAGTACTTTGCCGGCACGCACTTCAACCCGAACTGCACGTGGTGGCCGATGGCGGGCGCGTTTATCGCCTACATGAACCGCTGCCATTGGATGCTGCAGCAGGGTCGCTTCGTCGCGGACGTAGCGTACTACTACGGCGATCACGTTCCGAACATCGCGCGGCGCAAGGCCGACGATCCCGCCGGCGTGCTGCCCGGCCACGACTACGACGTGATCAGCGAGGAGATCCTCGGTCGACTCGCCGTCCGCGGCGGTCGTCTGACGCTGCCGACCGGCATGGAGTACCGCGTCCTGGTCCTTCCGGACCACCGCGTGCTGTCGCTCACCGCGCTGCGCAAGGTGCGAGAGCTCGTCGCCGCCGGCGCGACGGTTTGCGGACCGCGGCCCGAACGCGCTGTCAGCCTCGTCGGAGGAGCCGCAGGCGCACGCGAGTTCGAACAGATCGCCGCGACGGTGTGGGACGCGAATCGACCCGAGCACGCGATCGCGAACAAGATGCCGATCGACGTCTTGCGGCAGTTGGACGTCGAGCCGGCCTTCGCGCATGACGGTGGCTACGAAGTGCGGCTCGAGTGGATCCAGCGCACGACGCCCGCGGGTGAACTCTACTTCGTCGCGAATCAGGCGGAGAGCCCTGCGACCATCCGCGCGTCGTTCCGCGTCTCGGGACGGCAGCCCGAACTGTGGAACCCGATGGACGGCTCACGGCGCGACGCGGTCGCGTACGAGCAGAAGGAGGGGCGGACGATCGTACCGCTCTCATTCGCTCCGAACGGCGCGATCTTCGTGCTGTTCCGATGCGCAATCCCGCCGCGCGCGCGCGGCGCGGCCGTCAGCAATACCGCGACGTACCGGAGCCTGCTCGGGCTGACCGGGCCGTGGACCGTGCAGTTCGATCCGGCCTGGGGCGGCCCGAAGTCGACCGAGTTCGAGACGCTGACCGATTGGACGCTACACGCCGATCCGGGCATCCGGTACTACTCGGGCATCGCGACGTACCGCATGCGGTTCGATGCGCCGGGCAGCGTTCGGCGCGCTCGCATCGATCTCGGCGACGTGCTCGAGATGGCCGAGGTGCGCTTGAACGGTCGCTCTCTCGGCGTCGTGTGGGCGCCGCCGTTCGCGGTGGATGTGTCGGGCGCGTTGAAGCCCGGCGAGAACACGCTCGAGATCCGCGTCGCGAACCAATGGACGAATCGCATCGTCGGCGACCTGCGGCTGCCGCCCGCCGAGCGACGTACAAGAACGAACATCACGCGGCTGACCGCGAGCTCGCCTCTTCTCCCATCCGGACTGCTCGGCCCCGTGACGCTGCAGGCTGCGTCCGGAAGCCCCTGACTGTCGAGAGAGAATAAGTGACGACACACCGCCGATTTGCCCGCCCCACCGCACATCTCGCGATCGGAGCGCTCGCTGCGATCGTGATGCTGTCCTCTGCCGCGAGCGCCGACGTCGTCCAGGTCGGTGCCGGCAGCTATCGCACGACGCGCCCCGGTCCGTGCAAGGCGCTGCCCGAGAAGATCTACAAGACGGCCGATCTCGACGACCACGTGCCCAGCGGGCAATGGTGGAGCTCGCTCGTGTGGGAGCCGCTCTCGAGCTGGATGTTTCCCCACCCGCTCGCGGTTCGCTGCAGAGAAGGCGGATTGGCGGTCGTCTATCCGGGCTCGGGCATCGCCGCGAACAAGGTCGGCATCTTCGGACGCGGCGGCGGCAAGCTCGGCGACTTCACCATCGGGCACTCGGAGGTCGAGTCGTTCTCGCAGGCGAACTGCGGTGGCTACTCGGATTGGTTCGTGACCGCGGCGTTCGCGCGGGGCAAGGCCGCCTTGCGGGTCAGCTTCGGACACGGCAGCCCGTTCGTCTACTGCCGAATCGCCGGTGGTAACCCGACGCTGCGGTTCGCGCGCAAGCCGCGCGTCTGGTCGGGCGAGGCGGGCGACGCGGTGCTCGGCGTCTCTCTGCACGGCGCGCACTACGGCCTGTTCGGACCGACCGGATCGTCCTGGAACGGCGTCGATGGCACGCTGTTCGTCAACGACGCGGACGGCAAGGGGTACCTGAGCGTCGCGCTGCTTCCCGACGACTCGCCGCAGACTCTCGCGGTGTTCCGCAAGTACGCACACAACCACGTCACCGACACGCGCGCCGATTTCGCCGTCGCGGGCGGCGTGGTGAAAACGACGTATCGTTTCGAGGTCGAAGCGCGCGAGGGCGAGGGGAACGCCGCGCTGTTCTCTCTCTACCCGCACCAGTGGAAGTACACGCCGGAGAAGCTCTCGCGGTTCGAGTACAAGTCGGTTCGCGGCGCGATGAAGATCCTCGCCGGCCGCGGCTTCCGAACAGCGGTCCCCGTCCAGGGCGTGCTGCCGCTCCTGCCGCCCCAGGGGATCGCCGATCGCGATCGCGTGCTCGCGTACCTGCAGGCCGAGGCCGACAAGAAGCCTGCAGGATTCGGCGACACGTACTGGGAGGGCAAGCACCTCGGCAAGCTCGCGAGCCTGAGCGGTGTCGCCGAGGCCGCCGGCGCGTCCGATCTGCAGCGAGTGTTCATCGACGAGTTGGCACGTCGACTGGAGGCGTGGTTCACCGCGACGCCGACGAAGGACCAGCCGGTGTTCTACTACGACGCGAAGTGGAGCACGCTCGTCGGCAGCCGTCCGTCCTATGGCTCAGACGACCTGCTCAACGATCACCAGTTCCACTACGGCTACTTCATCCGCGCAGCCGCCGAGGTCGCACGTGTGCGGCCCGCGTGGGCGAGGAGATGGGGCCCGATGGTCGAGCTGCTCATCCGCAACATCGCCGCGCCCGATCGACGCGACAAGCTGTTTCCGCACTTGCGCTGCTTCGATGAGTACGCTGGCCACTCGTGGGCTTCGGGCACCGCCAAGTTCGGCGACGGCAACAACCAGGAGTCTTCGTCCGAGTCGATGAACGCGTGGTACGCCATGATCCTCTGGGGCGCGGCTACGGGCGACGAAGAGGTGCGCGACGCCGGCGTGTTCCTCTACAACACCGAGCGCACCGGAGTGGAGGAGTACTGGTTCGACGTCTCCGACACGAACTACCCGGATGGCTTCCCGCATGTCGCCCTCGGCATGGTCTGGGGCGGCAAGGGCGTGTTCGAGACCTGGTTCTCGCCGGACGTCGACTGCATCCACGGCATCAACTGGCTGCCGTTCACTCCCGGCTCGCTGTTCATGGGACGTCACCCCGAGTACGTGAAGAAGAACCACGCTTCGCTCGTGTCGGCGCGCAAGGGCGGAGAGGACTACAACAACGGCTGGGGCGATCTCGTGTGCATGTTCGGCGCGCTGGAGAACGCGGACCGAGCCGCGGCGTACATCGATTCGACACCGCGGTGCAAGGTCGAGGCGGGCAACACGCACTCGTTCATGTACCACTGGATCCACACGCTACGGGCTCTCGGTCACGTCGACGCGAGCGTGACGGCGGACCACCCGCTCGCCGTGGCATTCACGAAGAGCGGCAAGCGGACCTACGCCGCGTACAACACCGGCGAAAAGGCGCTGGCCGTGAAGTTCTCGGACGGTACGAGGATCAAGGCGAAGCCCCGTGCGCTCACGGTCGAGCGCTGAGAGGAGATGGAGATGAGCGCAGCCAGGATTCAGATGATCGCATTCGCAACGCTGGCCCTCGCGTTGACGATCGGAGCCCCGACCAGCGCGGCGGACGACGACGCGGCGGTGACTCTGTGGTACGGGCAACCCGCGAAGAAGTGGGTCGAAGCTCTGCCGCTCGGCAACGGACGACTCGGCGCGATGGTGTTCGGCTCGCAGCCGATCGAGCGGCTGCAGCTCAACGAGGAGAGCCTATGGGCCGGCGAGCCCTGCGACGCATATCCGGACGACTTCCGCAAGCACCTCTCCGAGCTCCAGCAACTCGTGCTCGACGGCAAGATCGCGGCGGCGCGCAAGCTCGGAGTCGCGAAGCTGACGAAGTCCCCCACGTCCTTCCGCTCGTACGAGACGTTGGTCGACCTGTGGATCGAGACGCCCGGAGCCGAGGCGGCGAGCGACTATCGACGCGATCTGAACCTCGCGACGGGCGTCGCCACCGTGACGTATCAGAGCGGCGGCACGCGTTTCACCCGCGAGTTCTTCATCTCGGCGGTCGACGACGTGTTGGTCGTCCGCTTGACCGCCGACAAGCCCGGTGCGGTCGCGGCGAAGGTCCGCCTGACGCGCAAGAAGGACATGGTCGTGACGGCGGACAGCAACGACCGCCTGCGAATGGACGGCCAGATCGTCGACATCGAGGCGCCGAAAGGCCACGACGACAACCCCGGCGGCTCGGGCCCCGGCGGCCCGCACATGAAGTTCGCCGGTCGGCTGCTTGCACGCGCTCGCGGCGGGCGAGTCTCGACCGCAGGTGATGCGCTCGCGATCGAAGGCGCCAACGAGGCGCTTCTCCTGTTCACGGCGAAGACCGACTACGACGTCGCGATCCTGAACTTCGACCGATCGATCGATCCCGCCGCCCGTGCGGAAGCGATTCTGGCCTCCGCCGCGAAGAAGTCGTGGCAGCAGCTCAGGGCGTCCCACGTCGCGGAACACCGCGCGATGTTCGATCGCGTCGCGCTCGACCTGGGCGGCGCGGCTGCCGCTGAGCGACCGACGGACGAGCGCCTCGACGCGGTGAAGAAGGGCGGCGACGATCCGGCGCTGCTCGCGCTCTACTTCCAGTACGGCCGCTACCTGCTGATGTCGAGCTCGCGCCGTCCCGCGCAGCTGCCGGCGAATCTCCAGGGCATCTGGAGCGACCGCATGTGGGCGCCGTGGGAGGCGGACTACCACCTCAACATCAACCTGCAGATGAACTACTGGCCCGCGGACCTGTGCAACCTCTCGGAGACCATGGGGCCGCTCGTCGACTGGTTCGTGCCGACGACGGAAAAGGGGCGCGCGTCGGCGAAGCGTCTGTACGACGCGCGCGGCTGGGTGGCGTTCACGACGTCGAACGTGTTCGGGCGCACGACGCCGGGCGGATCGACGTTGGGGTCACAGTTCGTCAACGGCGTCCTCGATCCGCTGGCCGGAGCGTGGATGGCCATGACGCTGTGGCGGCACTACGAGTTCAACGAAGATCGAGAGTTCCTGCGCGAGAAGGCGTATCCGGTGCTCAAGGGAGCCGCTGAGTTCCTGCTCGACTATCTGGTCGAAGGCCCGGACGGACAGCTCCTCGTCGTGCCGTCGACATCGCCCGAGAACTCGTACGTCCATCCGGACACCGGCAAGGGGGTGCGCATCACTCGCGCGTCGACCTACTCCACGACGATCGTTCGCACGGTGTTCGATGCGGTCATCGCCGGATCGAAGCTGCTCGACATCGACACGGCATTCCGCACGCAGCTCGAGGCGGCTGTCGCGAAGCTGCCGCCTGTGAAGATCGGCGCCAACGGCACGATCCAGGAGTGGATCGAGGACTTCCGCGAGCAGCACGCGGGGCACCGGCACATCTCTCACCTGATCGGCGTCCATCCGTTCGCGATGATCACGCAGGACGACGCCCCGCTCTTCGCCGCGGCCAAGAAGACGATCGAGCGGCGATTGAGCCACGGCGGCGGCCACACCGGCTGGAGTCGCGCATGGGTTATCAACTTCTACGCGCGGCTGCTCGACGGCGACGCCGCGCGCGAGCACGCGACCCTGCTGCTCAGAAAGAGCACGCTGCCGAATCTGTTCGACACGCATCCGCCGTTCCAGATCGACGGCAACTTCGGCGGCACCGCCGGCATCGCCGAGATGCTCCTGCAGAGCCACGATGGCACGGTGCACGTGCTGCCGGCCCTGCCGAACGCCTGGACCGACGGCTCCGTACGCGGACTGCGGGCTCGCGGCGGTTGGGTCGTCGATATCGCATGGCGAGAGGGCGAGCTGTCGTCATGCACGATCCGCGCGACGCGCGATGGCGTGTTGCGTTTACGAGGAGAAGGTAGGACCATCGAACGTACGTTGGACGCCGGAGCGACCTGGAGCACGCCATGAGCCACACCCTTCGCGCCGTTCTCTCGATCGCGCCCTTCGTCTGCTGGTCGACCGCGTACGCCGGTGAACCGGCCGGCGACGAAGAGCTCCGCCTTCCCGCGACGTGGGAGTGCAGCGCTCCGCTGATCGCTCCCGAGAAACGCACCGAGAATCCCAGCCGCGCTCAGAAGGACCCCACCTTGGTCTTCCACGGCGGCAAGTGGCACGTCTTTATGACGGTCAAGCTGCCGGGGCGATCGGCGATCGAGCACTGCTCGTTCACGAAGTGGGAGAACGCCGACCGCTCGCGACGCACGATTCTGAAAATCAGCGACAGCGGCTACTACTGCGCCCCGCAGGTCTTCTTCTTCGCACCGCACGAGAAGTG
>CAYMRB010000374.1:0-10074 GCA_964392615.1 uncultured Planctomycetia bacterium | reverse complement strand
CTTGCATCCGCTACTCCTTGTCGGTTTTCACCGGCGCTCCGACTCCGACTCCGACGCCGACGCCGGTTCCGACCGTAACGCTGCAACACACGGCGGGATCCCGATTCGCCCGTCGCGCGAGCCAAGAGAAGAGAATTCACCACAGAGTCACGGAGAGCACAGAGAAGCACGGAGAAGCTCCTTCTTCTCTGCCTTCCTCTTCTCTGTGCGCTCGGTGACTCTGTGGTGAGTCCTTCTTGGTCTTCAGGGTTCGGATTCGACTCCGACTCCGACTCCCACTCCGCACTGCTGCCGGCGCGAGCGTCGCAGGACCGCGGGTGCAACCGCCGCGGGCCCCGGTCTCGCCCCACCGCGCCCCTGACGTGTATACTGGCCGCCCCATGACTCGCTCCGCGATCATCGTCGCCAGTTCCGATCAGGTCGTCGACGCCGCTGCCGAAGCGTTCGCCGCCGGCGGCAATGTCATCGACGCTGCTGTCGCCGCGGGCTTTGCCACGTGCGCCGGCGATCCGGCGATCACGAGCCTCGCGGGCGGTGGCGCCCTCGTGCACCGCGACGCCGCGACCGGTCGCGTCGACGTCTGCGACTTCTTCGCGAACGCTCCAGCGCTCGGGTCGGGGCGCGCGATAATCGAGGGCTTCACCGACGACCACGATTTCCGCCGCATCCTGATCGACTTCGGGGCTGCCGAGGCCTCGCAGCCGTTCTACATCGGCCGTGGCGCCGCCGCCGTCCCCGGCACGCTGCCCGGTCTGATCGAGCTGTGGCGTCAGAGAGGCTCGCTGCCGCTCGGCGAGCTCGTCGCACCGACCGTCACGCTCCTGCGGGACGGGTTCTCGTTGAGCGAATTCCAGGTCGACTGCATTCGCGTGCTGGCACAGCTCATCTCCCACAGCGCGGAGCTGCACCCGTTGATCCTCGACGGGTCGGGCGATCTCGTCGATGTCGGCTCGCGATTCCGCAACCCGCGACTCGCCGACTTCCTCGCCCGTCTGCGCGATTGCCCCGAGGCCGAGATCGATCAGTTCGTTCGCGACGCGTTTCAAGCGCCGATCCTGCAGGCGTTCGGAGAGTCGCACGGCGGCCTCCTCGATGAAGCGGACCTGCGCTCGTACCGGCCCGAGTGGAGACAGCCGCTCGAGTTCGAGTTCAGCGGCGCGCGCGTCTGCTCGAACCCGCCGCCGTCATTCGGCGGCCCGAGCATTCGGCACACGCTGGCGCTATTCGAACGCTGCCGGATCGGCTCGACGCGGCCGGGCACGCGAGATCGCTACGCAACCCTCGCGGCGGTGTTTCGCGCCATCTCCGAGGTGCGCTCCGAACGACACGAAATCTTCGACGCCCCGGACGCGGCCGTTGCGTTCTCGAGTCGCCTGGACGGCATCCTCGCATCGAACGGCGGAGCGTCCACGAGTCGCGAGCCGCACAAGCCCGGCAGCACGACCCACATCAGTATCATCGACGATGCGGGCAACGCGGTGACCACGACGATGAGCCACGGCGAGGGCAACGGATTCGAGGTGCCCGGCACGGGCATGATGATGAACAACTTCCTCGGCGAGGAAGACCTGTTCCCCGGCGGCTTCGGCCACTTCGCCCCGGGCCGTCGGCTCTCGACGATGATGGCCCCCACCGTCGTCGAGCACGGCGACGGCGCGGTCACGGTGCTCGGATCGGGCGGTTCGAACCGCATCCGCACCGCGATCTCGCAGGTCATCTGCAACCTCGTCGACGACGGCCTCGAGCCCGCGGAGTCGCTGCGCCAAGCGCGCATCCACTTCGAGAGCGGCACGCTCAGCTCCGAGGCGTTCCTGCTCGACGACCCGGACGACGCGCTCGAGGGGGCTCGACAGCTGAGCGCGAAGGAGCACGTCTTCGACGGTCCCAACCTGTTCTTCGGCGGCGTCCACGTCGCGCACCGCACGGCGCAGGGCGAACTCGAAGCCGGCGGCGACTTCCGCCGCGGCGGGCATGTCCGCCGCGTCGAAGGTTGAAGGGGCGATCGAAGCACCCGAAGAGAAACGTAGAAAGAGAACCGTAGAAAAAAACGAGAGCGCATGCGCTGCTATAGCTGGAACGTCAACGGAATCCGATCGGTCGGGCGCAAGGAGCTGCTCCCCTGGGATCAGCTCGAGGACGCGGACGTCCTGTGCCTGCAGGAGACAAAGGCCCACACCGAGCAACTCCCGCCGGCGCTCGCCGAGCCGCCGGGGTGGCATGTGCTGTACTCCCGGGGGCAGCGCAAGGGCTACTCGGGCGTCGCAGTCCTGAGTCGGGAGAAACCCGACGAGATGTTCGAGGGCATCGGCGTTCAGAAGTACGACCGAGAAGGTCGCGTCGTCGGCGCGCGATTCGGCGAGCTCCTCGTCCTGAGCGCGTATTTTCCGAAGAGCCAGGTCAAGGGCGAGCGCTTCGACTACAAGCTCGGCTTCTGTCGCGCGATCCGGACGTTCCTCGGCAAGCAGCGCGAGGCGGGTCGCGAGATCCTGCTCATGGGCGACTACAACATCGCACACCAGCCCATCGACCTGGCGCGCGCGAAAGCGAACGAGGGCAATCCGGGCTACTTGCCGGAAGAACGCGCGTGGATGACGCGCTTCCTCGCCGGCGGCTTCCACGACGTGTTCCGCGAGCGCAACCCCGACCTCGAAGGCGCATACTCGTGGTGGAGCTACCGCTTCGGCGTGCGCGAAAAGAACATCGGCTGGCGCCTCGACTACGGCACGGTCACCCCGGCCCTGCGCGACCGCGTCGTCGACGCCGCCATCCACCCGCAGATCCTCGGCAGCGACCACTGCCCGGTCAGCGTGACACTGAGCTGACGCGCGACGCGATCCGCAACGACGCGGCGATGCGGAATCGCGTCGCCTCGTCGCGTTACTTGACGAGCCGCACGGTCGGCGGCGCCGCCAGCGCGTCGTAACGCCCCTGGACATCCTCGCGCGACACGTCGTGCGACGCGGCGATCCACCAGCGGTACTTGACGTACAGCGGGTTGTCCGCGCTCAGCTTCCACGGGAAGAACTCGCCGAAGCGGCCGTACGTGCGCTCGGACGCGCGAGCGTCGTCGGGGTTCTTCGGGTGGCTGAGGTACGCGATCGTGTACGGCGTCTCACCGACGAAGATACGGATCGCGTTCCACGGCATGTCGGCGTGGCTCTTGTTCTTCGGCGACCAGTTGATCTGCTTGTTCTCCGGCAGATCCTTCCACTTCGCCGGGCGCAGGAATCGCGTCGTCTTCTGGTTCTCCGCGACGTATTGCGCCGGGCGGATCTGCACGCCGGCGTGCTGCGGGTCGCCGCCGAGGTCGACCGGCCCACGCGTCGGCTTCAAGTACGACGTGAACTCGATCAGGTGGTGTCCGGACGATTGCCGGTACGCGACGAGGCGACGGGTCTCCTCGATGAACGTCTTGCCGTCGCGACCGTTCCAGTGGATCTTCACGACGTGGCCGCCGAGGACAGGCCCGCCGAACGCCTCGAGAACCTCGACATGGGTCTGATGCTCGCCCTTGTGGGCGTGCCACGTGTCGTAGGTCTGCCCGTCGATACGGCACTTGTAGCCGAAGTAGATGCCGCGGTGATGGGGATAGAGACCGCCCGCGCCTTTCGTGATCAGTCCCTTGCCGACCGGCGAGAACACGTGGTGGAACGGCTTCTTCGTCAGCTCGATGTTCTCCCGGTCGAATGCGGTGTGCATGTACCGCAGAACCGGCTGGCCGCCGAGGACGAGGTCGGACGACGTCAAGCCATCAGCGGACGACGGCTTCCACGCGAACGACGGCGCCGCCTTCGTCGACTTGCCGACGCGAATCACGTACGTGCGCGACTCGCCCGCCGCGAGACGATCGACGATCCACGACACCTCCGCCTTGCCGCCGCCGACGTCGACGATCTGGGCCGGCGCCGTCTTGCCGCCCGCCTCGACGGTCGCGGCGAGGCCGTTCGTCCCGGCGAGACTGACGAGCACCGAGACGGGCGCGTCGACGCGCGCGGACGCACCGGCAGCGACCTCGGCGCGGAACTCCTTGGCGCGCGCGGTCGTCAGAATCGAAAGACAAGCGCAGGTGACGAGAAGTGTGCGGAACAACATCGCATTCGGGTCCAAGCAGTGGTGGCAGTAGCACGGAAGAGACGTCGCGATCATCGTAGCCCGTCGGCCACGGAGGGAAAACCGTCAGGCGCTGTGATCGCGAATCAGACTCCCGTCTCGTCGAACCGCACGTCGCGCGTGTCCCGCTCCTGTCCGGTCGGCACGGCGAGCGGACCGTAGAGCTTCGGGCGGCGAGTGCGGATCCAGCGGCGCCCCGTGCTGTTGTCGATGAGCGACAGATCGAGATCGGCGACGACCAGCTCGTCGGCCGCGCGCCACGTCTCGGCGAGGATGCGGCCGTACGGATCGAGGATCATCGCGTTGCCGGTTCGCACCTCGCCATCGTCGGTGCCGACGCCGTTGCTGAAGATCACGAACACGCCGTTGTCGTGCGCGCGCGCCGGCAGCCAGCGCAGGAGCCACTCACGCCCTTTCGGCCCGCGGAACTCCGCCTCGATCGCATCGGGGTCCTCGCGACGGCGATCCCACATCGCGGGATCGACCCGCCCCATCACGTTCGGGTCCTTCGAATCGCAGCCGCCAGTCTGATGCGGGGCGAGCAGGATCTCGGCGCCGCGGAGCGCCGTGATGCGAACGTTCTCGCCGATGTTGTTGTCGTAGCAGATCAACACGCCGGCGCGGTGGCCATCGGCAAGGTCGAAGACCGTGTACTCGCCGCCCGAGTCCATGTGCTCGCTGATGAAGCAGTGCAACTTGCGGTGGCGCTCCACACGACCATCGGGAAGCACGACGGCGTAGGTGTTGAAGAGCCGATCGTCCGCCGCGCGTTCGATCAGCCCGACGCCGATCGTCATCGCGTGCTTCGCGGCCAGCTCGACGACCTCGCGAACGCTCGGGCCGTCGGGCACGGGCTCCGACAGCGCGACGATCTCGTCGCGGCTCAGGTTCCGCACATGCCAGTAGCCCGAGAGGCACATCTCCGGAAAGACGATGAGCTGGACGCCGCGCGAAGCGGCCTCCTCCGTCAGCTCGCGTACCCTGTCGAGATTGGCTCGTTTGTCACCCGGTGCGTGCTGGAACTGCACGGCGGCGGCACGGACGCTGGACACGGCTCGTTCTCCGTTGGTGCGGGAATCTGTGCGGTCACGATGCCCGAGATCACGGCGGAACGCCAGTAGTGGTGGCTCCGGAGGCCGCGCACCGCTATGCTCGCGCATTCGACCGTCGACCGAACTACCGCTCCACACCGCGATAAACGAGACCGTGAACGAATCCGTTGAGCTCCCCCAAGTTCTCCTCTTCGACCTCGGCGGCGTCCTCGTCGAGTGGATCGGCATCGGCCGCGTCGCCGAGCTCTGCCGCGGACAGTACGATCCCGAGGCCGTGCGGAAGTTCTGGCTCGAGTCGCACGTCGTTCGCGACTTCGAGCGCGGTCGCTGCACCGAGCAGGAGTTCGCGACCGGCGTCATCGCGGGGCTCGATCTGGCGATCGGCCCGGATGAGGTCCTCACCGAGTTCGCGTCGTGGGTTCGCGCTCCGCTTCCCGGTGCCGTCGAGCTGCTCGACTCGCTGCACGGCCGATTCGTGCTCGCGTGCCTGAGCAACACGAACGCGACGCACTGGCACCGGATCCGCGACGAGTTCGGGTTCAGCTCGCGACTCGACCACGCCTTCCTGTCTCACGAGCTCGGGCTCATGAAGCCCGATCCGGACTGCTACGAGCGCGTGCTCCGCGATCTCGGTCGCCCCGCCGCGAGCGTCGCGTTCTTCGACGACAATCCCGAATGCGTCGAAGGCGCGCGACGGGCCGGCATGCTGGCGCGGCTGGTGCGCGGCATCGAGGAGCTGAAGAGCGCCCTCGCGGAGATCGGCTGTCTCCGCCACGAGTAGCCTCAACGGGCTGTCAGACGCGCGGGCGCAGGTAGTCGAACACGCTCTTCACGAGCGCTTTCGCGTGTCTCTCCTTGCGCGACTCCGCCGTGATGCGCACGATCGACTCGGTGTTCGAACCCCTGACGTGCAGCCAGCGGTCGGGCCAGAGGATCTTGATCCCATCCGTGAGATCGAGCTCCTGCTCGCGGAACAGAAAGCGCAGCAGCTTGATCCACGGGGCGATATCGCGCGGACGGCACGAGAGCTCTCGCTTCACCCGGTGGTACTGCGGAAACCGCCCGCACAGCTCGCTGACGGTACCGCGCTCGGCCGCGAGCGCTTCGAGTAGCCACGCCATGCCGACGAAGCTGTCGCGGCACGGATTGAGCCTCAGGTCGATGACGCCGCCGTTGCCTTCACCGCCGAGACGAGCTCCGCACTCGAGCATGTGCTCGACGACGTGGCTTTCGCCGACCTTCGTGCGGTGAACCTCGCAGCCGATCTCTGCGGCGATATCGTCGAGCATGCTGCTCGTCGTCAGGTTGACGACGAGCGGTCCCGGATCGCGACGCAAGACGTAGTTCGCGACGAGCGCGATGGTGAAGTCCTCGTCGAGCGCCTTGCCGGTCTCGTCCACGACGACGAGACGATCGGCGTCCGCGTCCAACGCAAACCCGATATCGACGCTCGATTCCCGCACGCGCCGGCTCAGGTCGCTCAGACTCGCCGGGGTCGGTTCCGGCGTGCGCGGGAATTCCGCCTCCGGGTCGACGTGCAGCTGCTCGACCTCGCAGCCGAGCGCCGTGAGGAACTCGCCGACCGCTGTCGACGCTGCACCGTTACATGCATCGACGGCGACGCGGAGACGGCGCGCGCGGATCGACTCCGCGTCCACGGCGCCGAGAATCGCCTCGCGGTGCCGTTCCGCCGCGGACCCGTCCTCGACGACCTCGGTGATGCCATCAGCACCGACGCGCGAGTAGACGTCTTGGTGGTACAGGTCCAGCAGCTCGGTGAACTGATTGGGGCGGAGGACCATCCCTTCCTTATCGAAGAACTTCAGCGCGTTCCACTCCGCCGTGTGATGGCTCGCCGTCGCACAGATGCCGCCGACCGCCTTCGCTCCGCGCACGAAGTGCTGCAACGCCGGAACGGGCACGATGCCGAGGTCGACCGGCGTGCAGCCGACGCTGAGCAACCCGGCGAGCGCCGCCTGCGAGACCATCTCGCGCGACGGACGAGTGTCCGTGCCGATCGCGACCGGCCCGGCCCCCACGTAGGTTCCGAACGCGGCGGCGAACGACGTGACGATTCCCGGCGTCAACGCCTCGCCCGCCACGCCCCGGACGCCGGATACGCTGATGCGCAGAGGTGGTCGCGGTGTCATGGCAGAGCCTCTCGTGTTCGGCGTACGGCTTCCTCGCCGATCTCCATCGCCCCGGCGAAGAGCTTCTGGGCTCGCGCCTCGCCATCGGCCTCCACGATCACGCGCAGGAGCGGCTCGGTATTCGATGCCCGGACGTGGACCCATGCATCCGACCACTCGGCGCGAAGACCGTCCGTCGTGTCGGTGTCGGAGCCGGAGTAGGCCGCCCGGAAGACTTGCAGGACGCGGTAGACCTGCGCCGGCGAGCACGGAATCTCGCCCTTGCGGCTCACGAATCGCGGCAGAGCGCCCGCGAGCGCTGCACCGGTCGAGTCGCTCGTCGCCAGCGATTCGAGCACCATGCCGAGCGTCAGCGTCGCGTCGAAGCTCATCGTCGCGGGAAGAGCGCCGACGCCTCCGCCGCCCTCGCCCGCGAGGACGGCGTTCTCTTCCATGCCCCGCTCCATCACGTGCCCCTCGCCAACCGTCGTGCGCGCGACCTCTTGACCGTAGCGCTCGGCCACGGCGTCGACCATGCGCGAGGTCGAGAGATTCGTCACGACAGGGCCGGGACGACGCGCCAGTCTGCTCTCGGCGGCAAGAGGCAACGTGTGCTCTTCCGACAGCGCGTGTCCTCCGGTGAGCACGAACGCGACGCGGTCGCCGTCGACGTTGATCGCGGCGCCAAGGTCGGCGACGACGTGCCGCATCAGCCCCTGCAGCTCCCGCATGTTCTGACGGGTCGGCGCCGGACGATGGGCGAACTGCCGCGCGGGCTCCTCGTTGAGCGGCAGAAGCGCGCAGCCGAGCTGCTGCAGGACCGTCGCCATGATCTCGTGGCACGCGCCGTTGCAGAAGTCGACCGCGACGCGGAACCCCCGCGAGCGGATCGCGTCAGCGTCGAGGTTCGCGAGCACGTGCTCCGCGTATCGAGCCTTGATGTGCTCCGTTCCGTCGACGAGCGTCCGCACGCCACGCGGCGCGCTACGGTACTCGGACGCGTGGAAGAGGTCGAGAAGCTCCTGGCTCTTCACGGCGTTCAGAAGGACGCCGTCCGGCCCGAGAAACTTCAGCGCGTTCCAGCGCTGGTCGTTGTGGCTTCCGGTGATCGACAGCCCGCCCGCCGCGCCGAGCTCGCGAACGGCGAACGAGACCACCGGGGTCGGGCAGATGCCGAGGTCGATGATCTCGCAGCCGGGCGACAAGAGACCGGCGATCACCGCCGCGCGCAGCATGCCGGAGGAGTTGCGAGGATCGCGGCCGATGACGACCGGACCGCCATCGGCCCACGTCCCGAACGCGCACGCGAAGTCGACGATGAGCTCCGGTGTCAGCGCGTCGCCGACGACCCCGCGAACCCAGGATGTACCGATCTTCAACTCGAGCATGGGCTGTCGAACGTCCCTGCGCGCAGCGACGAGTCCTTCACTTCGAGAACCTCACTTCGAGAACCTCACTTCGAGTACCACTCGTCGACGCACTCGCGCGCAGCATCGGCCATCTCCCGCAGTCTTTCGAAGAGCGTCAGCTGGACCTGCGCGCGCACCTTGTTGAGATCCGGAGGGTCGGCAGGGCTGAGCTTGAAGTAATTGTCTCCGCGCAGGTGGTCGGTAAGGAACCGGACGCCGAGTTCCAACGCGATAATCTCTACCGCGTCGACCATCAGGGCGACCTCCTCGGCGGTAATCTGTCGCGCCGTGGTCAGGAAGCCGCGCGCGAGCGCCGTGTAGATCTCGCGATCCACCTGCACGCGCGAGAGATCGCGCTCCTTCTCTCCCGCGATGTTGACCAGCGACCGGACCATGTCGCCCCAGTCGACGAGCCAGCTGTGGGGCATGATCGTGTCGAGATCGACCAGCGCCTTCGCTCGACCGCTCTCCGTGCTGAAGAGGAAGTTGTCGAGCTTCGTGTCTCCGTGGATCGCGACCGTGCGGATGCGCCCCTCGGCCATCGCGTCGAGGACCTTCATGCCGAACGCCTCCTCGCGCTGGGCGAGCTCCACGCAGCGCTGGACCTCGGGGTCCTCGAGTCGGCGCCGGAACTCTTCCTCCGACACGTGCACCAGGAAGTGCTCCTGCGTGCTACGGCGAACGATCTCGTCCTCGGGCAGCAGGTCGGCGATCGCGTCGAGATCGCGGCTCTCTCGAAGAACGGACGCGAGCGCGTCGAAGTAGACGCGCGTGTCGCGGTACCCGGGCAGCGGGTTGGCGATACGCGACACGTCCATCTCCGCCGTGAGGTCACCGTAGAGCGCAAGCCCGCGCCCGGCCTCTTCGGCCACGGCAATCTGCGCGGCGCGATCCTCGACTTCGCCGAGGCTCTTGAAGGTCGTGCAGTCGGGAATCCGGACCATCATGCGCCAGAAGCTGCTGCCGCGGCGATCGTCGTGGCGCAGGTACCGGTCGCCGTCGCGCGTCGGAATCAGCGTGATCACGTCCCATTCGCGCCCTTCCGGCAGCAGGCCGCGCTCGACGCCGGAATTCTGCGCGTCGAGCGATGCGACCATCGCGTTCATGACGTTGTCCGGCCGCGTGAAGACCTGCTGGTTGATGCGCTGCAGGATGAACGACCCTGCCGCGCCCGAAGCGCCGGGACGGCCGGCCTCGACGAGAAACGTCTGCCGGTTGATGTTGCCCTTCTCCGGAAAATCGAACGCCTCGACGGGTGGCGCGAGGCCGAAGCGCGACGCGACGCGAGCCGCCAACGCGAGAGGATGCTCTTCGCCCTCTCCAGCGTTGCGGATCGGCTCTTCCTCGGAATTCCCGGGTGACGTGGATTCTGCC
>CAYMRB010000373.1:7689-10121 GCA_964392615.1 uncultured Planctomycetia bacterium | reverse complement strand
ACGCACTCGATCTGCACGCTCGAGTTCGAGAACCACCGACCGCTCTACGATTGGCTGCTCGAGGCCCTCGGCATCTTCCGGCCGCAGCAGATCGAGTTCGCGCGACTCGAGCTGACCTACACGGTGATGAGCAAGCGGAAGCTGCTTCGCCTCGTCGAGGAAGGCGTCGTGAGCGGTTGGGATGATCCCCGCATGCCGACCATCTGCGGCTTGCGTCGTCGCGGCTACACGCCGGAGTCGATCCGCAGCTTCTGTGATCGTATCGGTGTCACGAAGATCAACTCGGTGATCGACAAGGTCGTTCTCGAGAACGCCCTGCGCGAGGACCTGAACAAGCGCGCGCCGCGCGTCCTCGGCGTCTTGCGTCCGCTGCGCGTCGTCATCGAGAACTATCCCGAGGGCGAGAGCGAAGAGCTCGACGCGGTCAACAATCCGGAAGACCCGAGCGCTGGCACGCGCAAGGTGCCGTTCTCGCGCGTCCTTTGGATCGAGCGCGACGATTTCATGGAGGATCCGCCGCGCAAGTTCTTCCGCCTCGCTCCGGGGCGTGAGGTCCGGCTGCGGTACGCGTACTTCATCACATGCCAGAGCGTCGTCAAGGACGACGACGGCAATGTTGTCGAGCTGCGCTGCACGTACGACCCTGCCACGCGCGGCGGCGACTCCCCCGACGGGCGCAAGGTCAAGGCGACCCTGCACTGGGTGTCGGCGGAGCACGCGATCTCGACGCAGGTGCGACTCTACGACCACCTCTTCTCCAAAGAGGCGCCCGAGGACGTCGAGGAAGGCGAGGACTTCACCGTCAACCTCAACTCCGCTTCGCTCGAGGTGCTCGAGGGCTGCAAGCTCGAGCCGAGCCTGGCCGACGCCGAGCCGGGCACGCGCGTGCAGTTCGAGCGCCTGGGCTACTTCTGCGTCGATTCCGTCGACTCGAAGCCGGGCAAGCCGGTCTTCAATCGCACGGTCACGCTGAGGGATCAGTGGGCGCGCGTCCAGAAGCAGCAGTCCCGAGGCAAGAAGGGAAAGAAGGGCAAGAAGCGCACGCGCTGACGTTCGCTACCGACCTTCGCCGTCCTCGGTTGGCGGGCTCGTCGAGCGTTTGCCGATGACCCACAGCGTGCGCGCCGTCGCGATGTACGCTGCGCCGTCGGCGATCGCGGGCGCCGCCGCGATGCGCGAGTCCATGAGATTCGTCTGCAGGACCTCCTTGACGCGTCCGGCGCGCAGGATCGTCATCGCGCCGTCCTCGTCACCGACCCAGAGACGGTCGCCGACGACGAGGAGCGAGCCCCAGACCGCCGCGAACAGATCGTGCGACCACACCGTCGCGCCAGTGCGCGCGTCGAGGGCCCAGACCATTCCCGCGATGTCCCCGACGAACAGCAGTCCGCCGTGGGCGACGGGCGTCGACAGTGAGCGGCCGATGGCGGTGCTGGTCCAGACGCGACGGCTGTCGGTGACATCGCCCCGTCCGCCCGGGTCGATCGCGTGAACGCTTCCGGCGCCGATACCGTGTTCGGGGTCCTGCCCCATCGCGACATACACCCTGCCCTCGTACACGACAGGGCAACCGATCATGTTGTTGCGGAAGACGATGCCGGCGATGTCGCCACTCGGCCTCCACACGGCCTCCTTCGGATTGCCGTCGAATCTCCAGACTTCGCGGCCGGTGGCGACCTCGAGCGCTCGAAGCCAGCCGTCACCGCCTCCGAAGAGCGCGAGATGGCGGCCATTGACGACAGCGATGGCGGGGCTGCTCCACTGTCCGTGCAGGATGTTCGTTCCGGGGCCGATGGCGCGCCAGAGGACTCTGCCCGAGTTGCGATCGACACCGAGGAAGCTCGGCGCTCGAGGCGAGGGGACGTTGGTGTGCGCTTCGTCGACACCGTTGCCCGTCGTGACGAGGAGCACGTCGCCGACGGCGACTACCGAGCAGTTCGTCGCCTCGTGCGGAAAGACGCCGAGACGTGCGCCCATGTCGAGCTCCCACACGACGTCCGCGTCGTGTTCCGACTCGAACGCCTCGTCGTCGAACGGTCCATCGTTCTTGCCGTCGCGGAATCCTTCGGTGTCGAGGCATCGCAGCTGGCACTGCGCCGTCACGTACCACAGTCGGTCCGCGTCGACATATGGGGAGCTCGTCGTGATCGGCAACAGGAAGTCATCGAGACCGCGCCCGAGTCCCGGTGAGCTGTCCAGCCAGAGGAACTCGCCCGTGGCGGCATCGAATGCGAGCAGGACGCCGCGTTCGTCGAAAGCGTTCGGGTCGCGGAGGGCCCCAATGTGGGCCCCGACGAAGACCATGCCTTCAGCCGGGACGAAGGCCTGGCGGATGCGCCGGCCCAGGGCCGTGCGCACCGGGATGTTCTGCAGGTTCGGGTCCGAGGACGAGAGCCGGCCCGTGGCCGCCACGGCCTGATTGTAGGAGCTGT
>CAYMRB010000373.1:0-7679 GCA_964392615.1 uncultured Planctomycetia bacterium | reverse complement strand
CCACCACCGGGCTCGCGTAGCAGTCCGAGCCGATGCTCGCCCGCCACAGGACGTTCTTTTCCGTGTCGATGTCCCACGCGTCCGGCAGGCCGCACGCGGGAACCACGGTGTTGCGCGATGGCGACCGTCCCAGCATGCGCCAGTCGGTCGGAGGCTTGTCGACGTGGAACGCGGCGTCGGGATCCGCTGCCGGAGGTGTCGCCCCAACCTCCACGGCGGGGGTTTCCGTTCCGATCGGGTGCGGCTCGCCGGTGATGCGACCCAGCGCCCACGCGGCCTCTCCCGCGAGGCCCGGATCCGCCATGCCCTTCTCCAGCGCGGGAACGGCGGAACGCGCCGGCGCGCCAATCGCGCCGAGGGCGCCGGCCGCGCAAATCCGCACGTAGACGTTCTCGTCGTCGAGCTTCCCGATCAGTGCATCGACGGCGCCGGCAGCTGCAGGGCCGATGGCAGCGAGCGCGTCGGCGGCGCAGCGCCGCGTGTCGCCGTCGGGGGCGTCGAGGGCTCGCGTCAGAGCTTCCACCGCACTGGCCGCCTGCGGGCCGATCGACGCGAGGGCGCCGGCGGCGTAGGTGCGGGTCAGAGAGTCGTCGTGCTCGAGCGTGCGAGCGAGAGCCTCGACGGCGGGGGCTGCCTTCGCGCGCAAGGCCGCGAGCGCCCACCCCGCCTCCTGGGCTACGAACGTCGTGTCGTCGCTCAATCCGGCGATCAGCGCATCGATGGCCGGAGCCGCGTCCGGTCCGAGGTCGCCGAGGATGGACATCGCGCGGTACCGGACGTCGGGGCTCTCGTCGGTCGCGAGCTCGCCGACCGCGTCGACGACGTCGGGCCCGATCTGCGCGAGGATATCGCCGGCGCGTTCGCGCACCTCCGGAAACGGTCCGCGCACGAGAGCGATCAGCACCGGGATCGCGTCCTTGCCGCCCGCGAGGAGCTCGCGGTACGACGCTCTTTCGATCTCGACGTCGTCGGAAACGAGGCGCTCCGCCCACACCGCATCGGAAGCGTTCGCGTATTCGACCTTCTCCGGATGCGCAGGGTCGGACTCGTCACCAGCGGCATTCCACGCGATGGCGATCGCGGCGACACCGGCGATGCCCGCGACGACGGCCACGACGATCCAGAGACGGACGCGGCCGCTCGAGTCGGAACGGTGGCGAGTGGCGGAGAAGTGTCGGGTCACTTCACCTTGTAGACCACGAGGTGTTCGTCGATCCCCTTGAAGTCCGCACCTTTGAACTCCTCCAGGTGCACGACCCTGGGCGATGTCTCCAGCTCTCCGTAGAGCCGTACGCGACTGTCGTTGGTCTCGCTCGACCGCTGCGACCATGTCGTCGTGTCGATGACGAAGTACTGGACCCCTCTCCCGATGTATTCGTCGAGAGTGAGCCACTTGTCCTGTTGCCCGACCGCTTCGAGGTCGTAGCGCGGAGACTTCTCCACGCGAGCCAGCGTGTCGATGGCCAGAGCGTACCGAACGTGTTTCTCGCCGCGTTCGACCGCCGTGGCAAGATCGCGGTACTTGTTCTCGAGATCCCACAGCGGCACTCTGCTGTGCGCCGGGAAGATCGATCGAGTCTCGAGAAGGACCTTGCTGCCTGGCGCCACGTTCTCCTCGAACCAGTTCGATGCGACCGTCTCGATCGACGATCCGCGCGTCCGGAAGAGCTGATTGTCGATCAGTGACTCGATGCCGTTGACCGCGGTGATCACGACGAAGGCGACCAGCACCACCGCATCGCACACCGGTTTGGGAAGCTTCGTGAGCGAAGCGCCGAGATGGGCGACGCGCAGCGCGCCCCAAACACTCACCGCGAAGAGGAACGGCAGCGTGACGAGCATGTAGCGGGGGTAGATGAAGACGTTCGTCGGAATCAGGCCGAGCACGCACAGGTGGACTGTCGCATAGGCGAGACTCGCGATGAGCACGAGGCGGAAGCTCCGCAGCGACGAGATCACCCCGGCCGCCAGGAAGATGAGCGTCAGGTTGCCGAGGTTCCAGCGGATCGCTTCCGTGTACGGGACGATCGCGATCTGCTTCGGAAGGTCCGACGGCGGAAAGAACACCTTGTCGCTCTGCGTCACGCCGGCGGCATCGAGGAAGTGGACGACCATCATCGGCGCGATCGCCACATAGACCAGGCCGAAGAGCGCCGTGGCGAGCCAGATCCTGGACTCGCGCAGTCGGCTGAAGATCTCGCTCGGGCGTGGCCACCGTCCGTCTCTCGCCACGTGGGTCATCCACAGGAGCAGGAGGAGCCCGAGGCCGTACGTCTTGCACGCAGCTGCCATCGCCACCGCGATCGCCACGAAGGCGTAGTCGCGAAAGCGCCGCCTGCGGTCGAGCCGCTGCACGGCGAGCAGCGACAAAATCGCCATGGTCACGAAGCACGGCTCGATGGACGCCTGGTGCGATTGCCACGCCGCGAGCCAACAGGTAGCCCACGCGCTCGCGAGAGCCAGCCCGGCGCCGCGGTGTCGAAATGCGCGTCGCCCGAACAGGTAGAGCAGCCAGACCGAGATGACTCCGAGCACCGCCGAGGTCACCCTGCCGAGCAGGATCGACGTGCCGGGAAACGCCAGCGCGTGTGCGGTGAAGTCCGCGAACGACTCGTGAGCACCGGTGGCGAGCGAATAGAGACCCCAGACGCCGTACTCAGCGGCCAGGAAGAAGAAGAAGAACCCCTTCGGACCGGGAATTCCCTCCGGGTCGGCGTTGAGCAGGCTGAACGCGCGGTGAACCTCGATAATCTCGTCGTGGACGAACAGGTTGTCGGCGCAGCCACGAGAGATCCCGTAGAAGCGGACGAACGCCGCCAGGGCGAGGATGGAGAAGAGCGCGATCCGCGACCAGAGAACGGACCGGTCGCGCTGCGGCGGTCGCTCGGCGGTCGCCGTCGGCTTACCCTCGGCCTTCGGGTCGGGCATCGATTCGAGAGTCGGCTGCGTCTTCGGGAAGTCCATGCGTGGACGTGTTGGCTACGAGGTCGCGGGTTCTGACGGCTCGTCCGGATTCTCCACGAATTCGTACACTCGCTCCACGTTGTACTCCTTCAGATCTCGGGCGTGAGTGAAAATAATCAATTCCCCGAGAAGGCCGATGGAGAAGAGCTGCAGTCCGAGGACGATCATCACGACCCCGAATACGAGCATCGGCCGGTCGCTCAGCGCCTTGCCCCCGAACCACTGCAGGATGACCGTCGCCGTGATCAGCGCTCCGACGGTGAGGACGCTGCTTCCGACGAGGCCGAAGAACCGCAGCGGCTTGCTCGTGAACTTCGTCAGGAAGAACAGGGACATCAGGTCGAGCAGCCGGCGGACGTACACGCCCAGTCGGTAGTCGCCCTTCTTGACCCGTTCTTCGATGTGCCGGACCTTCTGCTCGCCGACCCGGTATCCCTTGCGGGCGGCGAGGATCGGCACGAAACGGTACATGTCGCCGTAGACCTGGACGTCCTCGACGACATCGCGTCGCATGACCCGGAGGTTGGAGTTCAGGTCGTGCAGAGACGAGCCCGTCGCCCATCGCGTCAGCGCGTTGAACAAGCGCGACTTCCACGCGTCGCCCGTGGGATCGCACCGTGGCTCGCGCCACGACGCGACGCAGTCGAGCTCGCCCGACGCGACGCGATCCACCATCGGGCCAATCTCGGCCGGGTCGATCTGCAAGTACGGCGGCAGGACGACGACGACGTCGCCGTTGCCGGCCCCGAAGCCCTGAGTCAGCGCCGTCGCGTCGTCGGCGGCGCGATGCAGGCACAGCACCTGAGCCGACAGCTTGCGCGTCTCGAGAGCTGCGGTGAGCTGGTCGGTCATCTTGTCGCCGAGGCCGTTGTTGACGACGACGAACTGCACGTCGTGCGGCATCGCGCCGAGCGTTTCCGCGTACGTTCCGACGACCTCTCCTGCGTTCTCATCGAAGTCCGAGAAAACGAGGACGCACGAGACGCTGGTCCTCTGCACCGATTGAGGGTTGGCGTCACTTGCCGTGTTCGCGGTCGGCTCGTCCGGAGCGCTCCTGTCCGGCTCGTCCGGCGCGGCTTGGTCAGGATGTGAAGACTCTGGACTTTGCACGGTACTCATAGCGCTCCCCTGTCTTGACGATCAGATCGCCGAGCAGGCCGAAGGTCAGGTAGTTGATCGCCAGGAAGAAGAACAGGATCGATACGGGCGCGAATACCGGACCCTTCGTTCGCGGATAGGCCGCGCCCAGGTCCGGCAGATCGGTCGTCGCCGTGAACAGGAACAGAACGAAAAACAGCACCGACAGCAGGATGAACGGCACCGCCAGCAGACCGAACCAGTGTAGCGGGCGCTGCGCGAACGTGATCAGCATCTTGACGGTGAAGATATCGAGGATCACCTTTCCGACTCGCGACAGTCCGTACTTCGACTCGCCGTGGGTGCGGGGATGGTGGTTTACGGCCACCTCCGCGATACGGCCGCCGGGCACCGTCATCATCGCCGGGATGAAACGGTGCAGCTCCGAGTACAGCGGGGTCCGCTTGATGACTTCGGCTCGATAGGCCTTCAGAGAGCACCCGTTGTCGCGGATCGGCACGGCCGTGACTCGGTGGATAATCCAGTTCGCGATCTTCGACGGCAGCTTGCGAGTCAGCGCCTTGTCCTGGCGGTTCTTGCGCCACCCGGCGACGAGCTCGTAGCCCTCGTCCAGCTTGTCGACGAGCTGCGGGATGTCCGCAGGATCGTTCTGCAGGTCGCCGTCCATCGTCACGATCGTCCGTCCCCGCGCGAGGTCGATGCCGGCGCGCATGGCCGGGGTCTGGCCGCAATTGCGGCGCAGCTTGACGACGCGCAGCTCCGGGTGCTCGCGCCGCAGATCGAGCATCCTCTCGAGAGTGCGATCGCGGCTGCCGTCGTCGATGAGGAGCACCTCGAACGGGGTCGATCGGGGCCGGAGCGCCGCAACGATCCGTTCACAGAGCTCCGCCACGTTCTCCTCTTCGTTGAAGACCGGAACGACCACGGACAGATCGATACTGGATACCGACTCTTCCATTCCACTCGCGATCACCGGAGGGCGCCCGTCGCACCGAGCTCGATCGTTCGCGTCGGCTCGGCACGGTCCGGGTCGATTGTTCCGGTAAAGATCTCCGTCGTGAGGCGTGCAAGTCAAGTGACAACGCGGCTCCCGAGGGAGCCCTCTCCTTCGTATCGGCGAGATCGCGTCGAAACTCGATCCGTCAATCTCGTCATTCGGGGCGGCACGCATTTGCCGCTCGGCGCGGGGTGGGATAGTCTTTTCCGGGGCGCGGTTCCGGAACGCGATGTTTCCGGGGAGGCTTGGGCAGCGGTTCGATGAGTACGAACGGGAGCGAATTCCAACGCCTCGACTTGGAGGCCTTGGCAGGGGTCCTGCAGAAGGTCGCGAGCGGCGCGACGCCGCTGGACTTCCTGGTCGGCGACGGTGAGAGCGAGCATCTGTTCCGCTTCACCGAGCACGGTGTGCGGATGCTCGCGAGCGGCCTGCGATCGCCTCCGGATCTGCCGAGTTACCTGCTCGCGAACCGACTGATCGACGTCGAGAGTCTCGAGCGAGCGCTCAGCGAGGCCCGCGCCGGAAACGGTTCGTTCCGCGCGGTGCTCATCCGGGAGAACCTGCTGTCGCGTGAGCAGTTCAACGACGCGTCGGGCTTGATCGTCCGAGACAGCCTGCACGAGCTCGTGTTCTGGCGAGAGGCGGAGTACAGGGTCTCTCGGGGTTCGCCGACAGTGGTCGAAGACGCTCTCCGCAAGGCGCCGGAGGCCTGCGTAGACGTTGCGAGCCTCGCGACGGAGGCCGCCGATTGGGTGCGGCGGTGGTCGCGGTGGAGGACGCTTCTTCACTCGGACCGGGCCGTTATCGGACTGCAGCGTTCGGAGATCGCGGCGATCGACGCGTACGAGGGGCACCTCGAGGAGACGGTCGATCTCTGTCGGGAGCCGTCCGAGTTGCGCGCGTTGTGGCAGGATTCGAGCCTCGCGCTTCCGGAGCTCTGTGAGCAGCTCGCCGAGCTCGAGACGCTCGGGTGGCTGCAGATCGCTCCGCCCGCCGCAGAACCGAAGCAGAAGCCGGCCGGCGAATGCATCGCGACGCTCGAGGCGAGTCTCGAGCGCTTCCACGGCAAAGATCTCGTTCGAGAGCGTCTCGCGCGGCTCTATCTGCGCGACCAGCGGCCCGACGACGCGGCTCGCGAGTGGATGGTGCTGGCGCGCGGGGACGTGCAGCGCGGCGATCGCGAGAGGGCGATCGATCGCATGAAGCGCGTGCTCGAGCTCTTCCCGGCCCATCTCGAGGCGCTCGAGGTGATCGTGCGGGCGTACGTCAGCATGGGCGAGGAGAAGCGCGCGGTCGCCGTGGCGGCCGGACACGTACGCGTGCTTCTCGAGAAGGGGTTGGTCGAGGAAGCCGAATCGGTCACGCGGAAGCTCCACTCGTTACCGGGCGGTCAGAGCGAGGCCACGGCGCTCGAAGCCGAGGTCGTCCGTCACGGCGGGCGTCCGCGGTTGGGTTCGTCGCGACGCGTGGTCGCGGACAGTACGGCGGAGCCCCTCATGTGCTCTGCCGGCGGCACGACGACGGTCGAGGAGCCGGTCGGCGCGCGACCCGACGAGAGGACGCGTGGCGCGAGCTTCCGGGTCGCGTCGCTCAACGAATCCGGCCATATCCGGCCGGTGGCGGCGAGCGTCGCGGGGGAGGCGTCGCAGCGTCGCTCGCGATTCGCGCTGCCGCGTGTTCGTCCGTTGTTCTTGTTGGCGGCTTGCGCCGTCATCGCCGTCGCCGGCAGTCTCGCGCTGCTTTACTCGAGCGTTCAGCGCACCGTGGGGCAGCCAGGCCTCTTCGGGAGCGCGGCGGCCCACGCCGACGGCGAAAACCCGGACGCGGGCACGACCGACGGGGACGGGTCCACCGTTCCGGAAACGCCGCAGCCGTCGGATGTCGATTCCACGGTCTCGTTCGACGAGGACGACGGCTGGACGCGCCGCGTCGTCCGCGACGACCGGGTGATCGCGATCTCCGACGACGGCGCTCTCGAGTTGCGGGACCGCTGGTCGGACAAGGTTCTGTTTCGAGTGCCGGCAGAGGACGACTGCCGCTGGGCGATCGGCTACCAGGGGCAGGAAGTGCTGCAGTGGTGGCCCGGCCGACGGCCGGTCTTGTGGAACCCGCCGTCGCAGAAGGTCCGCAAGCTCTCCTGGTCGCTTCCCGCCGACACCGCGGCCGTCGCGATGATCGACTCGCGGCGCCTGGCGCTGCGCCAGGGATCCCACACGATCCTGTACGGATCGGCAGGCAAACCGACCGACGGCGCCCGGCTACCGCTGTGGACCGAGGGCGTCCTCGCGGGCGATCTCCTCCTGCTCCAGAAGCCCGCGGTCTCGGCCGAAGACCCGGCGCTCATGTGGGGCGTCCAGATCGCTCCTCTGCGCGTGCTGTGGAAGTGCAGCTTCGAGTCCGGCGCCGCGATGGTGCGCTAGCGCCAGCGCGGATACGTCGAGCGCGGGGCCCGAGCTCAGATACGTCACCGGAGCTCTCGTCTGGCGGCGACGCGCCACAGCGTCGGAGGCGAGCGACCAGCAGCTTGTGCGGAGTCGTGTTCGTGCCGTCCCAGAGTCCGACTCCGACGCTGAATCCGAGTCCGACGCCGACGCCGAGTCCGACGCCGAGTCCGACGCCG
>CAYMRB010000372.1:0-10169 GCA_964392615.1 uncultured Planctomycetia bacterium | reverse complement strand
CGCTGTTGCCGAAGGAGCGCTTTGCGAAGGTCGACCCGCCCGAGCGCTTCGTGCTGCGATCGCCCGGCCACGAACGCGAGTGGTTGCGCGCGTGCCGCGGAGAGCGCCCGGCGATGGCGGAGTTCGCGTTCGCCGGACCGCTGAGCGAGTTCGTGCTCCTCGGCCACGTCGCGACGCGCTTCGCGCGCGGGCTCGAGTTCGATCCGCGGACGATGAAGATCGTCGGCGACGCCGAGGCGGACGGCGCGCTGCGGCGGGCGTATCGACAGGGCTGGACGCTCGAGTAACCCGAGGCGTCGCGATCGAATCTCGATTCCCGCGAATCTCGACCCCGTCGGAGCCGACCGAGTTCCGTGGGCGCGGCGAGGGTCGGCCCGGTGGTAGTGTGTGTACGGAGGATCGGAATGGGCCAAACGACCACGACGAAGGAGACGGCGTTCCTGAGCTGGTTCTTTCCGCCGTTGCGGTACCTGCGTGCTGCCCGCGTGACCTACCGCAAGGAGTTCCTGCTGGTCGCCGCGCTGTTCGTCGTGAGCGGGCTGATTGCCTACGTCGTGGAGCGAGAGCTCGCGGTCCAAGACCGGATGGAGGGACGGCTGGGCATCGGCTATCCCCGTGCGGCGTCCTCGGTTGACATGGTGTTCCGAGCGCTTCCGCTGCTCGTAGAGCGAGACAAGGCGATCGAGGATCCGAACGACGACGCACTCGCCAAGATCAACAAAGCCCTCGAAGAGGGTGATACCGAGAAGGCGAACCGCGCAGCGGCGGAGATCGACTGGAACGCCTACCTGGCCGCTTCGAGTGCGCCACGGGTGTCGGAGGTGCTCGCGGAGCTGTGGCTGGATCTTCTCGGATGGATCCTGCTCGAAACGCTCTGCCTCGTTCTGCTCGGGAGCATCTTCGGCGTCTTCCCCGTCGTCCTGACTATCGCGAACGGCGCAGGCATGGGGCTCTATCTGATGCAGCTCCTCCACTGGCAGAACCTGGGCGGAATCGGCTGCTGGTGGACGCTGCCGGCGTGGATGACTCTGGCCCTGGCGAGCCTCCTCTCCGCGGCCATCGGGTGCGACATGGCGAAGAGCATCACCCATCGCGACCTGTTTACGGGACTCAAAGCTCACGGCCGCAAGGGACTCGCCGTGTGGTGGATGACCGTCGTCCCTGCGATCGTATGGGCGATGGTCTACCTCGCGGTCGTCTTCGCGGTGGTCCAAGGCGTCGTCGGCGATCCGCGAGTCTCCTGCTGACGGACCGCGAAGGCCTCGGCCGATGTCCGCCCCGGCTGCATCGGCTATCCTGACCATGTGTCGACCCTCCGCCTCCAGGAGAAGGCCCATGCGTGATCGCGCCCGCCCGCGAGCAGCCGCGACCTCTCGCCACGTCTCGCTCATCCTCGCCGTTCTGCTCGCGTGCAGCCCGGCGATTGCCGATCTCACCCCGCACCAGAAGAAGCGCATCGAGGCAGCGCTGCCGCAGAAGGCTCGCGCGGCGCCGAAGAAGAAGCGCCGCGTGC
Organism: uncultured Planctomycetia bacterium; assembly: GCA_964392615.1. Classification (GTDB taxonomy): domain Bacteria; phylum Planctomycetota; class UBA8108; order UBA8108; family UBA8108; genus CAYMRB01. Next base: position 8,656 of record CAYMRB010000372.1, on the reverse strand, counting down.
TGATCTGGAACACGCCGTACATGGAGCGCTCGCCGCACAAGGGCTACACGATTCCGCAGAGCGCATGGGCGCTGAAGCGGCTCGGCGAGCGGACCGGCGCGTTCGAGCCCGTCGTCAGCGATGACCAGTCGCTCCTCCTGCCGGCAAGCATCGCTCGGTTCGACGCGATCGTGCTGAACAACAGCTGCGGCCCGTGGACCGAGCCGACCGACGCCGCGCTGCCGAAGCTCGCGAGGCTGACGAAGAAGAACGACAAGAAGGAGATCGAGGCGATCCTGCGCGCGAGCCTCGTCGACTTCGTGCGCGCGGGGGGCGGCATCGTCGCGATCCACTACGCGATCGGCGCGAACCGCCAATGGCCCGGCTATCGCGAGCTGCTCGGCGCCGGCTATTGGGGGCACCCGTGGAACGAAGAGGTCGGCGTGCGCGTCGAAGAGCCATCGCATCCGCTCGCGGCCGCATTCGGCGGCGAGGACTTCCGCATCGCCGACGAGATCTTCCAGTTCCGCGAGCCATACTCGAGAGGCAAGGTCCGCGTGCTGCTGTCGCTCGACACGGCGAAGACGAACATGGACGTGAAGTGGATCCACCGCAAGGACGGCGACTTCGCGCTCGCGTGGATCAAGCCGTGCGGCGAGGGGCGCGTGCTCTACTGCGCGCTCGGCCATCGCACGGAGATCTGGTGGAACCCGACGATGCTGCGCTTCTACCTCGACGGCATCCAGTTCGCGACGGGCGACCTCGCGGCGCCGGCGAAGCCGATCGCGACGACGGAGCGGCCGCCTCCGAAGGCGACGACGCCGACCGCGGAGAAGGAATAGCTACCGCGCCTCCTGGATCAGCCGCACGGCCGTCTCGGTGACGATCGGCCCGATCGCCGGTCCGACCGACATCGACTCCTCGTATGCCCCGGCGCGGAAATCGTACGCCGGGATCATGTAGCCGAGCTCGTCGTTGACGAGACCGACGATCATGCGCGGGTAGCCGCCCATGTGCGGCAGGATCTCGAACGCGAGCTCGGGCAACAGCTCGCCCGGCATCGACACGATCTCCGCGTCGCCGAGCCGGACGTGGAAGATCTCCGACACAGCGCGGCCGCGGTAGTACTTGCGTCGTGTCGACGACATCTTCTCGAACAGCAGGAACCGCGGGTTCGTCACCGGCACCTCGATGCGCTTGCGGCGAAACGAGAGGCGCCGCGTCGACGACGGCACGGCGAACGCGAGAATGCGCTCGACCTCCGCCGCCAATCGCAGGCCGGCGATCTTCGCTTCCTCGTGAGTGCGCTCCTTCGTGTCGCCCGACACCATGCCGCCGATCGCGCCGCTCAGAAACAGCGCCGGCGCGCCGGTCGACGCGCGCAGTCGATCGCACATATAGCCGGGAAAGTCGGCGCTGATCTCCTTGTCGCCCGCCTCGAGCCCCTCGACGTGGCACGCGAACTGCGCGATCGTCACGAGCGGGTTGCCATCGGCACCGCGCGCCTGCACGACCGCGATCTGCGGATCGACGATGCCCGGATTGCGCGCGTTGCGAAACAACCCGTGGACGCGCGCGCCCATGAGCGACAGCTCGTCCGACGCGACCAGCAGCTCCTTCACCGGCTGCAAGCGCTTCGCGGCCTCGGCGACGCCGCGTACGACCTCGTCCTGGATGTGCGCCACGTACTTCTCGGGATAGAAGCCGTAGATGCCGACCGCATCCGGCGCAGCATGGTCATGCGACATCGCGAAGAACAGGTGCGATATGCCCATCTCGCGCAATCGCGCCTCGATCGGATCGACCTCGCTCTTCATCATGCCGAACACGTCGGCGCCGACGATCGCGATGCGCAGCTCGCCCCGCGCGAACACCGCGCAGCGCGCCTTCAGCGGATCGACGATTCGGAACTCGCCCTGGAGCCACCCCCGGCGCGGGTTGATCCCGACCTCGAACGCCCCGGCCAGCAGGTTCGGGTCGGGTGGTGACGCCGGCCGCGGCTGCGGCCCCTGGCGCAGCGCGCTCAGGTCGAGACGGCGCCGACACCCGGAGTGGACGCGCGCGTAGCCGTGCGGGAAGTAGGCCACGCCGATCGTCCGCCCACGGACATCGAGCGTGAAGCGCACGCCGCGCGAACTGTAGTCGAGCAGCCCCTGGCCGCCGGGCAACGTCAGGCGAAACTCCGGCTCGCCGAGCGCCCCGGTGATCTTCCGCAGCGACTCGAAGCCGCGCGGCACGCTGACGGCCTCGATCGTGCCGATCTTGCCATCCTCGGGCCCGCCGAGCAGGTGGAACGAGTCGAACCGACCGAGACGCCCGGCCGCGGGCCAGAGCAGCTTCCACGCGTACCACTTGCCCTCGTGGGATGGCGCGCCGAGCTTCGCGCGGACCACGTCGATCGTCGTCACGCCGGGCACGAAGCCTTCATACGCGACGGGCGGCGGGGCGGCGCCGGGCGCGGGCGTGCCCTTGACGGCCTGGGCCGACAGCAACGACGGCGAGCCCAGAGAGACGGCGACGACGGCGACCGCAGTCGCGAGGCAGACGCAGGGGGACAGGCGTGTCCGTAGCATGAGTTCCCTTTTCGTGCCGGAAGTGGAGGACCTACGATAGCGGAGTCCGGAGTCGAAGAGTATCCCGACCTCATCCGACCACTCGAGTCACACGTGCCCGATCGCCGCCGTCACCGAGGCCCGCACCCCGAGGACCACCGCCTGTTCCGCGCCGCCGCGCTCCCCGTGCTGCGCGATGCGGTCAGCGACCTCGCCTGGCTGGAAACGCGCGGCTACGCCGAGAAGTCGGCGCTCCAAATCGTCGGCAATCGCTATCAGCTCACCGAGCGGCAACGCAGCGCCGTCCTGCGCTGCGCGTGTTCGGACGGCGCGCGGCGGTTGCGTCGGCAGCGCGAAATCACGAACGACACGGACGTCGACGGCGCGCGCGTCGAGGTCGACGGCTACAACCTGCTGATCACGATCGAGAGCGCGCTGTCGGGCGGTGTCGTGCTCGTCGGACGCGATGGTTGCTATCGCGACCTCGCGAGCCTCCACGGCAACTATCGCGCGGTCGAGGAGACGCGTCCGGCGATCGAGAGTGTCGCTGCGGTGCTCGAAGAGCTGTCGCCTGACGCGGTCACGTGGTACCTCGATGCGCCGGTCTCGAACTCCGGCCGTCTCGCCGGCGTGATTCGCGACCTCGCTCGAGACGGGGGCTGGCCCTGGGAGGTCCACCTCGTCCCCGATCCGGACCGCACGCTCGTCGCGTCGCACGAGGTCGTGGTCAGCGCGGACAGCGCGATCCTCGACGGCTGTGAGCGCTGGCTCGATCTCGCGAGGCTCGTCGTCACGCGGCGCGTGCCGGACGCCTGGGTCCTCCACCTCCACACGGAAACTGACGAGGAGCGTTGAGCCGACCGCAATCGAGACAGGTACCAGGACCGCGACCCCGCTGACGAACCGGCGGCGGTCCGCCCTCGAGCGCGAGCTGAACATCTGCCGACACCCGCTCCGCTGACCGGTCGAGTACGATAGTTCGCGATGAACCTCGCACCGCTCGTCCGTTTCGCGGCTCGCCACCGGCGCGTCCTGTGGATTGCCGTCGCCGCCCTGACGCTCGCCCTTGCACTCGGCCTGCCGCGCTTGCGCTTCGAGACCGGCGTGCTCGATTGGCTGCCGGCGAGCCATCCGAACGTCGTCGCGTTTCGCTCGCTGTTCGACGAGCTCGAGGATGCGGTCAACCAGGAGCTCGTGTGGCTCGAGATCGATCCCGACAAGGCGATAGCGCTCGACGTCACCAAGATCACCGACCACCGCGCGTTCCTCGCGCAGGAGGAGCTCGCGAACTACATCCGCGAGCGCGTGCCGCAAGTGCGCGGTAGCTTCGGCATTCTGTCGCTGCTCGAAGCAGCCGGCGGCTTGCGGCCCGGGGCGACGGGGACCGGTGTGCCGGAGTCGGCAATCACGACGCGCGTCCTGTGGACGACGGTGCGATCTCTCGGCAAGGACTACGTCGACGCAATCGTGTCGCGAGACGGAACCGGGACGATTCTGTCGCTGATCCTCGACACGCCCGCGATGTCGCGCGACGCACGCGACGTCGGCTTCGCGGTCGAGGCAGCGCTCGCGGAGTATCGCGACGACCCGTCCGTCGAGCACGATCTGTTCCGCGACGAGTACCTCGTGCCGACGGGCCTCGCGTCCGGCACGGCGTTCATCGACCGATCGCTCGCCCGCGACGCCTTCGTGCTCGGCCCGCTGTCGCTCGCATTTCTCGTCCTCGTGCTGCGGAGCGTCCTCGCGAGCTGGCGCGCGGTCGCGTTCGTCGTCCTCCTCGTCGCGACCGGCACGACCTGGACGCTCGGTCTGATGGGGTGGACGGGCTCGCCGCTCAACCTGGTCACGATCGCGCTCGTGCCGCTCGTCCTCGGTTGCGGGATCAACTACTCGATCCTCGTCGGCATCGAGACGGCGGACCGCAAGGCTGACGGCTCGTCGCAGGACGCGCTGCTCGGCGACGTCGGCCGCAGCTCGGCGACGGCCGTGCTCCTGACGACGTTGACGACGACGACGGGACTTCTCGTCCTCTGCCTGTCCGACGCGCCGGGGCTCGTCAGCCTCGGCCTCCACGCGGCGGCGGGCATGACCGGGCTCGCGCTGCTGGCGATCCTCGTGCTGCCGACCGTGCAGGCGGAGCTGCCGCCGTCGCGCCCCGGACGCTTCGCGCGCGCCGTCGCGACGGTCGCCGAGACCCTCGCCACGCGACGCGTGTGGGCGCTCGGCGCGTTCGTCGTCATAGTCGGTATCACGGCCGCATCGATGCCCGAGCCCGTCCTCCTGCTCGACACGCTCGACGCGCACTTTCCGCCGGGCTCGCCGGTCACGCGGACGTTGCGGCGCATGCGCGCGGAGTGCGGCGGCGCGTTCCCGGAGTTCATCATCGCGACCGGTGACGTCACGTCATCGGAGGGGCTCGAAGTCCTCGCTGACGTCCAGCGCCGCGTTGCCGAATCCACCGGCGCGCTCGGTACGTTTCGATCGATCGGCCCGCACGAGGTGCTGGCGATGGCGCGCTTCCGGTCGCTCGCGAGCCCTGCCGAATCGACCGACGCGGAGGCGGCTATCGAGGAGCTGCGTCAGAGCGATGCGCTGCGACCGCTCGTCGACATGTTCGTATCGCGGAACAACGACCTCGCGGTCGTCATCCTGCTCGGCGGCGACGTCGGCCGAGACGAGCACGCGATCGAGGCCTTGTGGCAACAGCTCGGCGACGTCGTTGCGGATGCATCGCGGTCGCAAGAGGACCCGGCCGCGGTACGCGTGTCGTTCCTCGGCTACCGGACGATGGCGCGGCTCTTCACGACGTACAGCATCGACTGGCTGCGGCGGACCGGCATCGTGTCGATGGCGACGGTACTCCTCATCGCGGTCTTCTTCCTGCGCAACCTGCGCGCCGCGGTCGTCGTCGGGCTGATCATGGCCGCGAGCAGCCTGCTGTGGCTAGGCCTCCTCGAGCTCACCGGCGTCTACGTGTCGATCTTCCTGCTCTTCCCGCTCGTCTTCCTGATGAGCATCGGAAGCGACTACGCACTCCACGTTCTCTGTCGAATGCGTACCGAGGAGACCGCGTCGCGGTCGGTAGATGTCGCAAAAGACGCGAGCCGTTCGGCCACTCGGCGCGTGTTTGGCTCGACGGGGCGTGCGATCGTCATCGCGGCGGTGACCGACGCGAGCGTGTTCCTGATCTGGTCGACGGCGGAGCTCGTCAGCGCCGCGCAGATCATGCTCGCGGTGGCGCTCGCGGTGACCGCGGTGTTCGTCAGCTCTGTACTTCTCGTGCCGACGCTCTTGCGCGTGCGGTCGACCGACCGCACGTCGGCCGCTTCTGCGGCGCAGCCGACAGCACCGGAGGATCGACGACCGTAGAGTTTACGCGTTGTCAGGAAACAACCGATTTCCTGACACCGCCTTACTTGTAGCCCGCCCGGCTCTCGGCGACGTTGACCAGATGCGAGCGGATCTTGCGGTAGGACTGCACCGTGTCGGCATACATGGTGCTGATCAGTGGCGCGATCTGCTCCTGGCTGAGACGGTCCCAGTGGCGTGACCGCAGTTCGCGGGCCAGCTCGGTGACCTTGTCCCCGATGACCCGAGCCTCTTCGCACACGGCGGCGAGGTTGACATCGGCCTCGCTCTGGAGCACGAGATCGAAGAGCTCACAGACGAGACGATGGAGGCCGGCGATCTCCTCCCTCTGCTCGGGCGTCAGGTCCAGGCCGCCATTCGTCAACCGAAGGTCGAGCCTGAGAAGCTGCGTCACGTAGTCGCTGACCGTCTCGAACTCGTCGGCCAGGCGGAGCTGCTGCTTGCTCTCTTCCGCGAGATCGTGCGCCATCGGACCGCTGAGCGCCTCTGTCAGGAACGTGGTGATCTCCTTCTGTACGATGTCGAGGATGTCTTCCTGGTCGAAGAGCTTCTTCGCCAGCGGCGCGTTCGCTTCTCGGTCCTCGACGTACCGCCTCAGGTCATCCAGCATGATGCGGGTGTGTTTGCCCATTTTGCCGACTTCGTAGCGGCTCTGCATGACGGCGGCGAAGGGCGAGTCGAACAGCTGGTACTCGAGATGGGTCAGATGCCGCCGCTCCCGCTTGGGCTTGTCCTTCACGTACTTCTCGAGTTGGGTCGCGATGCGCACCGTCAGCGGAAAGAACACGACCACGTTGACGACGTTGAACACCGTGTGCACGGTAGCGATGCCGGTCTCCGCGTGCGGATACGACACGGCGCCGTTCTCGGTCACGCCTGCCGATATGTCCTCGATGCCGAGGAACGTCAGGAGGACCCACTTGATCAGCGGAAGGTACAGCCAGGAGAAGATCGCTGTAATCCACAGGACGCCGAGGAGGTTGAAGAGGATGTGAAAGTACGCCGATCGACGGGCGTTCGTCGTGGTGCCGAGAGACGCGAGGAACGCGGTGATGGTCGTACCGATGTTCTCGCCCAGAACGAGCGCCGCCCCCGTCTCGAACTTCAGCACTCCCGTCGACACCAGGCCGATCGTGATGCCCAGAGTCGCCGAGGAGGACTGCACGATGAGGGTCAAGACGCAGCCCACCAGGGCACACTGAAGCACCCCGACGTACGTGCTCGCGTCGAACGCATGGAACCACTCGAGGAACGCGGGGTCGTCAGCCAGGGGCTTGAAGCCGTCCTTCATCAGCTCGAGGCCGAAGAACACCATGCCGATGCCCAGGACGGCAAGAGAGATGTACTTGACCTTCTCGTTCTTGCTGAACAGGAACGGAAACGACCCCACACCGAGCAACGCGAGCCCGTACTTGCCGATCTTCAGGACCAGGATCCAGCCCGTGATCGTCGTGCCGATGTTCGCGCCGAGGACGATTCCCATCGCCTGGTGGAGCGCCATCAAGCCGCTGTTGACGAACCCGACGGCCATCACGGTGGTCACCGAGCTGGACTGCACCAGACACGTCACTGTGACCCCGACGCCGACCGCCAGGAAGCGGTTGTTGGTCGCCATGCCGATCAGACGACGCAGGCTGGGACCTGCGACCGTCTGCAACCCATCGGACATGTTGCGCATGCCCAGCAGGAAGATCCCCAGCCCACCGATCACCTGAATCGCGATCCGCAGAATCTCCATCGATTCTCCTCGCCAGGACCGAGAAGCGCGCCGGCGTACTCGAGCGCCGTTCCTGGTGCGAGAGTGTGGGCTGTCTTAACGAAAACATCACCAAGAATTCACACCGCCTTCACAAACAACCCCAAGTGTCTTGTGAGCAGGACTTGAGCTGGCTCGGTGGCCGTCAGATCTTGTCGGGGTAGTCCAGCTTGTCGAACGGCATGAACACGGCGGTCGTGATGTTCATGGCGTGAGACGCGATGCGCTTGCAGTGACGGAACGCGAGCGCGAGCGTCGCCGGCGTCGAGCAGCTGCCCTGATGCGCCAGCAAGTGGTCGACCTCGCGATCGCACTCGTTCTCGAGGCCGTCGAGCCGCTGGGTCAGCTCGCGAGCCGCCTTCTCGTCGCTCGACTCGAAGACCCGGCGGGTTTGGGCGAGGTGCTCGGAGAGCCGCTGCTTGAGGTCGACGAGCTTGGCACGCGCCGGGTTCTCGCGGGCTGGTGGGGCCAGGCGGGCCAGATCGAAGAGGTTCTTCGCGTAGTCGCCGATCCGCTCGGCGTCCTTGACGAGGCTCATCATCGCGAGATCCGTCTGCAGGTCCGCCGCGGGCTGTATGGCGGCGTGCACGAGGATCTCGCGGCGAATGCTGCGCTGGGACGCGTTGATCCCCTTGTCCGCCGCGAAGAGGCTCCCCTGGACGAGATCCGGATCGGCGTCACCGACCAACGCGTCCGCTGCCGCGTTGAAGACCTCCCGTCCCGCGTCGAGCATCTGTCCAAACTCGATCGAGACCTGGCTCAGCGAGCCGTTCGAACTCCTGCGCGACTCGAACATACGGGACCTCCCGCGGGGAAGAAGGGGCGAGTGCGGCCGGCCTGCCCAAGCCGTAACAGCAGCGAACCGAGGACGTTGCGTCGCTTCGCACAGCCGCGGCTTCCCGGGGCGGACCGAGGGACTCATTTGTTAAGAATACATGAAGACGACGCTAGGAGCCCGTCCAGGAAAGGCGTTCGACGCGGCTGAGAGCTCTCCAGGGCG
>CAYMRB010000371.1:0-10179 GCA_964392615.1 uncultured Planctomycetia bacterium | reverse complement strand
GGCTTCGAGATCGCCTCGGGCGATCGGCGCTGCAGCGCCGGATGGCTGGCCGAGAGCGGCGACGCCGCCCGATGGCCGCAGCACGCGGAACATCTCGGCAGCCGCGCCGCGCACTTCGCCGTGAGACACCAGGCGGTCCGACACGATCAGATTGAACGCGTTCGCCGTGTACAGTAGCGAGTTCAACGGACGCTCGTGAAGCGTCACCCGGCTTCCGTACACGCCCTCTTCCTTCAGGATCCGGCGGCCGCGTGCGACGTCCGCACCGTCGGGCGAGACGCCGACGATGTGCAGCTCGGAGCGCTGCGCGAGCTCGTACGCGAGGCGCCCTTCGCCGCAGTCCCAGACGAGACAGTAGCCCTTGGCGATACCCGTCGCGTCGAGGATCCGCTCCGCGGCGGTCGCATAGAGAGGCGTCAGCTCATCGACGGGAAACGGCGATTCGGCGTCCGAGACGTCCTCGACGGAGTAGTTGAACTCGGTCGAGAACTGGTAGAGCGGGCTGACGACCGCGCGGTCCCCGAAGTGCTGCTCGACGACGTAGAAGTACGGCGTGTTGCGCTCGAGGTCGACGATCTCGAGAGCGTGCTCGGTCGTCGGCGTCGGATTCTCGACGCGCGTGCCGAGCGTTCGAGTCTTGCCGAGCTCGATGATCGACGGCGTCGGCTCGCTCGTCTCCCACGACACGACCGCCGTGCTGCGGCCGGTGAAGCGCAGGCTCGGCCCCCACGCCGGCGGCTGCGATGTCGGGAACAGATCCGCCTTCGAGCGATAGTTCGCCGCGACCTCGGCCAGCGTCAACGCGCGGTCGTGAAGACGCACCTCGTGCACGCGGCCGTTCATCGGGAAGAACTCGTTGTCGTCCTCGTAGACGCCGATGACGAACGACGCGGGCGCGTAGTCGACGTCTCCCGAGCGCGACGAGGAGGTCGCTTCCAGGCGGCCGTCGACGTACAGCTTCAACGTCGCGCCGTCGTATGTTCCGACGACGTGGTACCAGTGCCCCTGCTCGTACTCGGTCTCGCCGTACAGATAGGTCAAGGTCCCGCCAGTCGACAGCGCCATGCCGAAGTTCGCGTTGTCGTAGCCGAGGAGCCAGCCCTTCTCGAAATCGCCGTTGTCCTGGAGATAGCCGACGATGCCGCCCCACGTCGTGCCCGACTCGAGCGACACCCATGCCTCGGCGGTCAACGTGCGCCGCGGCAGCGCGCTCGATCCTCCCGCGAGTCGCAGGTCGACCTTGTTCGACGAGCCGTCGAGCACGAGTGAATCGGGGCTGCCCGACAGGACGACGGGACCGACGATCGTTCCCTCGTGGTCGCCCGCGACGTCCTCGACGATGCGTCCGCTGACGTGGCCGGCGTCGAAGATCCAGTGGCCGACGAACTCGCCGCCGGGGGGCGGATCGTCACCCTGCAGGAGAGCGCGCTTCGCCTCGTAGCTCGCGGCGACCTCCGCGGCGGTCAGCGCCGCTCCGAAGACGCGAATCTCGTGAAGCTTGCCGTCGAGCGAGTAGAACTCGTCGGCGTCGCGATAGGCGCCGATCGTGAACGGCGCGTCGGCGTAGTCGATGTCGCCCGAACGCTCACGCGACTCGGCCTCGAGCCGGCCGTCGACGTACAGCCGCAGGAGCCCGCCGTCGTACGTGCTGGCGACGTGATACCACCGGCCGGTCGCGTAGTCGGCAGCGGCGGAGAGATACGTCAGGTCGCCCGCTGTCGACAGCGCGACCGTGAAGCTCGAGTCGTCGTAGCCGAGGGCCCAGCCTTTCTCGACCGCGCCGTTGTCCTGGAGGTAGCCGACGATACCGCCCCACCGGGTGCCGCTCTCGAGCCACACCCACGCTTCGGCGGTGAGCTCGCGCGCCGGGAGATCCGCCGGCGTGACACCTGCGACGACGGCCTCGCTCGTCGCGCCATCCAGCACGAGCGCCGAAGGATCGCTCTCCACCACCAGAGGCCCCTGGATCGACGCGTCGAAGTCGCCGGCGAGATCCGCGACAATCCGCCCACTGATCGACGCCGCGTCGAACGACCAATGGTGCGCGAGCGCCGGAGCGTCGTCCGCGATCGGGATGCCGTCGGCCTGCGGTCCTCCGAGCCTCGCGATCGCGACCGCCGAAAGCGCCTCGTCGCGCAATTGCACGCTGCTGACGAGGCCGGCGGCGTTCTCGCTGTTCTCGTCCGCGAACAGCAGCGCCCCATCGAGATCTAGCGCGAAGCGGCCGTCCAGCGCGAGTCCGTCGAGATCCTGCACCGCAGCGCCGTCCAGGTAGCTCGCGTACGTGCCGGCCGCAAGATCGACGACGAGCGCGACGCGGTGCCAGCTCGACTCCGACACGTTGCCGCCATAGACCCCCGAGATGCCGAGCCCACCAGCGGGGTTGACGAACCAATCGCCGTCGTTGGAGTTGCTCCGGTTCGTCTGCAAGAGCGCTGCCCAGCCTCCCGACGGCGCGCGATCGGGGAATCGTACGTCGACGATGAGCGTGTACTGATTGACGTACGATCCGCCGCCGTTCGCGGCCAGACCGAGCGGCATCCGGAAGTACGTACCGCGCCCGAACTCGGCAATGCTCGCGACGCCGCCACCGACATTCGCAGTGCCGAAGGCCACCGAGGGCGAGCTCGCCGGCGCCGACGCTGCGGGGACGAGAGCAGCGTGACCCGTCGACGATGCGAGGTCACCGTCGAAGTCCCATTGCAGGACTTCGCCGCGACCGGCCCCCCCCGCCAAGACAGACGCCACCACGAGCCAGCCTGCGGCGACGCGACGAACTGCGGACATGTCGAGGTCTCTCCGAAGTCGACGGACGGTCGGAATCGTCACGAGTGATCAGGATATCACGGGCAATCGAACGGCGTCTCGCATCCGAGCGCCAAATCGCTCGCCGCGTCGCTCGTCCCGCATTCCGGGAACGGTGCCACCGGGGGCGGGCCGCCGAGGAAGTTGAAGTTCAGAATCGCGATCGCATCCGTCACCGCTCCCTGGAACCGGCCGTCGCCGTTGACGTCGCACGCTGCGAGACACGCCGGCGCCGGACCGCCGGTGAAGTTGAAGTTGAGCATGAAGACCGCATCGGCAACCTGACCGAGTGTACGGCCGTCGCCATTGCAGTCGCCGCGCACGAACGGCCCCACACCCGTGGCCGCCGGACCGCCGCTCGTGACCATCACGTCGTCGATCGCCCACCACCCCTCGACAAGAGCCCCCTCGCCGCCGAAGTGGAATGCGAACGCGACGTCCGACTCGCCCGCGGCCTCGGGCACGGCGAAGATGTACTCGCCGTAGAACGGATCTTCGAGCGGATCGAAGAGGCTCTGCTGGTCGTAGCGGAACAGTGTCGTGAACGTGTCGCCCGCGTCGAGGCTGTAGAGGATCTCGGCCGGCGTCACGCCCATGTGGATCGCCGATTTCACGTGCAGCCAGACCGTCTCCTCTTCCTCGAGATCGAGGATCGGCGAGACGAGGTACTCGTCCACCGCCTGCACACAGACGCCCGCGTACTCGGTGCCGAAATGATGCAGCGACGTGTCGGTGTCGCCCAGGAGGAAGCACTCGTCGTTCCCGACCCACTGTCCGAACGGATCGGGCGTCCGCAGCTCCCATTCGCCGCCGATTCCGGACGAGAAGTCCTCTTCGAACACGATCGTCTCGCCCCCGACGCGCGGCACGGTGTCGACCAGGAAATTGTCGATCGCAATCCACCAGTCCCAGTTCGGCTCGAACTGACGCAGCCGGAATCGGACGCTGCTCTCTCCGGCCGCTGCCGCGGTCGCGTCGATGTGCAGGCGGCCGAAGAAGCCGTCGACGTTCTCCTCGGTCGGGAACGGCGCCACGGTGCGTCCCGGAGCGATGCGCCGGAAGACGTTGACCCAGGCCGCGCCGTCGTCGGTCGACACGTCGACGTCGAAGATCACCTCGCCGTTGTTGTTGAGCTGCGCGCTGCAGTCGAAGTGCACCCACACGCTGTCCGCCTCCGAGCAATCGATCTCCGGAGACCAGAGGTCGTGCGACATGCCGCTGCCGGGCGTGTCGCCGACGGCGCCACCCGCGCCGCCGAAGTCCGAATCGGAGATCAGGAATCCTCCGGTCGATGGCGACCCGTCCTCGGTCGGCGGGTTGGCGCGCTCGAACGGATTCGTGATCGTCCAGACCGACGCCTCGATCGGGTCGTTCTCCTCCACGAACGCCCAACCGGTGTCCTCCACGTCGCCGTCGTCGACGTAGCAGTTGAAGTCGTCGTAGAACAGGATCTCGCCGCCCGGAACGAGGACGCTGCAAGTGAGCGGCAGGTCCGGACACTGGGCCGCGTTGCCGCCCTGGAGCTCGAGCGTGTACTCGTGGCGTCCCGGATCGGCCCGCGTGTCGGTGTAGCTGCTGTCCGTCAGACGCGCCGACGTCAGCGGGACGCCGTCGCGGCGGATACGCCATGCCGAGCCGTCGACGTTGACGCCGTTCGTCCAGCTCAGCTCGACCTCACCCGTGTCCCGATCGTAGCAGCACCGCAGATCGCGCGGACACGAGCGGGCCGGCACGCAGATCTCGCACTGGGTACACGGTTCGTCGCCCGCGAAGCTCTCCAGTCGATACGTGACGCACTCGACGTCGGGAAGCGGCGGCGGATTGTCCGTGAACGTCGTGACGTCGCCCTCGAGCTCCGCGATCACCTCGCCCTCGCGATGAACGACGTGCCGCGTGTCTCCGGCGAGCCCGATCCAGCTCATCGCGACCTCGCCGGTCGCCGGATCGAAGCCGCCGCTGCGGAATCCCCGCTGCACGCAGCTACCGCAGCTCGTGCAGTCGTCATCGAGATCGACCGCCGTCACCTGCACGTCGTCGACCGCCCACCACCACTGATTGCCGGGCCCCTCGAAGTGGAACGCGAACACGACCTCGCTCTCCTGTGCCGCGACGGGCACCTCGAACACGCGCTCGGCGTAAAACGGCTCCTCGTCCACATCGAAGGAGTTCGTCAGCATGCCCTCCGTGTGCGTGAAGAGCGGCGCCGGCTCGAACTCCACGCCGCCGTCGACGCTGACGAGGACCTCCGCCGCGACCATACCGCCGTACATCAGCGCCTCCTCCTTGAGGTGCAGAAACACTCGCTCGGCGCAGGAGCAGTCGATGCTGGGCGTCAACAGGTACTCGTTCTCGGCGGGGTCCGGGTTGGCGTCCGAGTCGATGATCGCGAAGTTCGGTTCCGGCTCCGGATGGCCGAGTCGGTTGACACCCTTCTGGCTTACGGCCCCGGGCACGTAACGCCCGCCCTTGTCGGTCGTGTGCCAGGTTTCGGTTCCCTCGTTCGGAGGATCGATCTCGGAGCGGATCTCCCAGCTGTCCGGAATGCCGCCGGAAAACGTCTCGGTCGCCATCAACACGACGGCACGCCCCTCGGGAGGATCGGCCGCGACGCCCTGCGGGCCGGGTTGATCGTCGACGATGACATTGTCGATCGCGATCCACCAGTCCCAGCTCGGCTCGAAGTGCCGCCAACGGATGCGAATCTCCTCGCCCGCGGCCCACTCGGTCAGATCGAGGTGGAGACGGCCGATGAATCCGTCGGCGTTGTCGTTGTCCGGAAACGGCTCGGCCGTCCGCGCCGGGGCGACGCGGCGAAACACGTTGGTCCAGCTCACGCCATCGTCACCGGAGATGTCGACGTCGAAGATGGCTTGCCCGTTGTTGTTGAGCTCGGCGACGCAGTCGAAGTGAAGCCACACGGCGTCGGCCTCCGTGCAGTCGATCACGGGGCTCCACGCGTCGTGTGACATCCCCGACCCGGGCGGGTTCTCCAGTCCTCCAGCGCCGCCGAAGTCGGAGTCGGAGATCAGGAACAGGCCATCCGACGGGAAGCCGTGCTCGCCGAGCGGGTTGCCGCGCCCCAGAGGATTCGTCCCGGTCCACGTCGAAGCCTCGATGGGATCGTTCTCGTCGACAAACAGCCAGCCGCCCTCGAACTGGATCGCCTCGTCGTCAGCGACGTCGAACTCGTCGAGGTAGTCCGGGTTCTCGAAGTCGTCTTCGAAGAAGACGTCGGCCGAGAGCGGCGCGACCGTCAGAAGGGCCAGTACGAACGACCAGCAGCCAGCCTGCAGCTCGCCTCTTCCCCTCGCGTTGCGTCGTTGCATGGGATCTCCCTCTTGATGAGTAGGCTCGCCCGAGAATGCCGATCGCACATCGGCTCCGTTCGAGCAGTGCGGCGGAGCGCTCTCGGTAGCGATTCGAGACCGGGCCCCCTCGGGCACCCTTCGACCGCGTTCGATGCTACGCGAGCGCGGTGGGAGTGCAACGACTATCGACGCGTCGAGGGCGCCCCGGGGCGCTCGGGACCATTGCAACGACGCGTGTCTTTGCGGAGAATGGCGGGCGTCCTCGAGGGGCCTCACCGGCTCGGCGGTCCGACGCGTTTGTGGCCAGGAGATCCGCATGTCGAACCAACGCGGCGATTCGCTCCGCGTGTGGAGTCTTCTCGTCGGCGCGCTCTGCGTGAGCGTGGTCGGCTGTGTCGACGAACCGGCGGTCGACCCTGTCGCGGCGGTCGAGGCTGTCGAGCCCGTCGAGCCGGCCCCCGCGTCGCGCTACGCCGAGCTGGACGAGGCGGGCGCGGCGATTGTCGCGTCGCTACAGGCGGCAGCACCGCCGCGAGTCAACCGACTGCCGCCGGTCCACTGGGCCGATGGAACCGAGACGGTGCTCGTCGAGCTGGAGGTCGTCCCGGACCCGGACTGGAGCGCGCTCGACCGCGAGATGGACGGGCTCGGACCGCGGGGAGCGCTGCCGCTTCTGAAGCTCCTGTTCGACCGCTACGAGCCGAGAAGTCACGACATCGTCCACACGGCTCCGCCCGCGAAGAACGCGGAGTCCGAGCACGCGTTCGTCTGTCTCCGGGCCGTCGCCGACGCGTGTGCGAGCCCTATCCGTACGATCTCGACGAGGGCGGCGAACAGGCCTCGATCACCGCGCACGAGGATCTCTTCCGCCGGCTTGCCGAGCATCCCGAGCTCCTGACCTCGTCCTTCGAGACCGCGCGGCGCGAGTACCTCGGCAGCGCGCAACGACGAGGCGAGCTCGCGTGCCAGACCTTCGAGGACATCGTCCAGACCGCGGAGAGTGACCTCGACTTCGCCGGCGCGGCGCTGCTGTTCGACGAGCCGGAAGACAGACCGTTCCACCTCGAACGGCTGTGGCGACTCGCGACCGGCCTGCGACGGCGACTCGGCGAGCGCAACGATCCCCGCGCGGTGATCCAAGAGCTGAACGCGTTCTTGCTGCGCAAGCAGAAGGCGCGGCCGTACGACGTGCTGAAGCGGCGGCTGGATTCGTTCCTGCCGTTCGTTCTGAGGTGCGATGTCGGCAATTGCCTCGGGTATGCGTCGCTCTACATCGCCGTGGCCGAGAGGCTCGACCTGCCTCTGTACCCGGTCTTCACGCCGAATCACGTTTTCGTTCGGTACGACGACGGCGCCCAGCAGCAGAACCTGGAGTTGACCGAACGAGGCGCGGAGAAGTCGGATGCGTACTACGTCGAAGGACACTGCGGACACGCAATCCCCCCGACGTCGCTCGAGCAGGGCGTGTACCTCCGCAACCGCACGAAGCAGCAGCTCGTGGCGGGCCTGCTGGGCAATCTTTCGGCGACCCGTCTGCGGGAAAAGAGGTATGAACTCGCTCTGGAGCTCGCGAACCAAGCGCTCCGGCTCGACGAGGAGAACCGTAACGCATTCCTGAACCGGGCCTACGCGACGTATCAGCTCCACCTTGACCGCGTCGCTGCCGTCCTGGCCGATCTCGACCGGGCGCTCGATCTACCCGACCTCCGACGTCTATCTGCAGCGCGCAGAGGCCCTGCTGGAGACCGGCGACGCCCAACGCGCTCTCGCATCCGTCGACGCAGCGTCCGAGGCGAATGGCGCGAACGATGTCGTCATCGCGATGTCGCGCGCGTGGTGCTTGGCCGTACTCGATCGATGCGACGAGGCGATGAAGCTCCTCAACCGACACGAGAAGGACCACCCCGAATCCGCCCAGCCCCTGCGCCTGCTGCTTCTAGCGGTTCGCGTTCGGGAGAATCCGGAGCGCGCCGTGCGCATCGTCCAGTGGTACGGCCGAGACACGAGACACGACCTCGCCGGCGCCGGCGCACTGCTCTATCCCCTCGTCCCGGAGAAGCCGAACGCTCGACGCGCGCTCGAGCTGCTCGACCTCGCCGCGCCTCGAGGCGCGAAGCAACTTCGCAACTCGTACCTCATGCGGGCCCGGGCCTGCGCCGTCCTCGAAGACCTCGACGAAGCCCGCGACGCGCTCGCTGCAGCGGAGACCGAGGGCGCGGAGGGCCGACGCGTGCTCGAGCTGCGTCGCCAACTTCAGCCCGCCGACGCCGACTCGCCTACTGCCGCTCCAGCCGGAACTCCCCCCGCTTCGCGTCCACCTCGTAGCGGAAGAAGTTCAGGAAGTTGAGCCCGAGCAGGCTCACGTCGCCGGCGCTCTTCGGCAAGACGAGCGCGTCGAGGTTGCGCACGACGTAGCCCTGCAAGTCGAGCGAGCGCAGCTGGATCCGGCGCACGCGGACGTGTCCGGCGGCCGTCTTGACCGAGACCTGCTCGGCCCGCTTGAGGTCGTAGCCGAGGCTCTTGACGATCCGCTCGGGCAGCGCCGTGTACGTCGCGCCGGTGTCGACGATGAACGACACGTCGATCCGACCGTCGACGCGGGCCGGCGTGCGGATCGTGCTCGAGCCGGGCGGAATCGCGATGACGACCGCGTCGCGCATTTTGAGCACGTCGTCGATCTTCCCGAGCAGCACGTCGGCCTGATCGGCCAGGCTCGAATCGAGGCGCCGCGCCTCCTCGAGCAGCCGGATCGCGTCGTCGTGCGCCTCCCACTCCGCGTACAGCTTGCCGAGCGCGAAGTGCAGGATACCGGAGCCGGGCACGTTGTCGATGGCCTCGATCAGCGCTGTCTCCATGCGCGCGTCGTCCTGCGCCTTGCGCGCGCCGTCGACCAGCTCGAGGTACGCCATCACCAGCGGCTCGTCGACGCGGCCGGGCCCCTCGAGCTCACGGATCCGCAAGAGCGCCTCGATGCTCTCCGGCCACAGCCGCAGCTCGAGTCGCGCGTTGGCGAGCAAATGCCATAGCGACACGTCGTCGGGAAACGCCTCGAGGCCGGCCGCGGCGATCTCGGCGGCCTCCGAGAAGCGGTTCGCCGTCGTCAGTCGCTGCCCCTCGGCGATGTAGGCCTCGCGCAGGAGCCGATCGATCTCCGCCAGACGCGCCTCGTCGTCGACGCCTTCGACTTGCGCGCGCTCGATCGCTTGCAGGAGGAGCGCGATCGCCGCACCCCAGCGCTTCGCCGCGTACTCCCGCCTGGCTCGCGCGTTCAGGTCGGCGAATGTCCCCTCCCAGAAGCGCAGCGTGTTCTCGCGCAATGTCGTCGTGACGGGCAATTCGATGGACGCCGCAACCGCGACGGCCCGGTCGACGAACACGCGATGCGATCGCCCGGTGACGGCCGCGGCTCCCCCGTCGACGATCGACCCGGCGACCAGCGGCCGGCAGAGACCGATGAGGCGGCCGAACGCGTCCACGGCGAGAAACGTCTCCGGAACCACCGGCGGCACCGCGGCGAGCCGCACGCCGGTGCGCCCGCCGACCGTCTGGAAGAACGGATCCGAGACCGCGCTCTCGCGCAAGCGGTGCCCGCTGAACGCGTAGACGCGATCGTCGACCTCGAGCTCCGTGACGATCTCCTCCGCGTCGCCAGTCTCCACGTCGGGCTCGGCGCCGTGAATCGACACGGCCTCGAGCGGCGACCGCGGCCGCTGCGTGCGCACGACGGCGAGGTCCCTCTCGATGTCCCACGCGACGATGCCCGCGATCGGCAGGCGCTCCGATCGCGCCGTCGGATCGACGATACGACAATCGCCGCCGTGCGCTCCGAGCAGCGGAGTGAAGCGACAGATCACGACGCCGTCCGCGCTGACGACGACCGCCCGGATCTCGCGCAGCGGCCGCCCTGCTGCGTTCTTCAGCTCGAGGACGACGAGCGACCTCTCGATGCGCGCGCGGATCGCGGCCGGGGCCTGCACCGCGGGCTTGTCCGCGCCGACGTTCTCCTGCACGGCCGCAGGCTTCGGCGCGCTGCCGCGCGGCTCCCGACGCCGCGACACCGGGACGA
>CAYMRB010000370.1:0-10267 GCA_964392615.1 uncultured Planctomycetia bacterium | reverse complement strand
GCGCTCCCGCCGCCTCCTCCAGCACGGTCGCCAGCGCGCCGAGCTTCGCGATGCGGTTCCTGACCCGCACGCTGCCCGTGGGGAGACCGGCGTTTTTCCCTGACGTGCTGCGTTCGCGAGCCAAGTTCGAACACTCCGGTCTCTTGCGCCGATTCCGTTCCCGAGGCTCGCCGGAACGCGCGTTCCGGAAACGGTCACGGCAGCTATGGGCTGCGTCCCGAGCCCCAACCAGTCATCGGCTCGAGGCCTTGGTGGACTCGACCGCAATCGGCCGGGCGTGGTACAGTCAGGCGCGATAATGCGTAGCACTACCGACAAGGAGTTGACCCGACGATGAAGATCGTTCGTTTCATCGACGACGCAGGCGCGGAGCGCGTGGGGGAATCGGTCTCGGATACCACTGCGAGGATCATCGAGGGCAGTCTGTTTGGCGAGTGGCGCGTGACCGACGAGGTCGCGACGATCGCGAAGCAGCTGGCGCCCGTCGATCCGAGCAACATCCTGTGCATCGGGCTCAACTATCGGAAGCATGCCGAGGAGAGCGGCATGAGTCCGCCGGAGTACCCCGTGCTGTTCATCAAGCTGACCAGCTCGGTCAACAACCCCGGTGACCCGATTCTCATCCCGCGAATCGAGCCCGACACGGTCGACTACGAGTGCGAGCTCGCCGTGGTGATCGGCAAGGCGGCGAAAAACGTCTCGCGGGACGAAGCCCTCGACTACGTGCTCGGCTACACATGCGCGAACGACGTCAGCGGCCGCGATTGGCAGATCAACAAGGGTGGGAGCCAGTGGAACCGCGGCAAGAGTTTCGACACGTTCTGCCCGCTCGGGCCGTACCTCGTGACTCCCGACGACATCCCGAACCCGAACGCGTTGAAGATCAAGACGATCCTCAACGGCGAGGTGATGCAGGACTGGACGACGTCGGACATGATCTTCGACATCCCGACGCTCATCGAGTTCCTCAGCCAGGGCACCACGCTCCTGCCCGGCACGGTCATCCTGACCGGCACGCCGCAGGGAGTCGGATTCGCTCGCAAGCCGCCGGTCGTCCTGAAGGATGGCGACGAGATCACGATCGAGGTCGAGGGCATCGGCCAATTGACGAATCCCGTGCGGAACGAGTAGGGAGATCGCGGCAAGTACGAGGCAGAGGCCCTTTCCGCTGTGGCAGCGCGCGGCGCTCTGCTATCGTGATAGGTCAGAAAAAGGTCACCGCATCGCACAGGAGACGTGGAATGAACACGGTGAATCGTCGCAAGTTCCTGAAGACGGCCTCCACCGCCGCCGCCGGTGCCGCGCTCGCCATGAGCGTCGGTGAGACGGCGAGCGCCCTGGGAGCGAACGAGCGGATCCAGGCGGCTGTCGTCGGGCTGCGCGGACGCGGCGGCAGCCACATCGGCGGATTGGGCGGCCAGAAGGACGTCGAGGTCGTCGCTCTGTGCGACGTGGACACGCGCGAGATCGACCGGCGGCGCAAGGGCTTCAAGAAGCCCGTGAAGGGCTACCAGGACGTCCGCAAGCTGCTCGAGGACAAGTCGATTCATGTCGTCGGCATCGCGACGCCGAATCACTGGCACTCGCTGATCGGCATCTGGGCATGCCAGGCGGGTAAGGATCTCTACATCGAGAAGCCCTGCTCGCACAACGTCTTCGAGGGCCGCAAGCTCGTCGAAGCCGCGGACAAGTACAAGCGCGTCGTCCAGCACGGTACCCAGATTCGCAGCTCGGCGTCCATCCGCGAGGCGATGGAGAAGCTCGAGGAGGGTGTGATCGGCGACGTCTACATGGCGCGTGGCCTGTGCTACAAGTGGCGCAACACGATCGGTCGCAAGTCCGCGGAGCAGCCGCCGAAGGAGGTTGACTACAACCTGTGGCTCGGCCCGGCCCCTGCGCGCCGCTACACGCGCAACCGGTTCCACTACAACTGGCACTGGCACTGGGACTACGGCAACGGCGACATCGGCAACCAGGGCGTGCATCAGATGGACGTCGCGCGCTGGGGCCTCGGAGTCGACCTGCCGACGAAGGCCCAGTCGATGGGCGGACACTTCATGTTCGAGGACGACCAGGAGACGCCCAACTCCCTCGTCACGACGTTCGAGTACCCCGACGAGGAGAAGATGCTCGTCTTCGAGGTACGCCACTGGATGACGAACGCGGAGGGCGAGATCGGCGCGCGCGGCAACGGCGTCGGCATCATCTTCTACGGCTCCGAAGGCCACATGGTGATCCCGAGCTACAGCGCGTACCGGACGTACCTCGGCCGCGACCGCAAGCCCGGCCCGTCGGGGAGCTCCGGCGGCGATCACTTCGCGAACTTCATCGAGGCCGTGCGCGCCCGCAAGCCCGAGATGCTCAACGCGCCGATCGAAGAGGGCCACAAATCGTCGGTGCTCTGCCACCTGGCGAACGTCGCGTACCGCGTCGGGCGGACGATCGAGTTCGATCCCGACACGGAGACATGCCCGAAGGATGCGACGGCGAACGCGATGATGACGCGTCCGGCCCGCGAGCCGTTCGTGGTGCCGAACGAGGTCTGATTCGCGCGTTGGTTGGGGGACGCCGCACGAGCCAGCTGCGGCGTGGCGCGAGGCCGTCGAGTCCGTTGCGACCGGCGGCCCCGCGCCTTTTTTCGTCGGCCGACGATCCGTCGGACAGGGGACGATCAGCCGTCTCGTCGGCCGGACCAGCGGCCGTCGACGGTCACCCGCTTGCCGGGCGGGGTCAGCACGCGATCGCCGCGACCGATGTCCGCGGTGCCGCCGGTCTCGAGCGTTCGCCGCTTGCCGTCTTGGCACGCGTAGACGCCGCGGCGTCCGCCTCGGACGTTCATCGGGTCGCCGATGACTCGAGCCGCTGGCGATGACGGCGGCTGACCGTCGCGCGTCGTCGGCCGCAGTGCGAGCCACGCGAGGGCCGCGCTGTCGTCCCCGAGGCCGAGGGGCGCGGCGATCGCATCGACGAAGCGCCCCGGAGTCCAGTCGACGTGAAAGTGGCACCACGGCCGACCGCTCTCGCTCAAGAGCGGGCACGCATGCTGGTGCGTGCACGGAGCGACGACCTGCCAGCGTCCGGACTGCAGCAGCTCATCGTGCAGGCGAAGCAGCCGCAGGCCCGGCACGCGCAGCGCCGGTTCGACGATGACGACCGTCGAGCTCGGCGGAACGCTATCCGCGAGTCGGTCGAAGAGCAGCGCCAGCTCCTCGTCTCGGCCGCGTCGCGCCGCGAGCTCGTTGACGACCATGGACAGCCAGACGATCGAGTCGTCGGGGATGCGCGGCAGCGCCGGAAGGCGTCGCGCGACGCTGTGAACACGCGGTGCCGGGCGGCCCATGGCCTCGGCACAGGCCGCGAGGATGCGTCTCCCGATTCCGAGCGTCTTCTGGCTGCGGTCGGTGAGCACGAACTCGAGCTGCGCTGCCTCGAGAACGAGCTGCGATGCGACGCTCGAGCTGCCCGGGCCGGCGCCGAGATCGACGATGTTCCGCGTCGTGCGCGCCAGCGCGGGATCGACCGCGACGAGCTCGCGCAGGACGCACAGCGAGCGCACCGCGTTGAGCGGCAGGTGATAGCGGAGATACGCTCCACGCAACGCCGGGTCGTCCAGATAGGAGAACGTGCCGAGGCGGCCGCGGTCGGTCGTGAAGAGCTGGAACAGTCGCGACAGGGCCCGAATCTGCGCGGGCAGTGGGGCCCGATGCCGCTTGAGCTCCGCGCGAATCGCAGCGATCAGAGGGGCCGGCGTTTCCATGGTCGAAGAACCTATCACGTGTCGGAGCGCCGCATCCACATGCGGAGACTCGCGACTCGCGGATTCGTCGGCGTGAACGTTCCGAGAACAGTCCATAGAAGATGGGCTTCGAGCGCGAGGGCGAGTCGTTTCGTACAGGATCGATTCGCCTTTTTCAGCGGGCTGGTAGGCGCCCGCTGAATCGGCGTACGGCAAACGCCAACCGCCCGTGTATACTCCGACAGACATTGCCACCAGGCCGAGTCGTACGGGTCAGTCCTCGAGGGGCGGAAACCGGAGCATGCGCGTTCTTCATCTCGTCTGTCCGAAACAGCTCTACAAGGCCGAGTCCGTCATCCTTCCGATGCTCGAAGGGTCGCAGCATCGAGGCTATGACGCGGCGTTGTGCTGCCTCGTGTCGAGGGAGTCCGAGGAGATCGCGCTGATCGACGAAGCCGGGCGAGCCGGCGTCCAGGCCGGGGTTCTCGAGTACCCGATGTTCTTGAGCGGTGCACGCAACCGCGACCTGCGCGAGCGCGCGCGTCAGGCTGGCGTGGACATCGTTCACACGCACGACTACAAGTCGACATTCGTCGCGTCCCGCACGTTTCCACCGGGCGAGTTCCGGCTCGTCAGTACGTGCTTGGGGCTCGAGGTCGACGGTTTTCACGTCTCGGTCTTCGGCGCACTCCATTCGCGCGCTCTACGGCGCTTCGACTTCGTGCTCGCCGCGGAGAGCGAGGTCGAAGGGCGGCGCGGCCGCAAGCTGGTCAAGCGGCTTGGCGATCGCATCGCCGTCCTTCCCGGCGACGTCGGCACGATCGAGGAAACGATCGACCTCGAGGCGAGCGCCCACCGCGTCTATCGGAGCTTGGTCAAGGACGAGCCACGCGAGAAACGCGCTCGCAAGAACCGCCACGCGCAGGTGAACGAGTAGCCCCCTGTCTCGACGGCCTGCTACCCGTAACGACCCTCCACGTACATCTCGGTCTCCTGCTCTTTCGGACGCAGGAAGAGATCGAGCGTCGGACCGTGCTCGACGAGCTTGCCCATCAGCATGTAGATGCACTCGTCGGTGGCCCGCCGGGCTTGAGCCATGTTGTGCGTGACGATGACGATCGTGTAGTGCTCCCGCAGGCTCGCCATCAGGTCCTCGATCGCCTCGGTCCCCTCAGCGTCGAGGGCCGAGCACGGCTCGTCCATGAGGATCACCTTCGGCTTCAGCGGCAGGAGGCGCGCAATGCACAGCTTCTGCTGCTGCTCGAGCGTCAGAGTCGTCGCCTTGTTCTTCAGCTTGTCCTTGAACTCGTCCCAGAGGAACACCTGGCGCAGGGACTTCTCGACGTGTGCGTCGAGCTCGGCCTTCCTGACCTCGCGACCGCGCGAGTGGACACGAAGTCCGAAGATGATGTTCTGGTAGATGGAGATCGGCAGAGGATTCGGCCGTTGGAATACCATCCCGACGCTCTTTCGGAGCTCTTCGAGAGCGACGCCCGGGTCGTAGATGTTCCGTCCGAGGATGTCGATCGCGCCGGTCGTCGTGACGTTGCCGTAACGCTCGTTGAGCCGGTTGAAACAGCGCAGCAGCGTCGTCTTGCCGCATCCCGACGGGCCGATCAGGCCGGTGATGATCCCCTGTCGGATCTTCACCGTCACGTCCATGAGCGCCTGGAAGTCCCCGTACCAGAGATTGAGATCCGTCGTCTCGATGCTGTACTCGAGTCCAGTTGCGCTGCCGGAGTTCGTCGGGGAGCCGCTCATCCGAAGTGGCCTCTCACGTAATCGAACGTCAACTTCTGGGCGGGCTCCTCGGAGAAGATCACCTCCGCGTCGTCGACCTCGACGAGCTGCGACGCGTTGAAGAAGGCGACCTTCTCCGACAGCCTGCGCGCCTGCTGGACGAGGTTGGTGACCAGGATGATCGTGATGTCCTTCTTCAGCTCGACGAGGACATCCTCGATCTTCATCGTCGTGACGGGATCGACCGCGATCGAGAACTCGTCGAGGCACAGGATCTCTGGCTGGTGCGACAGGGCTCGCGCGATCGTCAGCCGCTGTTGTTGGCCGCCGGACAGCTTCGTGCCGAGCTGCTTCATCCGGTCCTTCACCTCGTCCCACAGCGCCGCCTGGCGGAGACACCGTTCGACGAGCTCGTCCAGTTGGCTTTTGTTCCGCATGCCGGACATGCGCGGCGCGTACGCGACGTTATCGTAGATCGAGAACGGCAAGCCGACCGGCAGCGGAAAGACCATGCCGATGCGCCGGCGGAGTTTGTATACGTTGCTCATCTTGCGGACGTCGACTCCGTCGACGCAGACTTCGCCTCGGACCTGCGAAATCGTCACGAAGTCGATGGTCCGGTTGATGCACTTCAGGAACGTCGTCTTGCCGGAGTTCGCGGGTCCGATGACGCCGAAGATCGACTTCTCGGGAATCTCGAGGTTGACCCCCTCGAGAGCGACCTTGTCGTCGTAGTGTACGCGGACGTCGCGAAAGGAGATCTTGGCCCGCCTCGAGCCGTTGTCGTTTCCCGTCACGTCGGACATCACCATTTCTTTCGCGATCGGAGGTAGACGCGCAAGCTGATCGACGTCGTGTTGACGAGAAGGACGAGCCCGATCAACACGACAGCCGTGCCGTACTTGAGCTCCGGCGGTACGTTCGCGACCTGCTTGCTCAACGTGTACAGGTGGTAGGAGAGCGCCATGCACTGATCGCCCGGCGAGTAGGGGAAGACCTTCCCCCAGCCGTCGTCGGAGACGGGCATGAAGTACGCTGCGCCAGTGAAGAGAATCGGCGCCGTCTCGCCCGCGGCGCGGGAGACTTCGAGAATGACGCCCGTGAGGATGCCGCTCACGGAGTTCGGCAGCACGACCGAGCGGATCGTCTGCCAGCGCGTCGCGCCCATGTTCCAGCACGCCTCTCGGAACGACATCGGCACCGCGGCGAGCGCTTCACGCGTCGCCGTGATGATGACGGGCATCGTCATGATGGCGATCGTGACCGACGCCGCGAGGATGCAGCGGTCCCACCCCATGAAGATCACCAGGGCGCCGTAGCCGAAGAGGCCGTGGACGATACTGGGGACTCCGGCCAGGTTGACCACGCCCAGGCTGACGATGCGCGTGAACCAATTGTCCGGCGCGTACTCGTTGAGGTAGACACCGGCCAGGATTCCGACCGGCGCGGCGACCAGCAGCGAGAAGAAGACGATGTAGAACGTCCCGATCAGCGGCGCCCAGATGCCGCCGGAGACCATGTCCTCGCCGGGGTTCTGCCACAGGAAATCGATACCCAGGATCGGGAAGGCCTTCACGATCAGCGTGATGACGATGCCGATGAGGGGCAGGATCAAGAGGACGGTCCCCGTGGCCAGGATTCCCCTGACCCGGTTCTCGAAGCGCGTCTTGCGGAGCGTGTTCTCCGTCGCGGCGAACACCTCGCGTTCGGCGCCGGCGGTTGCCGCTGCGGGGCTCGGATCAGGCATTCTCCCTCCCCCGGATTCCCTTCACGATCAGGTCGGCCGTGAAGTTGATGACGAACGTGAAGATCATTAGCACGATCCCGATCAGGAACAGCGCGCGGTAGTGTCCATCGCCCTGCGACGTTTCGCCCATCTCCGCCGCGATCGTTGCGGTCATCGTTCGCACCGAGTCGAAGAAGCTGCCCGGTATGGTCGCCTGATGTCCCGTGACCATGAGGACCGCCATCGTCTCGCCGATCGCGCGTCCGACGCCGAGCAGCACCGCGGCGAGCAAACCGTTCTTCGCGGCGGGTAGCAGGACCTTGTAGATCATCTGCCAGCGACTTGCGCCGAGCGCTACGGCCGCCTCGCGGTACGAGTCAGGCACGGCTTTCAGCGCGTCCTCGGAGAGCGAGACGATGATCGGCGCGCTCATCAGCGCCAGCACCAACCCGCCGTTGAGGAGGTTCAGGCCCGAGTTCAAGCCCGTGATCTGCATGATCACGACGTTGAGAATCGTGTAGCCGATGAAGCCCCACACGACGGATGGGATCGCCGCGAGCAGCTCGATCAGGACCTTCAGGGTCTCCTTGAGCTTGCCGGAGCAGAACTCCGACACGAAGATCGCAGCGCCGAGGCTGAAGGGCACGGCGATAAGGATTGCCAAGACGGTCACCGACAGCGTGCCGACAACCAGCGTGACGATGCCGAAGACCCTGCGCTTCTCCGAGGTCGGCTTCCACTGCTTGCTCGCGAAGAACTCCTTCACATGGCTCTTGTCTTCGCGCAGGGGGTAGACCTCGACAAGCTGGCCGTGGGCCTTCTCGAGGTCGGTTCCCGGCTCGAAGTAGACGACGTAGAGGACTTGTCCCGTGCCTTCCTCGCCGTCGTCCGACTCGATCCGAATATCGCGGTAGCCGGCGATGCGTCCGTCAGCGCCAGCCGTCGTGATCCTCTCGAGGAAGGTGTCCTCCGGGACGTCGTAGGGCATCTCCTCGAAGACGATCGCCGGCAGGGTCTGCGCCGGTCGGTCCACCGTTGCCGGGTACTCGCGGTCGCCCGTCGAGTACTCGACCGCGTTCCACAGGAACGGTCCGCCTTCCTTGAAGATGAAGACGAAGATGCAGAACACGAAGAAGATCGCGCTCCAGCCGCTGAGGCGGATCAGCGTCTCGATGACCTTCTCGAATCTGTCGAGGAATCGGATCACGCGTCGCGCGCTCGCTTGCGGGGGGGACTACACGAACACGACATCGAGCGGGACGCACGCCGCGTTGCTTCGCGGCCGTGCGTCTCGCTCGAACGGGACTACTGCTTCTGCGGGTAGCCGGTGATCTGCTGCCAGAGAGAGATCTTGCCGCCTTCGGCGTAGATCTCGGCGAGCTCGGGAATGCAGATCTCGTCGAGAGGGTTGTCCTTGTGGACGTAGACCGCCAGCGCGTCCTTGCCGACCTCGAACTCGATCGGCTCGATGCCCTTCTGCTGCGCCTTCGCCATCTCGGAGGCCTTCATCTTGCGGCTGGCGTTCGCGATATCGACCGTGCCCTCCATCATGGCCGTGATCCCGCCGCCGGAGCCGCCGCCGGAGACCTGCACCTTGACCTGCGGGTACTTCTTGTTGTAGGCCGCGGCCCACGCCTGGGCGAGCTGGACCATCGTGTCCGAGCCCGTCACCTGGAACGACGCCGCTTCGGTCGGATCGGCAGCGGTGATCGGTTGCGGGGGAAGCGGCACGTAGCCCTTGTCCGCGACGATCTTCTGGCCCTCTTCCGAGAGCATCCACTGCACGTAGTGAGCGATCGGGCCCTCGGGCTGGCCCTTCGTGTAGATCTGCAGCGGGCGCGTGATCGGGTAGGCGCCGCTTTGCGCGTTCGCGACGGTCGGGCGCTGAGCCTCGCCGCCCTTCTCCGTCGAGACCTTCAGGAACTTGACCGCGTCGGTCTTGTAGCCCATGCCGCTGTAGCCGATCGCGAGCGGCATCGTGCCGACGAGATCGACAACAGCCTGGGAGCCCGACTGATCCTTCGTGTTCGCCTTGAAGTCGTTCTTGTCGAGGACAGTCTCCTGGAAGTACTTGTACGTTCCCGAGCTGTTCTGACGGTTGATGAGCACGATCTCATCGCCTGCTGTTTCGCCTGCGTTCATCCCCTGAGTGCAGGAAGCGAGCAGCGAGGCAGCACAGAGCGCCATGGCGACAGACAGGGTGACCCGGGTGGGCGACATCGAGAACCTCCTGATGGATCCACTCGTTGTGCCGGTCTCTCGGCAGCGTTGCCGAGGCATCGGCTCGATCTCGACTCGTGAGAGCTCATGGAGAACGAGCGAGGGAACCTACAGGGGTGTGGTGATGGGCGTATGTGGCCATCATGAATTAATGGTGAAGAGGGCGACGCGGGAGGTTCGCACGACGGCTGCCGGAAGCGCGGGCGAAGTGCTCCTGGCTGTCAATCTGGCAGCTCGCGCGCTGCGCGTCCCCGACAGGCGAGGCGTGGATTCTCGGGGCCGCGACGTTTTTTCTGGCGTCGAGGGCGCTTCGGGACGACAGACTGGGGTGCGGCGTCTCCGAACGCGCGCCGCGGCCGGCGGCTTGCATCGGTGCGGCCACGAGGCAAGCAGGGAGGTATCCACCGTGTTTCGCTCTTACCACTTGTTCGACGCCTTCGGGATCCCGGTCCGCGTGCATGGGACGCTGTTCCTGTTCGTCCTGCTGTACGCCTTCTTTTCCGGAGGCTCGCTGGTCGGCGTCATGGCCTTGGTCGCGCTGGCGGCCGCGATCTACGCGTGTCTGCTCCTGCACGAGCTCGGTCACTCGCTGGCGGCGCGGCGCTTCGGCATCCCGACGCGGCACATCCTGCTGACGCCGATCGGCGGCATCGCCTTCCTCGAGCGCATGCCGGAGCGTCCGATCCAGGAGTTCGTGATCGCGATAGCGGGACCGCTCGTCAGTCTCGCGCTCGCCGCGAGCTTCTGGGCCATTCTCGCACTCGTGCCCGCGGCGGCCGTCGCGCCGTGGTTTGCCCCGTTCGCCGAAAGCTTGGCCGTCGTGAACCTCGTCTTCGCGCTCTTCA